>DIMS01000015.1:7175-11315 GCA_002425685.1 Synergistaceae bacterium UBA5560 | reverse complement strand
GCGGCGGTGATGGCGCCGCCGTAGCGGCCGCCGGAGTTCACCACATCCGCGATGGGCGAAGAGATCTTCTTGCGCAGGCGCTCGTCGTCGAGGGGAAGTCTCCAGAAACGCTCGCCCGCCTCTTTCCCCTTGGTGTAGATGTGTTCCGCCAGTTCGTCGGAAGTGGAGAAGAGCCCCGCCGTGTACTCGCCGAGGGCCACCACGCAGGAACCCGTGAGGGTGGCCACGTCGATGATCATGGAGGGAGCGATCTCGGAGGCGAAGCAGAGAACGTCCGCAAGAGTGACGCGCCCTTCCGCGTCGGTGTTGTCGATCTCGATGGTTTTTCCGTTTTTCGCACGCAACACGTCGTCGGGGCGGTAGGAGCCGCCGTCGGGCATGTTTTCCGCGGCGCCCACGAGGGCGTGCACCTCCAGGTCGGGATGGAGACGCGCCACGGCCTGCATGGCTCCAAGAACGACGCAGGCGCCGCTCTTGTCGCCTTTCATGGTGCGCATGTGTCCTTCCGTCTTGATGTTCAGACCGCCGCTGTCGAAGGTGAGACCCTTGCCGACGAGGACCACCTTTTTTCGGGGTGTTCCGCCGGGGCGGTACACGAGATGAATGAGGCGGGGCGGCGTCTTGGAGCCCTTGCCGACGGACCAGAGCCCTTCCATGCCCATCTCGCGGATCGCCGCGTCGTCGTGGACGGTGCATTCGAGTCCCTCCACCAGGGCGAGTGCCTGGGCCCGTTCGGCGAGGACCGAGGGGTTCACCATGTTGCCCGGTTCATTCGCGAGATGGCGTGCGTAGAGCTGGGCCTCAGCGAACAGAAGCCCTGCGGTCAGGTCCTCTTCGGTGCCTCCGGCGACGGAAAGGCGTGCGAGCGACGCTTCTCCGTTGTCGTCGTCCTCCTTTTTGGTGCGGAACGAGGTGCCCCGGTCGTTTCCCAGAAGCGTTCCCTCTACAAGTGCTTTGGTGGCGGTGCCCTTCGGAATGCCGCAGGGGGGTTCGAGTGCGCCGGGGCTCCAGAGCAGCAGGTCGGTCACCTTGTCCCTGGCGGCGCTTTTTGCGATTCCCGCAGCGGCGAAGCGCCAGGCATCGCAAGTCGCCTTGGCGGAGGGCCCCATGCCCGCCACATAGACCCGGCGGACGGCGGAGATCCCCAGGGAAGACGGAAGCGGCAGGGAAAACGCCTGTTCCTTTTTGCCGGAGAAGCGATGGAGTTCCGCAGCCTCGGTGAGAAGGGGTGCCAGGGGACTTCCCAGTTCTGCGAGGCGGGAAAGATCCTCCTCGAAAAGGGTGATGCCGAGAGCCTCCGACGTGAATTCGGAGGGTGTTGCGGGTGTGGGGAACACGGAAACGGACATGATCGATGTACCTCCCGTATGATCGTGCTGTCTTTCGAGCCCACCGGTGGCTTCCTTCCGCGTCGGAACCAGTGCCTATGCCGGAACCGTGCGCGGCACGGGCTGTCGGCCCGAGCCGGTGGGTATCGTCAGGACTGGAAAGGGTCGGAAAGCGTTTTTTCAGCGCAGCAATTCCTTCATGGCGGTGCCGAGGCGACGGCATCCCTCGTCAATCTGCTCGGGGGACGCAAAGGTGTAGCACATGCGGAAATTGTGGAGCCCGCCCCCGTTGGGATAGAAGGGTTCGCCCAGGACGAAGGCCACGTTGTTCTCGATGGCCTTCTCGAAGAGTTTTCTCGCCTCGATGCGGGGCGTTTCCATCCAGTAGAAGAACCCTCCCTGAGGTTTCACCCAGGACACCTCTTCAAGGGGGAGGTAGCGACGGAACGCTTCTTCCATGGCGTCCCGTTTTTTCCGGTAATGGTCGATGATCCGCGGAAGGAAGCTCTCCAGATGACCGAGGCGGCAGTATTCGTAGACCATGGCCTGGGCCACGACGCTGGTGCAGACATCCACACCCTGCTTGAACACCGCCATTTTACGGATGATCTCCTTGTTGCCCGTGCACCAGCCGATGCGTGTGCCCGGCGCGAGGACCTTCGAGAAGGAACAGGCGAAGAGCACGATACCCCGGTCGTCCATGGAGAAGAGAGAGGGAAGGTGCTCCCCGTCGAAGCGGACATAGCCGTAAGGGTCGTCCTCGAGGACAGGAATGTCGTACGCGTAGGCCAGGTCGAGGAGTTTGCGTCGCCTCTCCGTCGAAAGCGTGCACCCGAGAGGATTGTGGAAGTTCACGATGGAATAGATGTACTTCACCGTCTTGCCTTCCCGACGGGCTTGTTCGAGGCGTTCGGCCAGCATGTCCGTTCTCATTCCTTGGCTGTCGCAGGGAACGGTGAGAATTTCCGCGCTGTGGTTGTGCATATTCAGCGTCGATCCGAGAAATGTCGGATCTTCGGTGACGATGCAGTCCCCGGGGTTCACGAGTGCCCAGTTCAGCAGGTCCACGACCTGGGTGGAGCCGCTGGTGACGAGGATTTCCGAGGTTGGGTCCGTTTTTCTCCCCATACGGGGTTCCGTCCATGTGGCGATGAACTCCTTGAGAGGATCGTACCCCTCGGTGGTGCCGTACTGCAGGACGTCTCGCCCCTGCGTTGCGAGAATCCCCGAGGCCTCGGCGAACTGCTCCACGGGAAAAATGTCCGGATCGGGCATTCCTCCGGCAAAGGAGATCATGCCGGGTTTGCGGATCAAGTGAAGAATCTCCCGGATCGGGGACGGTTTCAGGCCCAGGGCCGCATGGCTGTAGAGCTTCTCCCAGTACGTCATGTCTCTGCCTCCTTGTCGTGTCTTTGTTCCGCTCTTGTCCGGATTATACCGCATAGAGCGCGGGGGCGTCCGTTCCGAGGAAAGGCGAGTCCTTTCGCGATACGTTGTCTCAGACGCAGGGGAGGTATCCCTGACATGTCCTCTGGGTTTTCGGCGCGGGTTCTTTGAGGAATTCCCTGTTCGGATTGTCCGGGGAGGAACGAATGGCCGGAGTTGCGCTGGCCGGCTGGTACCACGGAAAGAAACAAGCCCCCGCCGGAAAGGCGGGGGCTTGTTCGTGTTCCGGAGTCCGCGTGCGGGTGCAGCGCGGGTGGTGCGTCACTTTCCCAGGTCGCCGATGGCGAGGGCCAGTCGTTTCGCCCCCTCTTCGCACTCGGTCTCGCTCGCGAAGGTGAAGCAGGTCCGGGCGAACTCGTTTCCGCCCCCGCCAGGGAAGAAGGATTCGCCGATGACGAAGGCTACGCCGCGATCCACGGCCTTGTAGAAAAGTTCTTTCGTGTCGATTCCGGGGAGGCGGAGCCAGAAGAAAAAGCCCCCCTGGGGAATGGCATATTCCGTCTTTTCCGGGAGACACTCCCGGAAGGCCTTCGCCATGCCGTCCCGTTTGTGCCGATAGTGAGAGAGGATCTTGGGAAGAAATCCGTCGAGATGTCCGAGGCGGCAATATTCGTACACCAGGGCCTGTGCTACCACGCTGGTGCAGAGATCGCTTCCCTGCTTGACCATGACCATTTTCCGGATGATGTCCTTGGGACCCACAACCCAAGCCACGCGGGTTCCCGGAGCGAGAATCTTCGAGAAAGAGCAGGCGTAGAGCACGATTCCTTCCTTGTCCATGGAGAAGATCGTGGGCTCGTGTTCGCCGTCGAAGCGAAGATGGCCGTAGGGGTCGTCCTCGAAGATGGGGATCTGGAAGCGATGGGAGATTTCGANNAGGGGTCGTCCTCGAAGATGGGAAGGCCATATTGTCGTGCTGTTTCAAGGAGGGTGCGCCGACGAGCTGTCGACAGGGTATATCCTGAGGGATTCTGGAAGTTCACGATGGAGTAGATGAACTTGACCTTTTTGCCTTCCTTGCGCAGAGATTCGATGATGCCGGGAAGAAGANNACCTGCATGCCCTCTGCGTCGCAGGGAACGGAGACGAAGCGGGCTCCCCGGTTTTTCAAGGAATGAAGTGCTCCCGGATAGGTAGGAGCCTCGACGATGACGACGTCACCGGGGTCGAGCATGACTGCGGCGAAAAGATCCATGACCTGCTGCGAGCCCGTGGTGATGCACATTTCCTCCGACGCGGTCACACGTCCCATGCGGGGCGCCATCCATTCCGCGAGAAAAGCCTTGAGCGGCTCGTATCCCTCGGTGGCGCCGTACTGCAGGACTTCTTTCCCCTTGCTCGCGAGGATTCCCGATGCCTCCTCGAA
>DIMS01000015.1:0-7152 GCA_002425685.1 Synergistaceae bacterium UBA5560 | reverse complement strand
CTTCAACAGCTCCCGAATGGGCGAAGGTTTCAGAGTGCGCCCTACCTCCGAGTACAAAGATTCCCACATTTGCGCGGACATGACGATTCCTCCTCTTGCAGAATGTGAAGCTCCTCATGGATGTTTGCTGCTCTCTCTCGTTTTCCCAGGCCGGAATTCCCTCGCGAGGCGGGAGTCTCTTGTCCGGNNTGTCCTTTTTCGAAGCAAGCTCCGGCGTGCTCCGCCTCGGGCTCGATGTGCTTCTTTGCCTGTTTCGAGGAGAGTATACCACTTTTGTACGCAGGAACGTGCGCTGGACCTTACTCGCGGTTTCTTGAAAAAGTGTCCTACCGTCGGCCCCACCCGATCGTACGGCTCTTCGGGAGTTCGGTTTTTTGTCCCGGCCTTGTATGATTCTTCAGAATCATGAACAACGGGACTTGCGCAGTGTTATTCCTTCGCTAGAATAGAACAAAGCATGGAAAATATCTCTCCACCAGGGATGGAACGATCATGAACGCAAGGATGCTTCTGTGGCCGAGTTATGAGGAATTCGTCGAACAGTACACCCCGAGGCGAAAAGCGCGGCTCGAGCAGCGAGAGGACGTGCGTTTCCCTTTTTATCCTCATGGTGATGTGGAAGGAAGTCCTTCCAGGGAGCTTCGGGAAGCACTGTTTCGCGCATCTCAGGTTGCGGGGGGGCGTGTGGTCGGACTTGTTCCACGGCAGACGACGCTTCTTCCGTCGGCTTCTTCCGTGGGAGAGGAACATCCCTCGGACAGTTTGGTTTTCGCCGCATGGAGTCCGGGTTTTCGGGCATTGCGCGAAAATACGGCCAGACAGGCTTATCGCGTGCATGACAACCCTCGTTATACCAAGGAATTTTTCTCTCCCGCCTTTGTCCTTCGAGTCTGAAGCATGCGAAACGTTTCCTCTGTGGCATTTTTGCTTTTGAGAAAAATGCTCCGATCCGTTATCGAATTGAGAGGAAAAAGCAGAAAAACCGTTGCCTCAAGTGGTCTTCCGTTGTTGCGAATCCCTTTCCCAGCGCGTACACTTACCCTGTTTTTCGACATCCTCATTTCGGGGAAGAACCTCGGGGAATGAGCAAGAAGGGAGAGCGGTACGTGGAAAGCACAAAGGATTTCGAGTTCGATCTGGAGCGCTACATTTCGGAGGAGCGTTTCCAGCGTATCAAGACGTTCTGCCGGGACAAGGAAACGCCTTTTCTCGTGATCGATCTGTGGAAAGTGGCGCGAAAGTACCAGGAACTGCAGGATGGATTGCCTTTCGCGAAGATCTACTACGCGGTGAAGGCCAATCCGAACGAGCAGATTCTGCGCATGCTCATCGACAAGGGAGCCTGTTTCGACATCGCGTCCATCCATGAACTGGATCAGATGCTGCGTCTCGGTGTTTCTCCGGATCGTCTCAGTTACGGCAATACGATCAAAAAGGCTCGTGACATTGCCTACGCGTATCAAAAGGGAGTGCGCCTCTTCGCCACCGACTCTGACAGCGATGTCCTCAAGATCGCGGCAAACGCTCCGGGGTCTCGCGTGTTCTTTCGCATCCTCACCGACGGAAGCGGAGCTGATTGGCCGCTCTCGAGAAAATTCGGTGCCCATCCCGACACGATTTACCGCATCATCCTCTCGGCGGCGGAACTCGGTCTCGATCCCTACGGCATTTCCTTTCACGTGGGATCACAGCAGCGTGATATTGGCCAGTGGGACCATGCCATCGCGACGTGTAAGTATCTCTTTGACGCGACAAGAGAGCAGAGAATCGCTCTTCGGATGATCAATCTCGGAGGAGGGTTTCCGGCGAACTACCGGGCGCCGACCCTTGCCACGGAGGTCTACACCCGGGAGATCACCCGGTTTCTCCAGGAGGACTTCGGCGATGATTTACCCGACGTCTTCGTCGAGCCCGGAAGATTTCTCGCGGGAGACGCGGGCATTCTCGTCACAGAAGTGGTACTCATTGCCAAGAAGTCAGAGTTCAACCAATACAACTGGGTTTATCTGGACGTGGGAAAATTCGGGGGTCTCATCGAGACACTCGACGAGGCGATCAAGTATCCCATCTACTCCGAACGGACCGGACCCTGTCAGCATGTCATTCTCGCTGGTCCGACCTGCGACAGTGTGGACATTCTCTACGAGAACGAGAAATACGAACTCCCCGCTGACATCGAGGAGGGGGATCTTCTGTACTTTTTTACCACCGGAGCCTACACGCAAAGCTATTGTTCGGTGAACTTCAACGGATTTCCTCCCTTGAAAGCCTACGTTTTCGACGAGGAAGAGTTCCGTGAGAAGGAGTGCGTCGCCCCCTGACAGGGGATGCAGAAACAGGCTTCGGAAAAGACACGGAGACGACCGGGGAAATTTTTCCGGTCGTCTCCGTGTCTTTCAGGGGGCAGGTCGTCGCCTTCCGTTCCGTCCGAAAGTGACTTGCAAAGGTGCTTTCTTGAGGAGATTTCTTCATACGCTACTCAACCACACCCTACCTACCCTACTTTACGTGTCCAACTACGGGGCACTCATTACCTTGGAAACTGCTTACCGTTGCCTTACTGCCCTTGGAGGAAGGCGATCAACCTGCCTACAGTTGCATTCTAGCATGCTTCATTTTGTTAGTCAAGTGTCTTTGTGTTGAGATTTTTGACAAGGGCACTTCGTGGATTTCCGGGAGATGTTTTTTGTTCCCGAAGAGCATTTTCTGTTCCGCAGTTCTTTTTTCGAAACCGGAATGTTCGAGTGATCCTGTGCGGGTTCGTCCGGTCCGCTGGATTCTCACGATGCAGCGCTCGTCGGAACAAAAAGCCGGACACCTCTTTCTCTTGTTCCAGCGCGTTCCGGAACGTTCCTGCCGTACCGGCTGCTTTTGAGAAAGGCTTCCGGAAAAACGTTGAAACAGCAGTCCTTTCTTTTGCAAGGGTGTTGTGAAAGTTGAAAAGATTTGGGAAAATGAGAGTCGGGAAAGAAGGAGTTCTCGGGGGCCTCTTGCACCGTTCGGACGAACCTCCAGTCTTTTTTCTCGTGTTTTCTCCGCAGTAACGATTCCTGTAAAGAGAAGGGGAGAGGGGGTGCTCTTCGTGGCGGACGAGAGAACGATCCTTCTGGTGGAGGACGAGCTCATTTTTGCTCAGGATCTTCGGAACAAGCTGGACAGAGCGGGTTTTTCCGTGGTGGGAGTCGCCTGTACAGGCGACGAGGCGCTCGCTTTCGTGGAGCGCACGCCTCTTCGTCTCATTCTCATGGATATCCACCTCAAGGGAGGCGAGGACGGTATCGAAACGGCGCAACGAATACTCAGCCGTTTCGATGTCCCCATCATCTACCTCACTGCTTACGCGGACGAGGAAACCATTGCGAGGGCCAAGGCGACGAGTCCTTACGGATATCTACTCAAGCCCGTGGACGATCTCACTCTTCCGGCGAGCATCGAAGTCGCACTGAAAAAGCACGAAATGGAGCGGCTTTTGAAGGAAGGGGAGCAATGGCTTCGCGGAACACTCCGAAGTCTCGAAGATGCAGTGATCAGCACCGACGCCCATGGCAGGGTGAAGACCATGAATCCTCGGGCGGAGCTTGTTACCGGCGTCGGAGAGGAGCGCGCTGCGGGACCGCCCGCCGGAACGCTTCTCTCTTTCAACGGTGGGGACGTGGATCCTCTCGGGCTGGCATTGCGGGAAGGCAGGAGCGTTTCCTGTGCGACCCGTGTTTCCTTTTTTGCCTCGGCCTCCGATGTCTCCATGCCGGTGAATGTCTCCGCCTCGCCGATTTTTTCCACGTCGGGAGCGCTGGTCGGAGCGGTTCTCGTCTTGCGGGACCTCACTGAAGCCGAAGAAATGCAGCGTCGTCTTCTCGAACGGGACGAGGATCTCCGGAAGAGCCTGCTGCGACTGGAGGAGTCCGTGCGGGATGCGGTAAGGACCATGGCGAAGCTCGTGGAGGTTCGGGACCCTTATACGGCGGGGCATCAGCGGCGTGTGGCCGAGCTTGCCAAGGCCATCGCGGAAAAACTCGAGCTGGGAAGAGAGACGGTTGATGCGGTGTTCATGGCGTCTCTGACGCACGACATCGGCAAGATCAAGATCCCCTCGGAAATCCTGAGCAAACCGGGAAAGCTGACCGACATCGAATACATGATCATCAAAACACATCCCGAGGTCGGCGCGGAGATTCTCGGTTCCGTGCGCCTTCCCTGGCCTCTGGACAGAATCGTTCACCAGCACCATGAACGCCTGAACGGTTCCGGCTATCCCAGGGGGCTTTGCGGAGATTCCATCATGGTCGAGGCCCGAGTGCTCGCTGTGGCGGATGTGGTGGAGGCCATGTTCTCCCATAGGCCCTACAGACCGTCCCTCGGCATCGAGAGTGCTCTCGGCGAGGTGCAGAGCAAGGCGGGTTCTCTCTACGATCCCCATATCGTCGAGGCCTGTTGCGCCCTTTTCGATGAGGGGTTCGCCTTCCTTCCTGAAACGGGGTGACATACGCCGGTCAAACTGTCTTTTCGTTTAGAAATCCTCCTTGACCGCGGCACGGATTGGTGCTATAAGTGACACCAACATTTTTCTCTGGAGGCGGCGTTATGTTTTGGATCTTCTTCTCCCGATCTCTTTGTGGCGCTGGTACCTGCTCCTCTTCCCGGTCTTGGGGAGAGGATATGTTGCGTTTCCCGGCACCGCAAATGGAGGAGTGGAAGTAGCGGATATTTCGGAAAGTATTCCACCACGACGATGCGGAAGAGGGCCGGGAGCGTTTCCCGGCCCTCTTGTTCGTTTCCCGTTCACAATGGAACTTCAGGTTTTTCGACGGGAAAGATGTCATGTCCGAAGAGGGGAACAGGCCCGGAAGGGCGTGGTGTTGCAAAGGGAAATGCGCAGACGGGAGGAATGTTTTATGGGAAAGTTTCTTTGTACGCCCGGTCCGGTTCCGGTGCCGGACATGGTCGCCGCGGCGGCGGCGCGGCCCCTGATGAGTCACCGGGAGCCGGATTTCGGTTCCCTTCTCGGCCGTCTTCAGAATCGTCTTCGGGATCTCCTTCACGTGGACGGACCGGTGTTGCTTTTTCCCGGTTCGGGGACCGGGGCGCTGGAGGGAATGCTCGGCGGAATGCTTCGCCCGGGCATGAAAGTGCTCTCCGTTTCCTGTGGTGCCTTCGGTGATCGTTTTCGAGATATTGCTCTCCGCATGGGGGGAGATGTCGTTTCCGTGGATGTGCCCTGGGGGAGCAGCGTCTCTCCGGAGCGGGTCCGCGAAGCCCTTCAGGAAAACGGAGATGTGCGGCTCGTTCTGCTCACCCACAACGAGACCTCCACGGGGGTCACGAATCCCATATGGCGGATCGTTCGAGCCATGCCGGAGCCCCGTCCTCTCGTTCTCGTCGATGCCGTGAGCAGTCTCGGGTGCATGCCCTGTTCTCCCGAAACCTGGGGCGTGGATGGTCTGGCCTCCAGTTCCCAGAAAGGGTTGCTCACACCTCCCGGCGTTGCGCTTGTCTGGCTCTCTCCGAAAGCATGGAAGGCTGTGGAGGAAACACCTTCCCGGAGCGTTTTCTTCGACCTGCGGGCACACCGGACGTTTCTCGACAAGGTGGAGCCACAGAATCCCTATACGCCTCCGGTGACGCTCTTTTACGCTCTCGATGCCGCCCTGGCCTTCCTCGGCGAATACGGTCACGCCCGGTGGTTCGCCGCACGAAGGCGTTTCGCCCGGACTTTCGCGGAAGGAGTCCGTGCTCTGGGGTGCACGCTTCTGGTGGCGGAGGAGGCGCGTCGCTCTTGGGGGGTGACGGCGCTGCGGGTTCCCGGCATGTCGAAACGGCTGCAGAAGACGCTTCGTGAACTCGGAGTCGAGGTGGCGGAGGGGCAGGGGCGGCTCAAGGAGGACCTGATCCGCTTTGCCCATTACGGCGATCTCGGCTGGCCGGAGATCGCCTTGTATCTGGGAAGCCTTTATGCGGCCCTTCGAGAGTGCGGTGCCGATCCGAAAACGGGTGCTCTCGAGGCGGCGTACGCGGCATGGAATAAAGAAGGAGCGTGAGGACATGTTCAAGGTACTCGTCACGGAGCCTGTTCACGAGACAGGACTGGAGCTGCTGGCAAGGGATCCCGACATCCAGGTGGAGCAGAAGCTCCGGCTGTCGAGGGAGGAACTTCTCGACGCGGTGGAAGGATACGATGCACTGCTCACGAGGAGTGGAACCCCTGTCGACCGTGAACTGCTGCTCCGTGCGACGCGTCTGAAGGTCATCGCCCGAGCCGGAGTGGGTGTGGACAACATCGACATTGCCGAGGCGAGTCGGCGGGGTGTGGTGGTCATCAACGCCCCTACGGGAAACACCCTCGCCGCGGCGGAACTCACCATGGCGAATCTCCTCGCTCTCTGCCGGAAGGTTCCCCAGGCCTATGCATCCATTCGCGACGGAGAGTGGGAACGCAAGCGCTTCATGGGAACGCAGCTCTTCGGAAAACGTCTTCTCATCGTGGGGCTGGGGAGGATCGGCGGAAACGTGGCTCTCCGCGCCCGTTCCTTCGGTATGGATGTCTCCGCGTTCGATCCTTACGTGTCGGCCTCGCGAGCGGAATCGCTCGGAGTGACGCTCGCGGAGGAGCTTCCTGGAGCCCTGGCTCTGGCGGATGTGGTGACCCTCCACGTTCCCCTTACGGCGGAGACAAGGGGAATGATCGACGAAAAAGCCCTGCGGGCCATGAAACGGGGGAGTTTTCTCGTCAATTGCGCCCGGGGTGGCCTCGTGGATGAACGGGCCTGTGCGGAAGCGCTTCGGGAAGGACGTCTCGCTGGGATCGCGTTTGATGTCTACGGAGCAGAGCCTCCGGGAAAGGAACATCCTTTTCTGGCGGAGGACCTACGGGACCGAATCGTGCTCACCCCGCACATCGGAGCGAACACCAGGGAGGCCCAGTCCGCAGTGGCCCAGATCGCCACGTCGAATCTCGTGAACGCCCTCAAAGGATTTCCCTACGAGCACGCGGTGAATCTTCCTTTCATGGAGGGACAGCTCCCTCCCCTCGAAAAAACGTACCTTTCCCTGGCGAGAAAACTCGGCAACCTCGCGGGGCAACTTCTGCGGGGAGCGCCAAAATCAATCCGGCTTCTCCTCAAGGGAGGGCTGTTCAAGGAAGACTCCTCTCTCATT
>DIMS01000076.1 GCA_002425685.1 Synergistaceae bacterium UBA5560 | reverse complement strand
CGCCCCCTTTTGCCGTGTGTGTCTCTAAAAAAGATCCGTTTCGGACTTAGAATTCGGACTGCGGTGCGTACATCTCGAGGAATTTCGCGGAGCCGTCCTTGTACTGCAAAATGGCCGCGGGCTTGTTGAGCGGATTGTGAGTTGCCTTGTCCACCGTGAGGGTGAAGTGGAAGAGCTTCAGATCCTTCGTGTCCTCAATGGCGTTCCGGACAGCCTCTCCGTCGGTGCTTCCCGCACGGGTGATGGCGTCGGCGATCCAGTAGACGATGTCGTAGGCCGCCACAACATTGACCACTTCCGTGGGCGCCGTTCCGAACCGTTTCTCAAATTTCGCTTTCAGAGGATCGAGCATGGGATCGTCAAAACTGAGGTGATAGACCCAATAGCTTCCAACCATGGCATCGCCGGCGATCTCGAACATGTTAGGACTGTAGCCGTCGCCGCCGATGAAGGTCGGCTTCCAGCCGAGTTCCGCGGCCTGTTTCATGATGAGGGCCATTTCCTTGTAGAGAAGGGGCATAGCCACAGCCTCGGCACCACTGTTCTTCATGTTCGTGAGTTGCGCACGGAAGTCCACGTCGTTGGCCCGGAAGGCTTCGTTCGCCGTCACCGTGCCGCCGAGTCCCTCAAAGGTCTTCACGAAAAACTCGGAAAGTCCCTCCGAATAGTCGCTACCCACGTCGCGGATGATCGCGGCCTTCTTGATGCCCAGCTTGTTGAAGAGATATTCCGCCATAACCTTGCCCTGGTAAGGATCGGTGAAGCAGATGCGGAAGGCATAAGGCCGTGCCTGCCCTGTCGCCGGGTCCACCGTGACGGCGGGGTTCGTGGGGAAACTGCCGATCTGGGGAACCTTCGCCTCGGCAACGATAGGATAGGTGGAAATGTTGAGCCCGCTGAAGTTTGTGCCACCGATGGCAACCACCTTGTCCTCCTGGACAAGGCGTCGGGCCGCGTTGATGGCGTCCTCCGCACGAGCGCGGACATCGTAGACGATGAGTTCCAGGGGGCGCCCGAGCACGCCGCCCGCGGCGTTGATCTCCTCGACGGCAAGCGTGGCACCGTCCCGCTCGTGCGTGCCCCACGTGGCGGCGTCGCCCGTCAGGTTGGCCAGATATCCGATCTTGATGGGGTCCGCGGCGAAGGCCGCGGAGGCGAGGAGCAGAAGGCAGAAGGACAGGGCAAGAACTTTCTTCATCATCAACATGGCACCTCCATTTCCCGAAAACACGCCGACGGGATCAGGAATCCCCCGGCCCGGCTGGAACGGACAACGTTTCAACAAACCGCACGCGCCCGTCTAGAGTAGCCTTCACCTCCTCTCCTGCACCACAGGATGACCGTATCATTCGGAAGAGCTTCGGGTAACCACCACCCGGCAAACCTCCGCACCTTCCGCGAGCGTGCACTGAAGATCGAAGGCAAAAGCGGGGAAGGCATCGATGATCCCCCGGTCCCCATCCATGGCGATGTCGCAGAGATGTGCCGCGTCCTCGGCGGAAACCTCCTGCTTGAGCCATGCCGAAAGCAGCGGACAATAGTGGAATTCCACGACAAACCGTTCCTCCGTGGATTCCTTGACGTCCATCTCGAAGATCTTCCGCACGTCCTCGTTCGCGAACTCCCGGGCGAACTGCACGAGCGAGTCCGTCGGAGAAAATTTATGTTCTCCATGAAAGCGGCCGCAGCGAAAGATGGCAGCCCGGGCAAACTCGTCCCAGGAAAGTCCTTTTTTTCGGGCTTCGTCAAGCAGCAGGTAAAACCACGTGGCCCGATGCTCAATGGCATTGCGGAGATCCGTAGTGCCCTTTTCGGTGATGGTGAAACGGTTTTTGTCGCGCAGCGCCTCCACGGTTACGGACATGGAACGTTTCCTCCTTCGTGTTTCCGAGGACCCGGACACTCCGGGCCACTCAGAGTTTTCGAAATATTCAGCGACGATTGCGACGACGGATTATATTCTGTTAATTCAGTATAATCCACCCGCCCCCTTCGGTCAACGCCAGCAGGATGAGAAGAACTCAGGTTCTGCAGTAACGAACGACACCACCGCTCACGGTGAGCTCCACGGCAAGATCCTTGATCATCTCGGGAGGCACCGTAAAGGGGTCCTCGTTCAGGACCACCGCATCCCCGAACATGCCGGGAAGAAGTTTGCCCTTGAGGTGCTCCTCGAAGGAGGTGAAGGCGCCTCCCGTGGTGACGAGCTCCAGTGCCTCCATCAGGGAAAGGCACTCCTGGGGCTGAAATCCTCCGGAGGGATCGCCGTTCCTGTCCTTTCGGGTCACTGCTGCGGCCAGACCCCAGAGAGGGTTGAACGGCTCCACGGGAGCATCGCTGCCACCGGAGAGATGGACGCCGCACTCCCTCATGGTTTTCCAGGCATTGTACCAGCGGGCCCGCTCCGGCCCCAGCCTGGGGGCCGCCATGGGCCAGTCCGAAGCGGTGAAGACGGGCTGGACATCTCCCAACACACCCAGTCGGGCCATTCTCCGGAACAGGTCGGGGTGTCCGCATTGCACGTGCACGATGCGGTGCCTCGCCTCCCGAGGAAGGGAAGTGAGCACCTCTTCGAAGACATCGAGGCAGAGTTCAATGGTCCGGTCCCCGATGGCGTGAGTCGCCACCTGCATGCCAGCCCCGTGGGCGAGGGAAACCAGCTCCGTCAGCTCCTCCCGGGAAAGAATAGGCACTCCGGATGTGGAGGAATCGTCCACATAAGGGGCACGAAGCGCCGCAGTCCGGCCTCCGAGGGATCCGTCGGCGAGAATCTTCACCGGACCGACGCGGAACCAGTCGTCCCCGTCTCCGGTACGAAGACCTCTTTCCAGAAAACCGGCGAGCGCCTCCCGGCGAGGCAGCAGGCACTCCTCCCGAATCCGCAGCCCAAGACGTCCCGAGTCGGCAAGCAGGCGATAGGCCTCCAGGACACGCGCTCCCCGCCCCGCACCGAAGTCGTCGCTGTGCACGGTGGTGAGCCCCTGAGAGAGCGCCTCCGCGGCGGTCTTTTCGAGAATCCGGACTATCTCCTCCAAAGAGGGATCCGGGATGAACCGCTCCATCCACTCGAAGACCACCGCTTCCTGGAGAATACCCGAGGGTTCTCCCACCTCGTTCTTCTCCACCACACCACCGGGAACAGAGAGGTCCACCGTGATATGTGCCTCCCGGAGCGCCGCGGAATTGGCCGCCGCCACGTGCCCGCACGTGCGGGAGAAGAGGATGGGATGCGCCGTGGAAATGCGGTCCAGGTCCTCTTTGGATGGAAGACTCCTCTCCGCGAACAGATCCTGGTTCCAGCCCCTCCCGAAAAGCCATGCTCCCGGAGGGACCGGGTTCACCCGGAGATGGTCCTGCCCGCGACGGACCAGCTCCTCAACGGAACGGCAGCCGTTCAGGTCCACCTGCTCCCGGGAGAAGCCGTAGGCCAAGAGATGCATGTGGGTATCGCAAAAACCGGGAAGAACCGTTCTTTTCCGGAGATCCACCACCTCCGCCCCGGCCCCGGCGAGAAGCCGGATCTCCGAGGATCCTCCCACGGCACGAACGCGCCCTCCCTCGAACAAAATCGCCTCCGCCTCCGGGAAATCTTCGTCCATGGTGACCACTCGCCCGTTCACAAGGGCGAGTTTTTCCGCTGCGGCTTTTTTCGTCTCGTTCGCGTCCATCCTTCTGTCGTCCTCTTTTCTCTTCGCCTCCGCCACGGCTCGTCTCACACCGCCATGGTCCTTTTCAACAGCCAGTGCTTCGTCGGAAAACAGCTCCGCAGGCACCTCCTCTTTTGTCGGAGGCGCCGCAGGAACCCGTTCCATGATAGCCGCATCGGGAACGCATCACAACTGTTTTTGCCGAGTACGCTGCAGCGGATGGTGAAAAACAGTTCGGTGCCTCCCGCGACATGGCTGCGGGAGGCACCGAACAAGGACATCGCTCAGAACGTTACCTGAGGCTGCCAGGTCTCCACGTAGACCGGCTTTCCCTTGCGGAACTGGAGAATTGCCGCGGGCTTGTTGAGAGGATTGTGTGTCTTCGGGTCGAGGGTGAGGGTGAAATGCGTCAGTTTGAGATCCTTGGTGCTCTCCAGGGCATCCCGCACGGCGGGGCCTTCGGCCTTGCCGGCGCGCCGGATCGCATCGGCGATCCAGTAAATGATGTCATAGGCGAAGACCACGTTGCCGATCTCCGTGGCATCCTTGCCGTAACGCTTTCGGTACTTCTCCAGAACGGGCTGGAGAACCGGATCGTCGTAGTCGAAGTGGGAGACCCACCAGGATCCTTCCATGGCGTCCCCGGCGATCTCGTACATGTTGGGGCTGTAGCCGTCACCGCCGATGAAGACGGGGGAAAAATCCAGCTCCGCCGCCTGCTTGATGGTGAGCGCCATTTCCTTGTAAAAATACGGCATGGCCAGTGCCTGGGGTGCCTTCGCCTTGACCTCCGTGAGCTGGGCACGGAAGTCCACATCACCGCCACGGAATCCCCAGGAACCGGCGACGGTTCCGCCCAATTTCTCGAAGGTCTCGATGAAATACTGCTTCATTCCTTCGGAATAGTCGCTGCCCACGTCGCCGATGATGGCCGCCGTCTTGAGCCCGAGCTTCTGATACAAATAGGAAGCCATGACCAACCCCTGGTAGGGATCGGTGAAGCAGATGCGGAAGCTGTAGGGCCAGGGTTCGTTCGTGTCGGGATTCACGGTCACCACGGGATTCGTGGTGGCACTGCCGATCATGGGAACCTGCGCCTCCTGAATGATGGGCCGGGCGGCGATGTTCAGAGAGCTGTAGTTCGTGCCGCCGATGGCGACGACCTTGTCCTGGGTCACGAGTCGACGCGCGGCATTGATGGCATCCTCCGCCCTTCCCTTCACGTCGTAGATGACGAGTTCCACCTTCCGCCCCAGAAGGCCGCCCGCGGCGTTGATCTCCTCCACTGCCATCACGGCACCGTCCTGCTCGTGCTGTCCCCAGGTGGAACCCTCTCCCGTGAGCGTGGCGAGATAGCCGATACGGATGGGTTCCTCCGCGCCCCAGGCCACACAGGCACCGAGCAGGACGCTGATCGCCGCAAGAACTCCAAGAGCTCTTCTCATCGTTCTTCCTCCTTCGGATGTGCCGCCCGAGAGCGGCCGACTCGTCTTCCTCCGGCATGCAGACCACCGACATATGAACCGTCCTTTTCGGTCTTGGGCCCAAATCCTTCCGAACGCCGCACCACCACCCTCGAACCCGTCGGCTTGCCAACAACGTGACCATCGCACAAAAAGACACATTTTCTTCCCGAAAAAACCGTTGTTCAAACCGGAGCTGATGGGCATTCTATGAGACACACCAGCACGATGTCAATGGGAACCGGCGCGTCGCCACCTCGAAAAAGATACGGAGAGGCCGCCAAAGAACATGTTCAGCCGGCGCCTTTGCGCTATGATGGACACGGTAAGATCGTCGCCTGTGTTTCTCTGCGGCGTACTCCACCACCGGGAGGTGCGTTTCCCCTATGAACGGTTCTCTTTTCTCCGACGCGGCCAGCCGCGCTCTCCTCGCGGAACTGGTGCGCATTCCGAGCCCCTTCTTTCGGGAAGAAGCGATCATGGACTTCACCTTCTCCTGGCTCCACGAACACGGGCTTCCCGCGGAAAAGCACCGTTACCACGTGGAGCCCATCTACGATTTTCACGGTGTCAACCTCCTCGGAACGCTTGAAGGGGCTGAGGCAGGACCCCGCATCGTCCTCAACGGTCACCTGGATTCGGTGGACCTCTGCGAAGGGTGGACTCGGGACCCCTACGGGGCGGGAATGGAAGGGAACCGCCTCTACGGGCTGGGTGCGCTGGACATGAAGGGAGGATGCGCTGCAATCCTTCTCGCTGTAGAGGCCTTCGCGAAAACGGTGAAACGCTTTCGCGGATCTGTGTGCTACACCCTTGTGAGCGACGAGGAGGGCCCCTTCGGCCTGGGAACGGATGCGTTGATCCGGGACGGTCTCCTGGAGGGTGCGGACGTGGCGGTGGTGACGGAGCCCTCCAGCGCTTTCGCCGGATGCGACTTTCCCGATCTGGGGCTCGGCGCCCGAGGGGGATGGAACTACACGGTCTCTCTCAAAGGACGCGCCGCCCATGGCGCAAACCCCGAGCTGGGCATCAACGCCGTCGTCGAGGCGGCGAAGGTTTTGCTGGAGATCGAGAAAATACCCCTCGCCACCCACGAAAAACTCGGTCCCGGTTCGATCTGCCCCCTGGGCTTTTCCGGCGGCGGCGCACCGCTCTCCGTGCCGGACCAGGCATCCTTTTCCGTTTTTCGCCACGTGATCCCCGGCGAGAACAAGGAGACGATCCTGCGGGAGGTCTCCGCCGCCATCGAACGGGCCGAACTCTCCGGAGACGTCTGCCTTGCCTTTCGGAACGCTCCCTACCCGGAATGCGACGGTTTTCTCCCCTATGTGGTGAACGAAGACGCCCCCTGGACGTCGGCGTTCCGCAGGAGCATCATCGCCGTCACGGGAAAGGAACCGAAGCCGACCTACTTCTCGAGCGTGGGGGATTTCAATTATCTCGGCACACGTCTCGGTATCCCGACGCTCGTCTTCGGCCCCAAAGGTGCGAAGTACCACAGCCCCGACGAGTACGTGGAGATCGACACGGTGACAAAGACCGCGGAAGTACTGTACGACTTTCTGGTCTCCTCCCTCGGAGCGGAACGCTGAAATCTCGAAAAGCCCCTTCGCCCGTAAAGGGCGAGGGGGCTTTCGGTCACGTCGCAACGGCGGCTTGCGCCGTCAACGTCGACTCCACGGATCGGTCGATGGTGGCGTGGAGGCGCAAAGCCCTCATCCCTGACGACGGTACAGGGCAAGCGATGCGGAGAGAATGAAGAACACGCCGCCGCAAAGGCGTTCCAGCCATGAAACTCCCCGGGGAGAACACATGCGGCTCGCCTGCCTGCCCAGGAAGGCGTATCCGAGCATCACCAGGAAGTCCACCACGCCGAAGATGGCGCCGAGCACAAGGTATTGCGGAAGCCACGGCATCTCCACCACAACGAACTGAGGGAGCAGCGCCGAAAAGAAGAGATATCCCTTCGGATTCGTCAGCGCCACGAGAAGGCTTTTCAGAAAAAGATCCTTTCTGGAACGGGGCATCTCGTTTCTCTCCGATGGAAGCAGCGGAGCGCCCCCTTCGGACCCGAGAAGTCGAAGACCAAGAAAGGCCAGATAGGCCACACCGGCCCATTTGATGACCTGAAAGAGAAACTCCGAAGCGGCGAGGAGCGCGCCAAGTCCCAACACAACGGCTCCAACGAGCACAAAATCCGAGAGGACCGCTCCGAGCATGCCG
The DNA here is from genome assembly GCA_002425685.1 of Synergistaceae bacterium UBA5560. Taxonomy (GTDB): domain Bacteria; phylum Synergistota; class Synergistia; order Synergistales; family Aminiphilaceae; genus Aminiphilus. Next base: position 34,157 of record DIMS01000076.1, on the reverse strand, counting down.
TAGAGGGCACCCCGCATCCCCGCCCGGGAACCGTTCGCCAGCGCGAGCAGAACGGTCGGACCCGGGGTGACGACGGTCACGAAGGCGACGAAGAGGAAAAGCGGTATGTTATGGGGCATCTTCAGCGCTCCTCTCGCCGGATCCGGCCCGAAGAATCCGAGCCCCCCTCCTCCGGAGACAGATCGGGCAGGCTCGCTCGTCGTTTCTCCCCCGCGCAGTCTCCAAAAACTATGGAAACGACGCACCCCATCCAGAAGGGGTAGGAACGACCTCCGAAAACACGTGAAATCGAGAAGGCCATGGGGATCATCATCCCCTCCACCAGCCGATAGTCGCTTCGCGACACGTGTTCGCCCGATCCGTGATAGGGTGTTCCGAGATCCCCGTCTTCCTCCGCGCTGAACGATTCCAGGCTTCCATCGTCCCGAAACGTCGCGACGAGCGACGCCTCGAGTCCGTAACCGGAGACGACGGCCCGTGCATGGTGATCATCGATGGGTTCCCAGCGGACAGGACCGCCAGGCAACAACGCCGGGGGGCACAGGGGGCTTTCGAGCAGCCAGCGGCGCAGCGACGTTCTGTTCAGTGCCTCGGTTTCTCTTTCGTCCACCACGGTGAAAGCGGAGGCAATCTTCGCTTTCATCTCCATTCGCCCCTCCGCGAACGAGTCGTAGGCTCGTGCCCAGATACCTGGAACGACAGGGGTCGTGGCGTCGAACACAAACGCGGGCGTTCCGGCAGCGAGGATCTGTGATGCCGTCGTCCGGGAAAAGTTTTCCGTGCGGGGACGACGAAACTGCCCCGCCATCTCCACCCGCACCCAACTCACATTCCGGGGCTCACCCCGAAAAACGTACGTGAAATAACGTCTCACCGGAGAAGGCAGTTCCTCCATTGTTCCTCCGGCAAACACAGACACGGGCGTTTTTCCTCCGAGTTCCTCCACGATCCTGCCGAGCCGCTCGATGGTTTTCTCCGTGCGCATCGAGCAGTACGCAATGACACCGGCGATTCCGAACACCAACACTCCTGCGAAAAGCAACGCGCAGGTCATTCCTCTCCATCGCATGGAACTCCCCCCATTCAGGTGAAATAGGGAAAAAAGCCCGGGAGTACCCGAGCGCCATTTCCCCGTCTTTTCTTCCCGGGAGAATCCTACGCTTCGGAAGGAAGACGCGCCTTATCAAATGTCAGTTCTTTTCGGAAATACGTCCCCCGGGTGCTCTGCGTCACGTTTCCTGCGGCGGATGCGTGACAGGGAGACATCCGTCAACCCCAGATAGGTCGCCAGGTGCGCAAGGGGAATCCGGTCGGCCAGGCCGGGAAAGCGATCACAGAACGCTTCGTAGCGCCGCAGACCGTCAAGGGAGAGAAGGTCGTGCTCACGTTGCAGTTTGTGGTCCACGAGACGTGCCAGTGCCTCTCGTTGCAGCACATGCCACTGCCCCTGCCTTTCGAGGGTGCTCCGGAACATTCCGGCATCGGCGCTCCAGAGAACCGACGGCTCCAGACATCGGATTCCGAAAAGGGAGGCGCCCTCCCACATGATCGGCGTCAGAGGACAGACGAGTTCCCTCTCGACGATGAAATTCTTGTTGAATTCCCGCCCGTCGGGTCGGAGAAAAAAAAGACGCAGCAGGCCCCGTTCGACAAGCCACGCACTGTCCCAACGCTCTCCCTGCTGCAGAAGCGCTTCGCCTTTCCGACATGCACGGCGACGAAACAGCGGCACGAGGGATTTCAGAACGGTGTCGTTCCACTGTGGTCCGAACGCGGCGAGGAGAGCGTGAAGATCGTTCATGTCAGGAACGGGAGAACCGGTATCCCGCCCCATGGACGGTGACGAGAAAGCGGGGTTCCGCGGGATCGTCCTCGATCTTCTGCCGCAGGCGCACCACATGCTGGTCCACCGTGCGGGTGGTGACGTCGCAGGAAATGCCCCACACGTGATCGAGCAGGGTGGCGCGGTCGAGCACCCTGCCCTCGTGGACGAAGAGAAAACGCAGCAATGCCGCTTCCTTCGGCGTCAGCGAGAAGTGCACATCGCCCCTGATGCCGCACATGCCGTTGAAATCGATCCGCACGTCCCCGAAAGAAACCTCGGAGATCTCCGCTGCGCGTTCTCCCGATGCGATCTTCGCGAGTGCCCCTCGACGCAGGGCCGACCGTACCCGGGCGAGCAGTTCCGAGATGCCGAAGGGTTTCACCACATAATCGTCAGCCCCCAGCTCCAGTCCGACCACCTTGTCCACTTCCTGCCCCTTGGCGGTGAGCATCACCACCGGAGTCACCCGGTCCTCTTTTCGAATGGAACGGCACACGTCGTAGCCGCTCATGCGGGGGATCATGATGTCCAGAAGCACCAGGTCGGGGCAAAAGGAACGAAAGCGTTCGAGAGCGTCCACCCCGTCCCAGGCGCTCTCCACCTCGTACCCCTCGCTTCGCAGCAGATCAACGAGCCCCGTGCAGATCGCCGGATCGTCCTCCACCACCAGAATGCGCTCGTTCACTCCCCCGCTCCCTTCCGCGTCGCGTCATCCCCCGCTGGTATCCGCAGGGAAAAGACACTGCCGCCTTCGTCCCTCGGCCTGAAGGTCACGTCGCCGCCGTGTTTGCGGGCGATGTGCCGTGCGATGGAAAGCCCGAGCCCCGTTCCTCGCCGCGTGGAGGTCAGCGAATCGTCACCCCGGTAGAATTCCTCGAAAATCCGCGCCGCCTGAGAGGGCGGCACGCCGATGCCCCGGTCCGTCACCTCCACCACCGCCTCGTTTCCTTCGGAGCATACGATGACCGTCACTTCGCGACGACCCTCGGAGTATTTCTCGGCGTTGGAGAGCAGGTTCATCAGCACCTGCCGCAACCCTTCCGCGTGTCCCTGAACGGGCAGCATCTCCGGCGCTTCCACCTGGAGCGAAAAACCATGCAGGACCAGATGGGGACGGAGCTGTTCCACCGTCTCCCGCACCAGCTCCGCCAGATTCAGTTTTTCCTTGATACAGTCCGGGCTGTCCGCGTCACGTCGGGAAAAGGTGAGCACATTGTCCACCAGCCTGGAAAGGCGCTCCGCCTCGGACACCATGGTGCGGAGATAGTCGTCGCGCCGTGCCTCGTCGGGCTGACGGTGTTGCAGCAGCATCTCCGCGAAAAGCCGGATCGAGGTGAGAGGTGTTTTCAGCTCATGGGAGACGTTGGCCACAAAGGTGGTTTTCTGCCGCGCCAGCCGCATCTCCGCGGAGAGTGTGCGAAGCACCACGGTTCCTCCCGTCGCGACGGTGACAAGGAGAACCACCACGAGAAGCCAGACCGCAAGGTTCGTCGTTCGCGCCAGAGAAGCGATCATGCCGGGATCGACGAGCCAGGCCCCCACCTCCCAGCGGGGCAACAGGGACGAAATCTCCCGGGCCACGAAGGGTTTTTTCCACTCCAGCCCACCCGCTCCGGGGGGAACGAAAAGGGGCTCTCCCGCCTCGTTCAGCACCGTGAGCACCCGCACGTCCGAAAGAATCTCCGGCAGCGCGGCGACCAAACGTTCCCGCAGGAGGTGCATGTTGAGCGTGCAGCCCGTCACGCCGTTCTTCTCTCGCCCCTGTGTCCAGAAGAGCAGTTCGAGTCCTTCGTCGGAAAGACGGGGGAGGATGCCGCTCCGCCCTTCCCGCCGAAGATCGGCGAAGAGGCGCCCCTGAACGACCGTCTTGGAACGGACCGGCGACGCACGCTCCATCAAGAGCGCCGGAGCCTGCAGCGCCGCCTGGGGAAGAACATTTCTCTCCAGCATCTGAAACCCTTCCCGAACGGCCTTCTGGTAGGTCTCCTCCTCCATCGCCGCGTCGTTTTTCAGGAACCCCGACACCAGCTGTTTCACCAAACCTTTCGGAGCGGCCATTTTTGCCCTCGGATCGGGAGCAAACGCCTCGGAGACGGGGGCCTCCGTCTTTTCGGCGGCGGACAGCGATTCCCTCGCCGGAGCCAGGAGAGATTCCGCCCCTTCGATTTCCTCGTGGGCGGCGCTTTCCTGCCCTCTTCCCCCATCGTTTCTGCGCGCCGTCGTGTCGTACGGAACCGGGACAGAACCGGCGGAGACACCGTCCCCACCCGGAACATCAGTCCGCATTTGTTTCCGGTACACGTCGGCAATGTCGTCGTAGACCGGCAGGTTCGACCTCCCCTCCAGGAAAGGGCCGAAGGTCACGAGGAACGTAGCTCCTTCGTCATCCTCGGCCTCGGGAATCGTGACGCGACCTTCCTGCAGCAGAAAAGGCACGTCCACCAGGGGCTCTTCTTTCTTCCAGCGGGCAAGAGCCGCCACGTCGGAATCGATCCGTTCCGCTTCGGCGGTGAGGTCCTCCATCACGACCTGGAGGACCTCGGCAATCCGAGTCGCGGCATGGTTCACTTCGGCGAGCAGCGCGCCTTCGAAACGCCGTTCCACAAAAAGGGCCTCCCGGCTCGCCGCACGGAGGGCAAGCAGGCTCAATCCGACACTGGGCCCCAGTACGGCCAGTACGAACACCACCGCCAGAGAGAACCTCCTTCGCCTTTGCCCCATTCTCGCCATGCTCTTACCGCCTTCCGGCCCGGACGGGAATCAGTGCAGGTCCGGACTCACATCACCGCTCACGTCGTCGCTGAGGTTCAGCGGTGCCTGCTGGTTTTTCTGCACGTAGGCCTCGTTCATCACCTGCTTGCGCTCGTAGGAAGAAAGACTTCCCATGGAGAGAATGTTCTCCGCGAGTTCCTCAAAGAAACCCGCCTCCTTTTCCATCACCGGCGCGGCGGCGCCGACGCTCGGAAGCAGAGCATTCAGCGCTCCCTTGCGCTTCTTCAGCAGGTCCGCCGCATCTCCGGCGCGCCCCTCGTCGACAAGACGGATGGCCTCCTCACGGACTTCGGCGTTCTTCGCAAGTTCCGCCTGGGCCAGAATGTTGCGGTCCAGGTTCGCTGCCACCTCTTTCGCGTCCTTCGTGAAGGTCACTTTCACGGGCAGCGTCATCCGGCGGGAAGCGCCCGTGGTCGCATCCACATACTCAAGCTCCACCGTCGCGGCGTCAAGGACCGTCCCTGCCTCGCCCCGGGGCAGCTCAAGCTCGAAGAGGGCGTATTTCTCGCCCGTGGCGTACAAGTTGTCGATAACTGTTTCCATGCTCACCGCATCCCGCGTCCCCTCCCGTCCGAGAATCCCCAGAGGACGCACACCGTCGGCGCACCGGAGCCGAAGCCTCACCTTCCTCGCCGTCACGGTCACCGCGTCCTGCATGTCCCGGGCGAAGATATCCGGAAGCATCTCCGCGTGCCGGGCAAAGTAGGCGTTGCCTCCGCTCGCCGCCGCAAGGGCGGTCATCAGGTTTTCATTGTAATCCAGCCCGAGCCCGATGGTGGTGATGGTCATCTCCTCCCGGGCAAGTTTTCTTCCGAGCCGGGCCAGTTCCTCCGCAGACGAGGGACCGACGTTGGCGATACCATCCGACAGAAGAAGAATCCGGGGAAGAAACCCCTCCTCCACGAAGGATCGCAGCTCCTCGGCTCCGGTGAGCACTCCATCGAACAGCGCCGTGGAACCACCGGGCTGCAGACGACGGATCGACCGGGACAGCCGTGCGTTCTCCGTTCCCCTGCCGACTTCACTTCCTGGGAACAGGACCCGGGCTTCGTCATCGTAGGCAATCACGGTCACCGCATCGCTCGGCAGGAGCATCCGAAGCGCCTCCATCGCTCCGAGCTTGGCGTTTTCCATCTTGCGATCCGACGCCATAGACCCCGACTTGTCCAGCACGAGCGCCACCGCCAGCGGCGCCCGCCTGCTTTTTACGCCTCCATCGGATCGCACCAGGGCCCGCACGATCACCCGCCGCCCGCTTCCACTCTCCACCACCGGCGTGTCCGGCTGCACCTCAAAACGAACCGGAACAGTCTCTTCCGCAAAAGCCGCGCCGGGATTTCCGGCAAAGACCGCCAGCACCGCCGCCACGCCCAAACCCAACCCGAACCGCAGAAAACCTTTTCCCTTCATACCCCTCACCTCCTGGGAAAAGGGTACGCCCGGGAACGGGAGGATGTGTCATGGCCATGTCAGAAGCTTGTCACGAGGATGTAAACTATGAGCACATCCCCGGGTTCCGCCCGATGCAGAACGCGGTCCCCCCGGGGGCACCGCGGTGGGGAGCGGGCGGCACGGCCGGAGATGGATGTCTCCGGCCAGGCCGGAAAGAACGTAGGCATGGACCGGACAGAAACCGACATGTCGAAAGGATGATCCTTCATGTTTCTCATCGAAACGGCACGGCTCGCGCTTCGCCGCATGACGACCGACGACGCGGCGTTCATCGTCCGGCTGCTCAATCAGCCGTCGTTTCTCCGCTTCATCGGCGACAAGGGAGTCCGCACGGAAGAGGACGCCCGCCGCTACATTGAGGAAGGACCTCTCGCGAGTTACGGACGCCACGGCTTCGGCCTCTTTCTGGTGGAGCTTCGAGAGGCGCGTACTCCCATCGGCATCTGTGGTCTGCTGAAGCGGGACACGCTGGAAGATGTGGATCTCGGTCTCGCCTTCCTCCCCGAATTCGAGGGGAAGGGGTTCGGCTTCGAAGCCGCCGAGGCCACCCTGGGTTACGGCTATGGTACGCTCGGTCTCGAAAAAATCGTGGCCATCGTTTCGAAGGACAACGCCGCGTCCATTCACCTGCTCGAAAAGCTGGGACTCCGTTTCGAAAAAGCACTTCCGCCCACACCCGAGGGCACGGAAATCCTGCTCTACGTTCCGGGGTGCCTCCCGCCACAGAGCATGCGATCCTGACACAACGCACCTCGGGAAAGCGCCGGACAGTGTGGAAAACACGCCATTGCTCTCCGCGCCGCACGCAACCGGGAGATATTTCGGGAAGGCGATCCGTCGCATGAAGCACGTACCATTTGCACGCTTCCAACGGCGAAAAGAGTTCTTGTACGGGCCGGGCGTTCCGCCCGGACATACTCCACGAAAAGGAGCAGAAACGACATGACCGCTCTCGGCGACTCCTGCAGCAACACACCTGCAATGAAGGAGCTTTTTCACCTTGATCCTTCACTGATCTTTCTGAACCACGGCTCCTTCGGCGCCTGCCCGAAGGAGGTTTTCGCCGTCTTCCAGGAATGGCAGCGAACGATGGAAAAAAACCCCGTGGAGTTTCTGGGGCGCCGCTCCGCCGAGTTGCTCCGACAATCGAGAGAGGTGCTCGCCCGCTACGTCGGAACCCGGCCCGAAAATCTGGTCTACGTCACGAACGCCACCAGCGGCGTCAACACCGTGGCCCGGTCGCTCGCGCTGATGCCAGGGGACGAGATTCTCACCACCGATCACGAGTACGGCGCCTGCGATAACACGTGGCGTCACGTCTGCCGCCGCACCGACGCCCGCTATCTCCCCGTGACAATCCCTCTGCCATTTCGGGCGGAGGAGTTCGCCGAACGCATCTGGGCTGCGGTCACTCCCCGGACACGGATGCTCTACCTGAGCCACATCACGTCTACCACCGCCCTGGTTTTCCCCCTGGCGGAACTCTGCAGTCGTGCACGGAAAGCGGGCATTCTCACCCTCATCGACGGCGCCCACGCTCCCGGCCACACCCCGCTGGATCTCGACACCCTCGGCGCCGATTTCTACACGGGCAACTGCCACAAATGGCTCTGCGCTCCCAAGGGTTCGGCCTTCCTCTACGTCCGTCCCGAACACCACGAAACGATCGACGCCACCGTGGTGAGCTGGGGCTACAGCGACCATGTTTCAGGACACACCGGCTTCGACGCCTACACGGGCTCCACCGTGCTGGAACGCCGCCTTCAATGGCAGGGCACGCGCGACATCGCGCCCTTTCTCTCCGTTCCCGCGGCCGTTGCCTTCCAGGAACGGCACGACTGGGAGACGGTGCGTCGGACGTGTCACGCGCTCGCGGCGGAAACACTCCGGCGCGTCTGCGACCTGACGGGCCTGTCCCCGGCCTGCGGAGAGAGCGATTTCGGTCAGATGGTCGTCCTTCCCGTTCCACCGACGGACCCGGACCGACTGAAAGAGACGTTGTTCGACCGTTTCCGCATCGAAGTCCCCGTGACATCCCACGGGAATCGTCTCTTCGTCCGCCTTTCCGTTCAGGGCTACAACACGGAAGAGGACACAGATGCGCTGATCGACGCGATCCGGAACATTTTCGGGCGCTGACCGAACGGAGACGGAGCCTTTTCGCCACCCCACCGGGCGGTGTCAAGGGACACTCGGATTCCCGCACGAAGGGGACACTCATTTCCCCGCAGGAAAAATCTTCGGCCCAGGGCAGTGCGGATGGGTGGATGTCGACTCCGCCGCCGCCACAGGTGCTCACGTTCTCGTTCCCACCTTCGTGTCGTAAGCCGGGCTTATTCGGAAATACAGAAGGCCGCGCCCTTGAGCGCGGCCTTCCGTGCTGTTTTTGCTTCAACACCACATCCGCCCGTTCCCCTCAAACCCCCTCCAGAGTCACAAAGGGAACGTCGCGAAGCACCCGTTCAGTGCTTGCCATCGCAGCCCCGGTGTGCCGCCCGGTCCCTCCGGGCCAGGTGGGACGGTTCGATGGAGATCTTCTCCCCCTCCAGAAGCTGGATGAGCCCTTCCCGGGAATATTTCTTCTGCCGCTCGCAGTAGGCCTCGCACCCCTCGGGACAATGGCTGATCTTATCCTCTGGTTCCGTGTAGGTGCAGATCACGCCCTCGTAGTTGCGCAGGACCACCCGCTTGTCCGACATGGAGACGACATAGTTGGGAAGAACGGGGATCTTGCCGCCGCCACCCGGCGCGTCCACAATGAAGTAGGGAACGGCCAGGCCGGAGGTGTGTCCCCGAAGGTATTCCATGATCTCGATACCCTTCGCTACGGAGGTGCGGAAATGCTCGATCCCCGTGGAGAGGTCGCACTGGTAGATGTAGTAGGGACGGACCCGCAGGGTGAGCAGTTTCTGGTTCAATTCCCGGAACGTGTAGGGGCAGTCGTTGACACCCTTGAGAAGCACGGACTGGTTTCCCAGGGGAATACCCGCGTCGGCGAGTTTCTCGCAGGCTTTCCGTGATTCCGGCGTGATTTCATGGGGGTGATTGAAATGGGTGTTCACCCAGAGCGGGTGATATTTCCTGAGAATCGAGCAGAGATCGTCGGTGATGCGCTGCGGCATGACCACCGGCGTCCGGGAGCCGAAGCGGACGATTTCGATATGGGGAATCCGACGCACTTCACCGAGCACCCAGTCGATCAGCTCGTCGCTCACGAGGAAAGGATCGCCGCCAGTGAAGAGGATGTCCCGGAATGTAGGGGTCTTTCGAAGATAGTCGATGGCGGGCTTGAGATATTCTTTCGTGTAGGCCGTGTCCGTCTCCCCCGCCTTGCGCCGCCGTGTGCAGTGACGACAGTACATGGAGCACTGATCCGTGAGCATGAGAATGCCACGGTCGGGATAGCGGTGCGTCAGCCCGGGCGCGGGAGAGTCGATGTCCTCGTGGAGAGGATCCTCCAGGTCCGTGGCGGCAATGTGCGTCTCCTTGAGCGTGGGCACCGCCTGTTTCCGGATGGGGTCCTCGGGGTTTGCCGGATCGATGAGTGAGGCGTAATAGGGCGTGATGGCCATGCGGAGCTTGTTCAGGCTCTGCTCGATGACCTTCGCCTCGTCATCCGTGAGGGGCAGCACCTTCCGGAGCTGTTCCACCGTGGTGATCCGGTTGGCCACCTGCCACTTCCAGTCGTTCCACTGTTCCGGAGCGACATCCTTCCACAGTTCGACGCTTCGATACTCCCTCATGCGAATTACCCCCTTCCGGTCGGACCGTCTCTCCGTACTGTCCGACCACTCCATGGAACGTCCCCCGCACTGGCGTGCTCCGTTCCTTTTCTACCCCCACGCATGTACATGTGCACAACCACGGATCATGCGACACCTCGCGCGCCACAAAGCGCCACTGCCGCGGCAATGTAGCCGTCGCACGCATCGAGGATATCCGCAACGGGACAGACCTCGTTCATGGAATGCGCCAGGGCGAGATCTCCCGGCCCGAACACCACCGTCTCGATTCCCGCCTCGCTGAGAAGTCCCCCGTCGCTCCAGGCGGGAAACCGTCCGAGCCGGAATCCGCCGCGGCGCTCGGCCATGAACGACGTAAGAGACTGCACGAGCGGCGATGACGGATCCGTACAGAGAGGCGGGTTGTCACCGGGATGGGCCTCCCGATCCCGCATGGGAACCACCTGGGCAAGAAAGTCCGGATCTTTTCCGGAAAGGTCCTCCAGGAGTTTCGCGATCTCTGCCGTGACACCCTGCGAGGATTCTCCGGGGATCCACCTTCGGTCAAGCTGAAGAAGACAGCTTCCCGCCACGGTGCTCGGCTGGAGCCCTCCCTCGATACGCCCGAGGTTGAGCGTCGCCGGTCCCGCGATGGGATGCACCCGCTTCGCGATCTCGGGAAGAAGTCTCTCCGTCAGGGCAGTCACAACGGCGTTCATCTTCACGATGGCATTGATGCCCCGTTCGGGCGCACCGCCGTGGGCATAGCGTCCCTGTACGCGGATTTCGAGCCATTCGAGCCCTCGATGTCCGTGGTGAATCTCAAGCTGTGTGGGCTCTCCAACGATAGCGTAGCGCGCCCGGACGCCGCTCTCCAGAAGCGCCCGCGTTCCCGCGCTCCACCACTCCTCGTCGGCCACCGCGGAAAAAAGGAGCGGCTTCGACAGACGCACACCGGAACGACGCAACGCCACGAGAGCCATGGCCATGGCTGCCACAGCCCCCTTCATGTCCACGGAACCTCTTCCGGAGAGCATACCGTTCACCACGGCGCCGCTGAAGGGATCGCCCTCCATGCCATCCACGCCCACCGTGTCGAGATGTCCGTTCAGGAGCAGTCCCGCCTCGCCGCCGTTCCGGCATTCCGTCCCTCCGCCCCCGTCTCCGATGGAGGCGAGCACGTTCCAGTGTCCTTCACCCAGAGGAACGAGACAGCTTTCCACTCCGTTTGCACGCAGGAATCCGTGCAGAAAGGAGGCAATTTCCTCCTCTGGCTTCGGCAACCCATGGTAACTCGGAATCGACACCAGCTTCCCCGCGAAAGCCACGATCTCTCCCTCGTCCGTACAGGCTCGCACCTCTTCGGCGAAAGATCTTCTCAAAGCACCCATCGTCGTCTCAGATCCTTTCACGTCTTCGGGCGGATCCTGGCCTCGAAAACCATCAGGTCCTTCGAAAGGCTCCGCATTCTTTCATGTGTCGGAAGTGCGTTTCCTGCGGAAGGATCTCCTTTCGTTCCGCTTCCTTCTCCACACGAGCCGAAACCTTTCCGTCGCGTCAAGCCCTCCGGAGCAAGGGCTTTTGCCGATTTCTCACGATGTCGCGACAGATTTCACCAGCAAAGAAACGCTCCCGAACAAACAAAGACACCCCTCGGGGAACAAACTGCACGGCAAGAACAAATTGCATACATTTTGACACTTCCACTCCGCCTTGTCAACGTGCTCCGCAGTACCGGAGAGCAAGCAACAGATAGGCGCGAAGTCCTTCCTCAAGTTCCTCGGCGGTGATGTATTCGTCTGCCGTGTGCGATCGGGAGATGTTCCCCGGTCCGTAAACCACGGTGGGAATACGTCCGTACCGGCTCAGAAGGGCCGCATCGGTCCAACCACGCCGCGTCGACAGAGAGGGGGGCATGCCCCTCACATCCTCCAGGACCGAGAGCAGGGTCGTCACCAGAGGATCCTCAGGCGACGTCTCCAGAGAAACATGATCGTAGATACGCATGAGGTTCTCGGGCATTCTCCGCAGTTCCGCCTTGAAAGTAGGATCCTCCCGGGCAAGGTCGTCGAGAATCTCCTGATATTCGGCGAGGACGCTCTCAACGCTCTCATCGGGAAGATAACGCCGGTCCAGCCGGATCAGACAGCGATCCGCCACGGTGCTCGGCTGCGTTCCGCCGCTGATGGTGCCGAAGTTCATCACCGATTGCCCCATGGCGGGGTGCGTCCGCCGGCGCAGTGCGGGAACGATTCTTTCCTGGACACACTTCACGAAGGATGCGGCATGAACGATGGCGTTCACCCCGGCTTCGGGAATGGCCCCGTGCGCCCGTTTCCCGAAAAACTCCACCTCGATCCACTCCAGACCCCGGTGGCCGATGGAGTACTCCCCCGCCGAGGGCTCTCCCACAATGGCCCCGTCCGTGCGAAATCCCGAGGCGACGAGGGTCTCGCAACCATCACTGTTGGTCTCCTCCGCGAGGACTCCGGCGAAGCAGAGATCTCCCTCGGGAACAATACCGGTGCGCGCGAAGGCGGCAAGGGTGAGAAGCATGGTCGCCACGGGGCCCTTCATGTCCACCGCGCCCCGTCCGTAGAGGCGATTCTCCTGCCTGAGACCGTCGAAGGGGGGCACAGTCATGTCAAAGGGAGGAACCGTGTCGAGATGTCCCACCAGGGCAAGGCTTCTCCCTGATCCCGCTCCGGGGATGCGGGCGATCACGTTGGACCGCTCACCTTCGACCCTCTGAAGTTCGTAGGGGATCCGCTCCGCCTCGAGAAAGGCGACAATGGCCCGCACCACCTCGACTTCCCTCTCCGGCACCTCCCAGTGACTGGGGATACGGATGAGCCGTGCGGTCAATTCCATCGCCTCGTCAGTACCGATCGCGGCAAACAGCCGCTCCGACATGCGCTCCTCTCGTTCTTGCACCTTCACTCCTCCTCCTGTCCAGAAGAAACCGAGGGGTAAACACCCTCTCTATATAACGCCTTCTTCATTATTATAGCCAAAACCCTCCGGTAAAGAACGCGGATAAGCAACGCAGAAGAGAGGCAAGAGAGAATCCACACGGTTACTCTTTCATCAGATCAGCTCCCCGAAGACAACCTCGCCCCCCAAGATCGTTGCCCGAACGGAAATTTCGGAAATCGCCTCCGTCGTCTCCGTGAGCGGATCTCTGTCCAGAACAACCATGTCCGCCAGTTTTCCCGAGGTAATGCTTCCTTTTTCTTTCTCCTCGAAACCGATATACGCCGCATTGATCGTGAAGAGCTTCACCGCCTCGTATACCGAGAGCCGCTGCTCCGGCTGGCTGTGCGTTACAGCCGAGAAAACCCCGAGCATGGGGTCGATAGGAGTGATGCTGCTGTCCGATCCCGCTGCGACGAGCAATCCCGCCTCCAGGAGACTGCGCAGTGGATGCGCTCGGCGCGCCCTTCTCTCTCCAAGCCGGACCGGGATCATGTTCTTCGTGAAATAGTCGAAGCTGGGCTGAACCGAGATCGCAATGCCGAGCCTTGCCGCCCGTTGTATCTGATCCGCCGTAGGAAGACTGAAATGCTCCATACGGTGTCGATGATCCGCCCTCGGATAGACGGTCAACGCCTTCTCATAGGCACGCAACAGCTGTTCGATCGCGGCGTCTCCGATGGCATGCATGGCGACCTGCAGTCCCGCCTTGTGTGCGGTGAGGACAAATTCTTCGACGACGTGGTCCTCGTAATAGGGATGCCCTCTCCAGTCCGGAGCGTCCTCGTAGGGGTTCAGGAGCGCGGCCGTACGTGATCCGATGGAGCCATCCAGGGTGATGCATCCGCCGATCTGTTTCAGACCGGACGAGCAGGCCGACGCCACATCCATCACCTGGTGAAAGGGAATCACACGCACGGGGAGGCGGAACAAGGTCTCCATCAGGACCTCGAAATCCTTTTCACTGAAGAGTGTCCCTCCCTCAAGGGCATGAACCGTCGTAACTCCCTTGGCCAGCGCGATCCGTCCGGCCTGTTCAAGGGCTTCCACTCTCGTTGTTTTTCCGATGCACGTTTCAAGCAGCAGGTTCCTTGCATGGGCATTGGCCGCTTTCGTCAACACACCAACAAACGCGCCTTGAGAATCATACTGAACTCCTTCGAGTCCCACTTTCGGGCGGAGCACTTCCCATGCTTTTGAATTCACCGCACAAGAATGGGCATCCACCCGACTGAGAAACAAAGGTCGCTCCGGGCAGGCACGATCCAACTCCTCACGGCTGGGGCTCCGTCTCTCCTCGAGTTTCGTCTCGTCATAGCCGTAACCTCGAACCCAGGCGCCTTCAGGCTGTCTGGCAGCATATTCCTCGACCATTCGATACAGTTCGTCAAGGCTCCGGGCATGGTTCAGATAGAGAGCAGTCGCATCCAGCCCGGTTTGCATGAAATGCGTATGAGCATCGATGAATCCAGGAAAAACCCGGAGCCCTCCCAGATCTGTAATTCGCGTTGCTCTTCCGGCACATTCCAGCACGGTCTCATTGTCCCCCACGGAAAGAATCCTGTCGCCGCTCACGGCTACGGCTTCAGCCCGGACATTCCGTGAATCCATTGTAGCGATCCTTCCGTTAACCAGAATCCAGGTTGCTTCCATAGCGGCACCCGTCTCCTTTCAAGGTACACACAGCAGCCTAAAAGGGGCCAACCTGAAGGAGCTGCGCCACCATCACAAGAGCGCCTCCGGCGAGGAACCATCCAAGGAAAAGCTTGTAGGAAAAACGGGCCCAAATCTCCCAGGGAATTCCTCCCGCCATCGCGAGACCAGCCATCGTAAGAGCCGAAGTGGGCCAGAACCAGTTCGTGAATCCGTCCCCGAATTGAAAGGCGAGAANNGGACACGATAACGAAAATACCCGCAACAATCCATATGCCGGGAAGCCCCTTCAGGGACATGGCAAGAGAATGGACAATCGTATCGAGAATCTGCCCCTTTTCCATGATCACAAGGACACCCCGAGCGATACCTATCGTAAGAGCCGCCGGAATAATTTTCTGCGCGCCCTTTGAAAAATTCACCGCAATTTCATCAAAAGACATTCGTGCAAAGAGCCCCGCCACAATACCCACGATAATGAACACACCGGTAATTTCCTTCAGATACCACTTGAGACGCGTGGTCCCGAACGCAACCATGGCAAAACCAATGAGCACCGTCAGCAGAATAGCCTTGTGCTGCATGGTGAAGGCCAGAAATTCCTGGCTCCTCGGCGTTTCATTCCTGCTTTCAAGCTCGCTAACGAGGCTCAGCGAGGGATTCCCCTGGATCCTTTTCCCATAGCGGAGGAGAGACATCACAGCCATAATCGTGAATATCGCGTAGCAGACAAGGCGGAACGCCAGCGCAGAAAAGAGGGGAAGCCCCAACAGTGCCTGCGCGATTCCCGTGGTGTAGATGTTGAGTACTCCCGCAGTAAATCCTGCCGCATCGCCCAGAAGAACCATTCCCGCTCCAACAAGAGCATCGTATCCCATCGCCCGCGCGAGTGTGACTCCCAGAGGCACGAAGACCAGGCATCCTTCGGCCCAGCCCAGAAAACTTCCCACGATGGAAAAAAGAACGGTGATCAGCGCGACAATGTACTGCTCCTTTCCTCTTGATCTCTGCATGAGGGAGGCAATACCTGCATCGAAAGCACCACTTGCCGAGACGACCTCAAGAGCGGCAACAACGAGAACGACGAGCATCATGATATTGACCGCCGCTTCCATGCCCGAAGGAATCGCCAGAGCAAACTGGAGAAAGCCGACGGGCGTTCGATCAACATGATGGAAGGAAGCAGGGTCTACAACCATTCTCCCCGTGTTTGCATCCTGAACTCTCTCGAACACGCCAGCCGGGACAATATACGTACAAATAGTCACGAAGATCAATATAAAAAACAAGAGGACATAAACATGAGGCACTCTTATTCTTGTTAATATCGAACCCCTTGAAACGTTTTTTTCGTCCTCAATTTTAGACACTTAAAACACCTCCCCACGTCAAAATAAATCTAAATCAGACCAGAGTTATATTTTAGTCTTTATTTGCCCCCTTAGGGCAAAAGAGCTCAATATGGCTGTTCCAACAGAAAGAACATCTTCGTCTATGTCGAATTTAGAATTGTGGTGTGGATAAATCTGCCCTTTTCGCAAGTTGCATCCGGACAAAAAGAAATATGTCCCCCTTGTGTAATTCAGAAAATAAGCCATATCCTCTGCACCCATGACGGGCTCGGGTATTGTCTTGACATGCTCGGAGCCAACCACGTTCTTTGCGACGTCCGCCAGATCCGCCGTGATTTTTTCGTCATTTACCAACGGCGGATATCCGTAAATATATCTATACTCCAATTCCCCCCGCATACCGCTGACAACACCCTGCAACACCTCGTAAATTCTTTTTTCGAGGAACTCCCTCTGTTCCTGGCTCAAGGCACGGACACTGCCGGAAAAGGAAACGTCGCCCGAGATGATATTGGGCGCAGTCCCGCCCTCAATTGTGCCGATGGTTATGACTGCGGGCACCGTTGGGCTAATCTCGCGACTGACGAGAGATTGAAGCGCAACGATCGCATACGCTGCGATCAAAACCGGGTCAACCGCTTGATGCGGCAAAGCACCATGGCCACCCATTCCTTTAATTTTTACTTTAATTATATCCGCCGATGCCATCATGGGGCCATAACTGACGTAGACTTCTCCCACTTTTTGCGACGGCCAGAGGCACCCCGTGTGAAGACCAATTATTTCATCGACTTTTGGATTTTCCAGCGCCCCGTCGTCAATCATCGGCTTGGCCCCACCCACCGTTTCTTCCGCCGGTTGAAAGATAAACTTGACGTTTCCCTCTATCTCCTCCTTATGCTTGGAAAGCACTTTTGCAGCCCCCAAAGCCATCGCCGTGTGTGCGTCATGAGCACATGCGTGCATACACCCTTCTATTTCCGACGCAAAGGGCAGGCCGGTTTCCTCTTTCACGGGAAGGGCATCCATGTCAGCCCTTATTGCAATAGTTCGCCCTTCTTTCCCTCCCTTCAGCAAAGCCACCACCCCGTGTCCAGCAACACCTGTCCTCACCTCAAGACCCCATTCCCGAAGCAATCCGGAAACAAAAGCCTCCGTCTCTTTTGTTTCAAACCCCAACTCAGGGTATTGATGAATATGTCTCCGCCAAGCAACAATCTCTTCCCGCAAACACTCAGCCTCTTTCTTAATCGCTTCTATTTCAATCATAATCTCACTCCCTTCTCGCTTTTTTGTTTTTAAAATAAGATTGACATATTCCCAGTAAACATGTCCTTATTATTATTTGAAATTTTTTATCCGATATTTAGAAAAATATTTTTAATAAAATATTTACCTAACAAAGAATACATAAAATAAAAATAATCTCTTATTTCTTTGGACCAGCATTTTCCCAGTTTCAAGAAAAAGCAGATGAAATTACAGAACTATTTTTAGGAGGTGGGCCTGTCCTATTCCGGTGAGAAAAACACAATATCTTGGAAATGATCAATATTTCTCGAAAAACAACGAAGCACGCAAGAGATTCTCATAATTTCATGAAATCCAAGAGGCAAGAATGTGATTTTTACACACAAAAATAAATATCACCAGATACTTCGCCTCTATCAAAAATGATTTAAGTAAACTTAGTTTGAAAACTTTTTCAAACATAATTATCTTACACCATAGAAAGATACATTACAATTCCACAGGTTGCAAGACATCCACTCTGGAGAGATCACCATATTGTATAAGTACACATATTATACAGTATATTTTAATCTCACTTCTGTCTTGGCTCATTCCCTTCTTGATAGCTTTGCACATGGTTCTTGTTCACGGGAGAAAGAACACATGTCCTTCGTGTCTTATTGTGCATCTCATGCTCCTTGTACACGAGAAATCGGCTGTAGAGACCAGCGAGAACGCGCAGCGTCCCGCCCTCCAGACAATGCGCTTTCGGGAGGGGCAGGAGCATGCACAAACACCATGAAACGCCACGACCTTCTTAGATGTCACCATTGGACACCGAAGGAGCAACGCCCCGGTATACGGCACAAGAACGAACCGTGTTCCCACATCAGAAGTTTTCATCCACGCTACAAAGACTCCGCGTATTCCTCCGTTTAGCGAACGCGGTCAGCGTGGGGCACTGAGACGAGAAGGATCAAAACACCCGGAGATGTATCCAACCAGGGATATACTGGAAGAATGAGAACGGAGAGAAAACGTAACGCAGAAGAACAACTCGCAACAATGACCCCTGACAAGGTCTTCCTCACCGGAAAAACAGCACTGAGTCGCTTCCAGCAAAGAAAGACCTTGTCGCGAGTCATCATCCGCAAAACGACATTCCGGAAGAATGCGTCCGGAGTATTCATAAGGAACACGTTGCCATTATAATCACAAGTCGTAACCCAGACGCATTGGGGCTGTCCTCCATTCGGACATCGGAGCCTAAGTCTAATGCCCGCGGTCAGGACGAGCGGCCGACAACACGTGTCCCTTGGGAACAAAGCAAATGTTCTCGTTTTCCAAACCTACTGTCGTCGTGTTTTCACGGGAAGAGAACACACCCCCCCACAATTGGCGTCAGGAAGAAACTAGCGCCTGGCTGCCTCGATAGCGGCAATGACGTCCCAGAACTCCTTCGGCATCAATTTTTCTTTTTCCGCCTTTTCGTAGAAGCCTTGCGCTTTCTCAATGAGCGGTTTTCTGTCCATGTCAACGAAGATCGCCTTGTATTCCGTTTCGGCCTCCTTGAGAATCGCCGCCGCCGTGGTGTCGAGACCCCGGGCGTATTCCGCACCCGCTTCGTTGCAGGCCTCCACAAGGACATTGCGAATCGTCTCGGGAAGCGTAAAGAACTTGTTTTTGTTCATGTAAAACGCGATGGTCTGGGGATATTCGTCGGTTTTTGTGATGTAGGGTGCCACTTCCGCGAACTTCGTGTCGTTCACAAGCGTGACCGGAGCCGTGACGGACTCCACGAGTCCCTGCTGCAGGGCAAGATAGGTTTCGGACCAGGCGATCACCGTGGGGACCGTTCCGAGGTACTCCCACACCTTGATTTCGAGATCCGAGGGATAGAAGCGAAGTTTCAGTCCCTTCAGATCGTCCCAGGATCCGAGGGGTTTCTTGGTGCAAATGACCCGGAAGGGTCCTCTTCGCCAGGTCCACTCCGTGTTGAGATAGATGACACCGGCCTTCTCCTCCAGTTCCTTGAAGACTTCCTGAGCGTACTCGCTCTTCAGGAAACGAACGAAATGCTCGAAATCGTCGTAGACGAAGGGAGGTGTGAAATAGTCGATGCGGGGAACGTACACCCGAGCGCCCAGAACGAGCGTGTCGGCGATGAGATCCACGGCACCCATGTTCATGCTCTTGAATACGGTCTCATCCGTGCCGAGAATTTCGGAACCGAAGATCTTCACTTCGGCCTTGCCTCCGCTCTTCTCTTTCACAAGCTCGACAAATCGTTCGAATGCCTTGAACTCCGGGCTCTGAGGACCCATCTTCGTCGCCATGCTGATCTCGAACTCTGCCTTGGCCCAGGCCACACCCGAGCAAGACAGCGTCAAAACCAACGACAGTATCAGAACGCCGAAAAACAAAAACGAACCGTTCCTCTTCATGTTTTTCCCTCCTTGTCCCATTCCGAAAGATCTCCCAACGACCCGCGAGCACCGGTGGAACATCGCGAAGCGGAAACATGTCCTCTCGTTCCGCTCCGTTGCCTCCTCGCACCATCGGAAAAAAGGCGCGTGCATTCCCGCGTCTCTCCGGGAAAACCTCCTTACGTCGCCTCTTCTCTTTCCGGTTTCAACACCAGAAACTTGATCGTTCCGATCAGCCCCAGGAGCATCCCAAGAACAAAGGGGAGCGTATACCACTTGTACGCCAGGGGCAGCGTGGAAAGAGAACTCTGGTGATCGCCCCGGAGATAGACGTTCCATCCGTAGCGAATCGCCAACACCGCAAAGGCGACCACAACCAGGGACGTGAGAACATCCACCCGTCGGCGCCACGAAGGCGACAGCCACTTCTCGTAGAAATAATCGATGACGATGGTCTCCCGAACATAGAGATACCACCCGACTCCCAGAAAGACCGCCCAGTTGGTCAGGAGCGCAAGCATGCCCGGAACCCAGTTCTGGGGCATGCCGAAAAAGTACCTGCTCACGATGCGGAAGCAATCGAGAACGAACACTCCCGCCAGGGCTGCGACGGCGACGACGAAGGCGCCGCGGGCAAGGTGATCGGTGATCCGGAAAAATCCTTTCATGCTCTTTCGTCCACCTCCTTCGGTTCAAAATACCTCTCTGTTCCGTCTCGGGCGCAATCGGCGCACGCGACCTCCTCCGGGAAACGCTCCGGGCCTCCCTATCGGAAAATCAGGTTCGGCAGGAACGTGGTGATGGACGGAACGAGAACCAGTACGACAAGAGAGACGAAAAGCGTGACGACGAAAGGGACGAGCGAACGGACCAGTTCGTTGTATTTCACCTTGCCCACGCTGAGCATGACGAAGATGCCCGATCCCACCGGAGGCGTGACCATGCCGATCATGTCGTTGAAGACGATGACCACTCCGAAATGAATCGGATCGATGCCGAAGACGGGCAACAGGGGCAGGAAGATGGGAATGGTGATGATCAACGTGGCGATGCTCGGAATGAAACAGCCGTTGAGGAGATAGAACACGTTCACGAAGATCCAGAAGAAATATTTATTCCCTCCGCAAAACGCGATGATCCAGTTCGCCAGGTCCACGTAGACCCGTTCCCTGCTCAACACCCAGGTGAAGGCAGACGCGGCGGCCAGAATGAACATGATCTGGGCGATGGAGACGAGACTCTTGGCAAATCCCTCGTGCCACAGTTCCTTCAGAGTCGCCTCCCGTCGCACGAGGGCGAGGAGGACGATGTAAAGCAGCGCCAGAGCGCCCGCTTCGCTCGGGCTGATGACGCCGAAGGCAAAACCGCTGAGAAGGATGACCGGGGCGAAGAGCGCGGAGAGATTGCGCCCGAAGGAGCGCGCCTTCTCTCTGTAGGTAAGGCGCGGCACGAGGGGAGAATGGACCTTTCCCGTCACGCTCAGATAATAGACCACGGCCATGAGGGAAACGCCGATGAAAATACCCGGCACCAGCCCCCCGAGAAGGATCTTCGAGATGGATTGATTGGCGAGCACTCCGTAGATGACCAGGCTGATGCTCGGGGGAATGATGGGACCGACCACGGCGGAGGCGGCGGTGACAGCGGCACTGAAATCCCTCTTGTAGCCGTACTCCGTCATGGCCTTCATTTCAATGATGCCCAGACCGGCGCAGTCGGCGATGCCCGAGCCGGACATGCCCGCGAAGACCATGCTCGCCAGGATGTTCGCCTGGGCAAGGCCTCCCCGAATGTGCCCCACCATGTCCGTGGCGAATCCGAAGATCCGCTCGCTCAGTTTCGTGGCGTTGGCCACGTTTCCTACCAGGATGAAGAGCACGATAGCCAGATAGTTCACGTTCTCCACGGTATTCTGCAGCGTCATGATCAGGACTTCCACGGGATACCCCGCCAGGAAGACACTGACGAAGGCAGTGAACCCCAAGGACGAGGCCACGGGTGCCCGCAGCAGAATGAGAACGAGAAAGAGGGCGATGGAGAAAAGACCGATCATGGCTGACACCTTCTTTCCTTGTTCGGAAGCGTCGGAATGGCTCCAGGGGAGTCACGGTGACTCCCCTGGCCATTCGTTCCTACCGGACCGGAACCGCACCCGCAGAGCGTTCCTCCGCCGTTTCTCTCCTCCGTTGCTCCCGCAGGATCCGGCGCCGCTCCTCCGTGGCTTCTTCGTCCAGATCGCCCTTCGGTTCGAATACAACTCCGTACTGTTCTCTCGCCTCTTCGGAAGAGAGGTAGCCACCCTTCAAGTCTTTCCGCAGGGCCGTAAGATCCCGATCCAGGGGATCGCCGTATCCGCCGCCCCCCGGGGTGACGCAGGTCACGGTATCCCCGTAGTCCAGAAAGGTCACGTCACCCATGGCATACTCAAGGACGTGCTCCTTCTCCGTGCCCTCGTTGACGATCCATTTTCCAGGTTTGCCGGGCATTCCCCCCGCCATGCCCTGGGGAGGGACTTTGGACTTCTGGGAGGTGTGAAAGAACTGTGCCTCGTGACCAAGCACCTTCCATTGCCTCCGTTGAGCCAGGCCACCCCGATACTGCCCCGCTCCTCCCGAATCGGACAGAAGGGAACGTTCCAGAAAAAGCACCGGAGCTTCGATCTCCTGGGCTTCCACGGGAGGAACAGGACAGTTCGTCACGTGGCAGGACATGACGGAGATGCCGTCCTTTCCCGGCCGTGCCCCCAGTCCACCGGGAACGATCTCGCCCCAGTACTGGCGATGCCCCACCTCCCCACCCCTGGGGTGGGTCTCCATGTTGACGGCGGAGCAAAAATCGTAGAGACAGCCGCAGGAGTCGGCCATGACCTTCCGGGGAATCGCATTGCCAAGGGCGCCGATGATGAGGTCCACCAGCACGTGAGCCGTTACCATCCGCTGAAAACAGCCGTTTGGCATGGTGCAGTTCACCAGCGTCCCCTCGGGCGCGACGACCCGAATCGGACGCTGACATCCCTGATTCGTCGGGATCGACGGGTCCGTCAGTCCGCGCATGGTGTAGTAGGCGGCGGAAATGGTGGCGGAAAGAGGCGAATTGATGGGCCCCCTGACCTGGGGATCCGTCCCTGTAAAGTCCAGGGTGATGTCGCTTCCTTCGACACGGGCCGCGACCTTCAGTCGATAGGGACCGCCCTTATAGCCGTCGTCGAGGAGCAGCTCTTCGTGGGTGTAGACCCCGTCGGGAATCCCTTCGATCGCCTTTCTCGTCAGCCGCTCCGAATAGTCCAGCAGCTCCTCGACCGTCTCCTGCACCACCAGAAGGCCGTACTTCTCCACAAGATCGTTGAAACCCTGGATGCCCATCTGGCATCCCGAGACCTGGGCGAGAAGATCCCCCTTCATATCCCGGGGAACTCGCGTGTTATTGAGGATGATGTTCCACACCGCCTCGTTCCTTTTTCCCTTTTCGAAGAGCTTCACCGGTTCGAGTAGGAGCCCTTCCTGCCAGATCTCCACGGTCCAGGAGTCCCCGGTCCAGGTGCCGCCGATGTCCCGATGGTGCAGCATGGTGACGGAAAAGCCGACGAGTTCGAGCCCCCTGAAGAAGATGGGCGCCACCATGATGAGGTCCTTGGTATGGTGGCTCCCCAGGGAAGCACCGCCCGCGTAGGGATGATTGGTGACGATCAGGTCACCGGGACTGAGCGTCTCCTTCGGAAAGAACTTCGTCAGCACCGTGTTCAGGGCGGGGCCGAGGCAGTTCAGGTGAATCGGGATATTCGCCCCCTCCGCAAGCAATCGGCCATCCCTGTCGAAAATCGAGGACGAACAGTCCCGCATTTCCTTCACGATCGTGGAATAGCTGCTCCGGATCATGGCGGCGGACATCTGTTCCGCGATGGAGCGAAATGCGTTGTTCATCACTTCCAGAAGAATCGCGTTGGCCACGTTCTGTTCCCTCCTTCGTGCCCGTCTTCGCTCCGTTGTGCGCGATTCGCTTCCCGGCCTCGCCGGTCAGCAGTGCGTGTGGATCAGGACGTTCCTCAGCCGGTCCACGGAGGCCTTCTGGTTTGGATAGACCACGATGGTCCCCCCCATTTCGCCGATCACGGCGGGGCCCTCGACAATCGTGCCCGGCTCGAGTGCGTTGCGGTCGAAGACGGTCACATCCCGTTCCCTGCCGTCGAAAAATGCCTTTGCGACAAAAGGAGCGAACGAAGGAACTCCCGTTTTCCAGGAACGCATCTCTCCCAGCAGCGGCTTCCGAGTGATCCCCAGAGCACTCACCCGATAATTCACGAACTCGATCGGATCTTCCCTCATGCTGTGACCGTAGATCCGCTCGTGGAGGGCATGGAAGTGCTCCACCACATTCCCGAATTCCTTCCGGCCGAGCGCCCCCGAGGGGACGGAAATGCTCAGTTCGTAGGCCTGACCAAAATAGCGGATGTCGCAGGTGCGGAGGAGTACCCGATCCTCCAATGCGATGCCCTCCCGTTCGAGTTCCGCCATGCCCTCGCACTCGAGGGTACGGTAGATTTCCGTGAGGCTCTCCAGGTCGATCATGTCCTCCGTCGCCAACCGGGTGTGGACGTAGTCGTGCTTCAGGTCCGCCAGAGTGAGACCGAGGGCCGAAAAGGTTCCGGGCGAATAGGGCACGAGCACCCGGGGAATCTCCAGCTCCTCCGCCAGCTTGCCCCCATGCAGCCCTCCCGCACCTCCGAAGGCGACAAGAGTGAAATCCCTGGGATCATGTCCCCGCTCCACCGAGACAAGCTTGATCGCCCGGATCATGTTGGAGTTCACCACCTGAAGGATGCCCTCGGCAGCCTCTCGAATCTCCATGCCGAGAGGACCGGCAATGTGCCGTCCGATGGCCTGTTGTGTTTCCTCGTGCACTCCCGTCAGGTCCTCCAGGAACACTTCGGGGCGGATTCTTCCGGTGATGAAATTCGCGTCCGTCACCGTGGGAAGAGTGCCGCCCCGACGGTAGCAGACCGGGCCGGGATAGGCACCGGCGCTCTTCGGTCCGACCTTGAGGGCACCTCCGCCGTCGATCCAGGCGAGGCTTCCCCCTCCCGCACCGATATAGCTCAGATCCACGGTGGGAACGCTGATGGGATAGCCCTCCACGTCACTGTTCATGGCGAATTTCAGGGTATTTTCCTGGATGAGCGACACGTCGCAGCTCGTTCCGCCCATGTCGAGGGTGATGAGGTTCGCCAGCCCCGTGAGCTTCCCCAGATGGTTCGCCGCGATGATGCCCGCGATGGGCCCCGAGTTGGCCACGTGAACCGGCTTCTTGTGGGCGGCCTGAAAGGTCATGACGCCGGCATTTCCCTGCATGATGAAGAGCCTGGGAGTCATTTTCTCCGCGGCGGTCTTCTTCTCGAACTCCATCAGATGCGACACCATGTTGGGCATCATGTAGGCATTGATGACAGTGGTGGACGTCCTCTCGTACTCCCGGAATTGCGGATTGATCTCCGAGGAAAGCGTCACGAAGAGATGGGGAAATTCTTCCTGGGCTATTCTGCCGATGATCTGCTCGTGGACAGGGTTCGCGTAGGCGTGCAGGAGGCAGACACCGAGGGACGTCACGTTCCGGGACACGAGTTCGTGCAACACCCGCCGTACCTCCTCCGGGTCCAGGGGAGTGAGGACATTGCCCTGAAAATCGATGCGTTCGGTCACCTCGAAGCGAAGATCCCTCGGAACCAACGGTTCCGGCTTGTCCAGGAAAAAATCGTAGATGTTCCTGTCCCGGAACGCCCGACCGATCTCCAGTACATCCCGGAACCCTTTGGTCGTCACCAGTCCGGTCGCTTCCGACTCCTTCTGGGCAATCATGTTCACCACAATGGTGGTCCCGTAAACAAGTTCCCCGATCTCTCCGGAGTCGATGCCCGCTATGTCCGATGCCTTCCGGATACCCTTCTTGATACCGTCGAGAAGCGCACCTGTCGTCGTGGGTGTCTTGGTGGAATAGAGTTCCCCCGTGTCAAGATCGACCAGAACGATGTCCGTATTTGTGCCTCCCGTATCGATGCCTATGCGATACATGCCTTTTTCAACCTCCCCTCCGAAAACTCAGCCGCACTTCCGCCGGCACCCGGAGGACGCACCACCGCATTCCAGACCGGCCGCGACGTCGTTCCGGGAAAGGAAAAAGGAAAGGGTTGCCCTTGCCAGCGCTCTTTCGTGGAGATCGTCGCTCTCGGGGTCGAGACCCCCGTGATCCCGGGAAACGAGAAGCCGCAAAAAGGGGAAGATCTGCGTCCCGTAGAGCTCCATGCATTCCTTCGCATCCACGGCAGGCCAGGCATTGCAGCTCACCACAAGCCGGCGATTCCTGGAATCCACACCCTCGGGGACGGTCTCGTACAAAGGATCGTTCGGGCCGATCACCATCCGTTCCAGCGTACCCGTGGGTATGCCCTCGATCCCCTTCACCTGCGGCGGAACCGCGCCGGGGTCGTAGGGATCCGCCGCGAGGTCCAGAATGACCGCGTGCTTGGGCAGTCTGCCCAGGAGAACGTTCGGGACAATGATTTTCGAGGTATCCGGACGCCTGGTGGCATCCACCAGGAGATCCGTCCCCTCCAGAAGCACCGCGAGCCGCTCGGGGTGCTCCGTGATGCTTCGAGGAAGCATCTCCACCACCAGCCCTGCGCCCTCTTCCGCCGCAGGGCCGAAGGTCTCGTCACTGCAGATTTCAAGAGCCTTCGCCGCCTTTTGCCCCACCTCTCCCATGCCGATCACGGTGACCATGAGAGGCGCGCCGCCCCGGAAGAACTTTTCCGGAGCGAGGGTCTTCAATTCTCGAAAGGCAACCCGAACTCCCGCCATGGAGGTGCCTGCGTAGTTCACGAGAAGCCGGTTGTTCCGCTCGTCCACGAGACCGTCCATGGAAAAACAGACGACGCCGAGCTCCTTCAGAAGGACGTTCCGCCGGGCTCTCGTCTCGTAATGGAGCATGGAAAAAAGGACACTTCCCGGAGAGAGTGTGCGAAGGACATTCTCCTCGGGACAGCGGACGACCACCACACCGTCGCATTGCAGAACATCACAGTAGGAGACGAAACGAAGGAACGGATTCTCCGCCATATACTCCGCCTCCGTCAGACCCATCCCAGAGCCGTACCCTTTTTCCAGAAGAATCTCCGGCCTCCCCGCTCCTCCAAGCCTTCCGAGGCGGCCGAAAAGGCCGGGAAGAAAATCACGCCGCTCCTGAGGTTCCTTGTGCATTCTCGGAAATCCGATCGTTTGCAACGGCACGGTAACTCGCCTCCCATCGAGGACGGGAAAGACTTCGTTTGGCCAAACGAGTTCCCTGATGCCATTGTAGAAAGAATGCAGAACAACGCATCTTCAGAAAGTTTCAAAAAATTGGCCTCTTGTCTCCGGAGGATTCTTCCGGGCTCATGCAGAACGCAGAGCATTCCCGGCCCATGTCGGGAAATACTTTCGTGCAGCTTCTGAAAAATCTCCGCTGTCTCCTGTGCACACATGCCTCTTTGAAAAACAGACGTGCCGTCGCAAGGATCGCTCCGGAAAGTGCCCGAAACAGTGACATCCTCCCGGGAATTTTTGTCGAGGATCCGCTGTTTTCACTTCGAAGTTTCGAATTTTTGATATGTCCGTGACCACTCTTTCGGGAGCACCACAAGAAGAAAAAACCCACAGGACTCCCCCGAGCACCCTCGGGAGATTTCCAGCGGGAACATTCCTCAGATCTCACCTCGTTTTTTGTAGTCCCTGGGACTGATTCCCATGACCTGCTTGAAGAAGGTGCTGAAATAGGAGAGATTGTCCATTCCCACGGCAATGGCGGCGTCACGGACGCTCATGCCCGCCTCGAGATAGGCTGCAGCACGGTTGATGCGGATTTCCTTCACCACGTCGATGAACCGCTTCCGCAGAACCTTTTGAAAAAGCCTGCTCAGATGGGCCGGCGTCACGTGCACTGACGCGGCAGTTCTCTCGAGCGTCACGTCCTCGAAATGAGAGTGAATGAAAGCAAGAGCTCCCTGAATGGCCAGATTTCCCGGCGTCTGGAGACGAGAACGCAGTTCCAGAGCCCCCGAGACGGAGAAGAAGAGCCGGTTTTTCAGGTCGGCGACGGAATTGGCGGCGAAAAGACTGAGCAGCTCTCTCCTGGACCAGATGCGCACTTCCGAAAGATCGCAGCTCAGCTCGAGAAGGATCTGGGCAATGCCCCCCAGAAATCCCACGAAGAGGACCTTGAGAATTTCCACATCCGACCGGACCAAGGCGTTCAACGATCCCGAGAGGCGCCCCTGAACCACCTCGAGAAGCGAGGAACGTCCGTCCCGAATGCCCTCGAGAATCAGCGCCCGGAATTCGTCGATGCCCAATGAGTCACCGGAAAACGAGAGCGTCTCCGAGGACGATTCCCTCGTCCGGTCAAGCACCTTCCCGAAACCTTCAAGAACGCTCTCGTCCAGCGCGGTATCCACCGCCCGAAGCAGGTCCGGCAACTCCGCCAGCGTGTCCCAGGTTCCCCCATAGACGACGTTTCCCTGCATTTCCTTTTCCGAGAGATGACCGAAGATTCTTCCCGCCATCGCCTCTCTTTCCTCCGCAGCACCCATTCCTCCGGAGAAGACGAAACAGGCGTGCTGTTTCCACTGCACTACCAGCGTCTCGTGGCCGAGAGACTGTTCCAGCCCGTGCCACAGGAGCAACTGTTCCCAGAGCGGCGTCTCGGAATGGTTGGGAAAGGCGAGCACCCCGAAGACTGTCCCTCCGTCGTCCCGGAGAAGCCCGATCTCCTTGGCAACCGTCATCATGGCGCCTTCCGTGTCCTCGCCGCTGAGAAGGAAATGAATCAGGTTGGCGGCGATGGCGCTCCGGTTTTCCCGGACCATACCCCTCATGATATCCACGTTCCGCTCCTGATTCCTCCGGTCCTTCACATGCCCGAGGGCGTTTTCCACGGCTTCCGTCAGCGCCGGGAGCGTCACGGGTTTCACCAGGAAGGCCGTCACACCGAGCCTCATGGCCGTTCGGGCGTAGTCGAAGATGTCGAAGGCAGTGAGGATGACCACTTCCCCCTCGAACCCTTCCTTCCGCAGTCTTTCAAGACTGGAAAGGCCGTCTCCCCCCGGTATACGGATATCCAGGAGAACAAGATCGGGCTGAAAGGACCGCACTGCTTCCTCAAATTCCACCGCGTCCTTCGCCTCGGCCGTCTTCAAATCTTCGAAGGCCTCCTGAAGAGTCCGCAGCAGCGCTTTGCGCTCGTGGACTTCGTCTTCGACCAGTAAAACCTTGAAAGACAAGGACATCACCTCCTTTTCTCTTTCCTCAGGGCTTCCACACCACATGTCAGAAAGGGACATGGAGGGACACTTTTGTTCCCTTGCCGGGAGTGCTGAGAAATTCCAAGAGTTCCTTTTCTCCATAATGAAGTTTTAATCGTGCACGAACCCCCGTCAAACCGAGTCCCTCCCGGATTTCCCGGAGATCGCACCCCACGCCGTCATCCTCGATGACGAGAAGCAAGCGTTTTGCAACGAGGCTCGCCCGGAGGGAGATACATCCCGGGTTCCGCGAGGGCTCCAGGCCGTGCCGGATGGCGTTTTCCACCAACGGCTGGACAAGCATGAAGGGAATGAGGATCTGCTCCGTCTCGGGCTCCGACTCGATCCGAAAGGAAATTTTTTCCTCGAAACGCGTGGCGTAAATCGCGAGATAGCGCCTGGCACAAGCCAATTCAAGCTTGAGGGGAACAAGCTCCTCCCGCGCCTGAGCACGAAGAACGTAACGCAGGTATTCCGCCAGATGCAGTGTCAGTTCCTGGGTCTTTCGGGCCTCCTCGGCCTGGGCGAAACGATAGATGGTGTTCAGCGTATTGAAGAGAAAATGTGGATTCAGTTGACTGTTGATTGCAACAGAGCGAAGCGAGACGATCTCCCGGCGCACCTCACGAGAAAGCTCTTCCGCGACGCCTCCGGCAGGCGTCACCCTGGCCTGGCCGAGCATGGAAACTCCAGGTCCGGAGTACTGACCGGCCATGTCCAGAATCTGCCCTCCCACCAAATCGAGGCATTCCCGCATCCCTCCGATGAGTCGCTCGTCCACAACAGGCGTCTTCAGAAACACCTCGAGGAATGCCTCGGGCGTCTCGGAAAAACTCCAGCGCCGCCGGCAGAACCCGAGCAGCTCGTCCCTCCGGTAACGACGAAAGAGAACGTGCCCAGAGAGGAGAAAACCCAGGGGGTTCTCCTGGAGAAAGAGCGGGTGCCCCACAAGAAGCAGGCCGCAGGAACATCGGCTCAGTCGGGTTCTCCGGGAGGCGAAGAGCTCACCACCGATCCGTGCGAAATTCTCCGCGCAGAGAAGCTTTCCCGATGGAGTTTCCCGCACTCGTGCGCAAAAGGTCGGAAGCGTGACGGGTTCAACCACGGAAGCTCCCGAGGGCGCGCACAACGCGAGAGGGATGTTGCCCGCTCTGGAGAATCGTTCCAACAGCTCCCCGAAGTGCAACAGCTCTTCAAGGAGAAAGAGCGGATTCCGTTTATCCTCCCCCTCCGTTTCGGAAACAAAACGCGATCTGTTTTCCGAAAGAATGGAGTCCTGGTCCCGGAAACTCGCTTTGGACGTGCTCCTCGTTTCGGAGGACCTCGTCATGAGACACCGCCCCCTTCCGGTCAAGGTGCAGGATGGATCGCCCTAACCATCACACGCTGCACTTTTTCCAAAAACCGCCGAAAAAACCGCGAGGGGGGAAGCATTCCTTCCCCCCTCGTCGCTCCTTGCCGGACAAACACCCACTGAGAAAACGTGCCTTTTTTCAAAAGGCACGCCGGAATTTGGTCTCGTCGCGCTTCTAGAAGGGACCGTAGCCGGTCACGGCGGCAATGTAGACCATCACGGAACCCGCCAGTGTCCAGAAGGCCATGAGAGGCCAGATGAACTTGAACCACTTTTCGTAGGGCAGCTTCGCCATGCCGAGCACGCCCATGAGCGCCGCGGAGGTGGGGATGATCTGGTTGGAGAAGCCATCTCCGTACTGGTAAGCGAGAACCGCCGTCTGTCGCGTGACGCCCACGAGATCCGCCAGGGGCGTCATGATCGGCATGGTCGTCGCGGCCTGTCCGCTGCCTGATGGAATGAAGAAGTTGATGAAGGACTGCACCCAGAACATGCCCACAGCGGTGAAGCCTCCGGGAAGCTGGGCAACCCAGTTCGCCAGGGAGTTGATCACCGTGTCCACGATCTGACCGTCCGTCATGACCACGAGAATCGCCCGGGCGATGCCCACCACGAGGGCTCCGAAGGCGATACCCTGGCATCCCTCCACGAAGGAGCGGGCGATGCGGCTCGGGGAAAGTTTGCCCACGAGCCCCGCCACGATCCCCATGGCGAGGAAGACCGCCGAGAGTTCCATGATGTAGAAGCCTTCCTCGATGACACCGTAGATCATGTAGGCGAAACTCAACACCACCGCGAGGAGTACCAACTTGTGTGTTCCCGTGACCTGGATGTTCTCGTCGATGACGTGCCCCTTCGTATCTTCCTTCATGAAGTCGTAGACAAGACTCTGGGTAGGATCGGCCTTGACACGCGCCGCATAGCGCATGACCCACCAGCAGGCCACGATGTAGAGCGCCACGTATCCCGCCCAGCGCAGAGCCATGCCGGAGAAGAGCGGCAGCTCGGCGATACCCTGGGCCACGCCGACCGTGAATGGATTGAGCATACCGCCGCTGAACCCCACGGCGGCCCCGGTGGACATCATGGCCACGCCCACCACGTCGTCGTACCCCACAGCTCTGGCAAGGGCAACGCCGATGGGAATGAAGACGATCACCTCCTCGGCCATGCCGTAGGTGAAGCCCCCGATGGAGAAGATGGCCATCGTCACGGGGATGAGCAGTTTCTCCTTGCCTTTGAGCTTCAGAACGGCCCTGGAAATGCTCGCGTCGATGGCTCCCGTCGTCTGGATGATGGCGAAGGCGCCGCCGCAGATGAAGATGAAGAAAATGATCTCCGCCGCCTGTTTCATTCCCTTGGGCACGGCTTCGAAGAGCTTGAAGAGGGACACGGGGGTCTGCTCCACGTGGTGATACGACTCGGGGGCGACCACGGTTCGCCCTGTCTTTTCGTCCTTTACTCTGTCGTACACGCCTGCGGGAAGCACGTAGGTCCCGATGACCGCGAGGATCACCACGGAAAAGAGAATCACGTACGTGTGAGGAACCTTGAAACGCCGGGGTTTCTGTTCGGAAACACGGGGCTCTTCCGTCATGACCGACACTCCCTTCTTTTCGGACACGGCGCGGAGAGTACTCCTGCCTCTTTCGTCTTTCGCCTCCTGTCATCTGCCGCTGCGGGGGCCATCTCCCCGACTTCGCGTCGTCTTCTGCGACGCACCACCTCCTTCGGAGCGAAACGCCCCTTTGTCGCAAAAATGTCGACGGGAACGAGACGACGTCATGTCACCTCATTCCCGTCAGTCAAACGCATGATGCAACAGCTTGGTGAAGAGCACCATGCCCACGATGGCCATGGGATAGGCCGCTCCGTAACCGGCGGAGCACTCTTCTCGCTCCGTGGCTTCTATGGCGGCACCGAGCCCCGGTGTGCTCGTCATGGCACCGCAGATGGCACCCGCAAGCAGAATCCAGTTCAGCTTCCACACGTACCGTCCGAGGAAGAAACCGACGAGTTCCGCGATCACGGCGGAGAAGGTGCCGATGGCGATGAGGAGCACCCCGTGCTCCAGTACGGCCCTGATCACCTTCGGTCCCGCCGAAATGCCCACGGCGGCGAGAAAACAGGCGAGGGAAAGCGCGCGGATCGCCACGAGGCTTTTCGTGTCCATGCGCATCGGGAAAGGGCCGATGCGCCCAAGGGCACCGCAGCAGAGCGCGAAGAGCAGCACCCCTCCCGTGCTGCCCAGAGAGACGCTTCCGAAGCCGAAGAGCGGAAGCGGCACGCTTCCGAGGAGAACGCCTCCCACGATGCAGAACATAAAGGAGAGCGTCGTGAAGGGGACGGAGCTTTTTTCCTGGGAGATCCGGTCAGCCGGTGTGGAAAATGAAGCGAGCACTGACGCAAGTTCGGCCCGCTCCTTTTCCATATCCATGCGGAAGAGTCTGGGGGCGAGCTGCACGAAGAGCACCACCGCGAGCACACCGAAGGGATAGGCCACGGTATACCCCACGGTGACCAGGGGATTGCCGGAGGTCGCTTCCAGGGCGGCTCCGAGCCCGGGGGAGCTGGTGAGTGCCCCTGTGTAGGTTCCGGCAAGGAGATGAGGCGGCACGGACCCCGAGTAAAGCCGGGCGAGGATGTAGGTGACTAAGGCGCCTACAGCGGGAACGACCGCGCCGAGGCCGATGAAACGGAATCCGTAGCGCCGCACCACCGGAACGATGTCCTCCGCGGAGAGCAGCCCCACAGCGGCGACAAAGAGCACCAGGTTCCAGGTGAAATAGCTCTCCGGAACGGAACATCCCGCAAAGCCGAGGAGCAGCCCCGTAAAGAGCGCTCCCGACGCGCCGAGGGTCATCCCGGAGAAACGAATTCGTCCCACGAGAAGCCCCGACATCACGGCCACACCCAACACGAGAACGGGATTGGCGACAAGCGACTGCATCCATGCCGTCACGACAGGCGACCCCCTTCACGATCCACAAGGAACGGCTCACTGCACGGCACGACGCCGAAGCGGGAAACCCTCCCGGCATGTACCTTTCGGTACCGGCCGCGGAGAGAATGCATGAGACCGACCTGCTCTGAAAGAACGGAGCATTTCGAAAAACGGATCGAAGCAATCGCGCCAAGGCTTTTCATGAGCGAAACCCCAGTCGATAAGAAATCTCCTCCGCGCCGTTCACGACGAGACGGAGCCAGTTCGAACGCTGTTCCTCGTGAAACTGTCGCTTGGGACCGGCGATGCAGAGACAGGCCCAGACATCTCCGTTGCGATCCCGGATGGGAGCGGCCAAACCATAGGCTCCAGGGCTGTTCTCCTCGTCGCTCACGGCATATCCCTGTTCCCGAATCCGGGCGTATTCCTCAAGCATGCGCTCCGGATCGGTGATGGTTCGGGGGGCACGCCTCTCGAGCGTTCGGCCCGCGAGAAGAACGCGGACCTTTTCGGGATCACGGTAGGCCGTGAGGAGTTTTCCCAACGCGCCGGCGTGAATGGGAAAACGTCTCCCCACCTGCCCCTGGTAGATGAAGCCCTCTGGGCTGTCCACCTTGTAGGCGAGATACGCCTCGTCCCCCTCCCGAATGCCGACGAAAACACTGGTACCGGTGATCGTGGCAATGGCCTCCATGACCCCCCGGGCAACCTCACCGATGCCCTTCATATCGCTGTAGACGTTTCCGAGACGGAAGACGGCGGGGCCAAGGGAATAGCGCCTCGTCGCCCCGTTCTGCACGAGAAAACTCTCCCGGACAAGCAATGCCAGGAGCTTGTGCACGCCGCTCTTGGCCGCGCACATCTCCCGGGCGAGCTCCGTCACCCCCATCTCGTAGGGCGGCTCACCGAGACGCTTCAAAAGGAAGAGTACTTTTTCCGGACTGGACAGATCCCCCACTTTTGTTCCCTCCAAGAGAACGTTGTTTGTTTCCAACGAACGACGTCTGCTCAGTTTGTAACATGGGGATAAAATCATGTCAACAGAGTGTGCATTATCGTGCAAAAAGGGGCATGCGCGTCCTACCGGACATATTTCCGTCTCATGTTGCGGTGCAACATCGAAAAG
>DIMS01000065.1:797-62399 GCA_002425685.1 Synergistaceae bacterium UBA5560 | reverse complement strand
CCGGGGATTTTCCCCGGGTCCTCGAATCCCGGACCATGCGCCGGAGGAGGCGGTTGTCCGTGGTGCTCGTGCGATTGTGCCGGTCCAGGCTCACTCCCGTGAGGGGCGAGACGAAGACGCCGAAGGCCGTTTCGGGGGGAAGGCTTCCGACAACGCGCTGATTCAGCCCGTGAATGCCCTCCATGATGAGCACGTCCCGCTCCTTCAGGCGAAGACTCCGACCGGGATGGCTCTTTCCGGCGCGGAAGTCGAATCTGGGAAGCAGTACCTCCCGCCCGGCGAGCAGCGCGTGCAGATCCTCGCCGAGACGCTCCAGATCGAGCGCCTCCAGGGCTTCGAAATCGTAGTTTCCCTGGGAGTCCCGGGGGGTCCGTTCGCGGTCCACGAAATAGTCGTCCAGTTCGAGGGTCACCGGGTGCAGTCCCGCCACCTGCAGCTGGGTTCGCAGCCGCCGCGACGTGGTGGTTTTTCCCGATCCGGAAGGCCCGGCCATGGGAATCACCCGGACGGTACCCCGGGCGACGATCTCCTCGGCGATGCGGTTGAGACGCTGGGCGTGAAGCGCCTCGGAGATGAGGATGAGCTCCAGCCCCTTCCCCGCAGCGACCTGCTCGTGCAGGTTCTCCATGGTGCTCACGCCGAGGATGTCGAGCCACTCGCCGTATTCCCGGAACACGTCCACCAGACTGCGCGGAGCCTGAAACGGGGGAAGTTCGTCGGGCGAGATCACGGAGGGACAGCGGAGCACCATGCCGGGATCGTGGAACATGACGTCGAAGGTCTTCACATATCCCGTGGAGGGAGCCAGAGGTGCGTAGAAGTAGGCGTACCGGTCCGCGCAGCGATAGAGTACCAGAGGATCGTGCCCCGCCCATTTGAGCAGGCGTGCCTTGTCCTCGTTGCCCTGACGTTGAAAGAGGTCCACTGCGCGATCCAGCGTGTGGATCTCCGGCACGATGGGGATGTCCATCTCCACGAAGTGACGGAGGAAATCCTGCACGCGGTCCACATCGGCCTCCGTCGCGGCCCGGCCCGCGAGCTCGCAGTAGAGGGCGTTGCTGATGGAATGACGGATCACCACGTCCTCGTCCAGAGCTTTCCTGCAGGCCAGGACGAGCAGGAAGCTCAGGGTCCGGCGGTAGACGTCGCTCCCCTCGAAGGAGGACGTGTCCACGAAAGACACCGACGCGGCACCATCGACTTTCCACGCGAGGGAGCGGAGGAAGTTGTTCACCCTCCAGGCCACCACCTTGTGCGGCTCCGGAAAGGGAAGCGTTTTCAGGACACCTATTCCGTCAACGGGCGAATCACTCTCCAGAGAACCGTTTCCCTCCACGGAAACAGGAAAGGACATGAACATCGCCTCCTCGGCGCAGCTTTTGCTCTACCTTACAGGTCCAGCGGCGGAGATGCAACGGAGGATTTTCCATAAAAATTGCGACAAACGGAATGGCGGTTACATCTACAATCCATACCGATACCAATACGCTACGCTACACTGCACTACACCACACCACACAACCCCAATCCTTACGCACTACCCGCTTTTTTCTACCATGCGGACAAACCACGATCGAATCAAGACGAGCGTCTGTTCCTGCTCATCAAGAACGTGACACAACCGGAGCTGGAGAAGACGAACAGTCTGCTCATCCCTACCGAAATCGAGCACGACGCTGACGGTTTCGCTCTCGCGCCGAAAAAGGCGAGGATGACGGCACTGTGGCTTTTGCTTGTCCCGATCCTTTTGGCATTTTGCCGCAGTGGAAGTGGCACGACATCCCGTCGTTGCACCGTGGCAACGGAAAAGGGAGCGGAAGCATGCTGGCATCTCCGCAGCAGCTCCGCTCCCACACACAGTCCTTCACTCCTCCCGGGGCGTCACGCCATGGTGACGACCGTGCCCTCCAGGCCGTCGAGGGCCTCCACCGCCTTGGAAAGGGAGGTGATGATCGCCTTGCGCCCCGGGAAGGTCCGGGCGAACTTGATGGCCGCCATCACCTTGGGGAGCATGCTTCCCGGAGCGAAATGCCCCTCATCCATGTAGGAGATCGCCTCCGCCACGGTCATGGAGGAAAGAACCCGCTGCGTGGGTTTCTTGAAGTCGAGGCACACCTTGTCCACCTCGGTGAGAATGAGCAGGATGTCCGCCTCGATCTCCTCGGCGAGCTTCTCCGCGGCCAGATCCTTGTCGATCACTGCAGCCACTCCCGTAAGAGAACCGTCCATGTTCTCGATGACGGGAATGCCACCGCCTCCGGCGGTGACGACGATGGTGGTTTCCCAGAGACGCTTCACCGCGGAAATTTCGGTGATCTTCTTCGGCTCCGGCGACGCGACCACCCGGCGCCACCCCCGCCCGGCGTCTTCCTTGACGACATATCCCTTCTCCTCGGCGATGCACTTTGCCTCCGCCTCGGAATAGAAGGGGCCGATGGGTTTCGTGGGATTTTTGAAGGCGGGATCGTTCGGGTCCACCACCACCTGGGTGACGAGGGTCACCACGGGAACGTTCCGGTTCCGGTTCCGCAGTGCGTCCCGAAGGGCCTGCTGTATGTGGTAGCCGATGTATCCCTGGCTCATGGCACCGCAGACGTCGAAGGGCATGGCGGGCGTCTGGGGATTCGCCGCCGCGGCGGTCTCCTGGGCGAGAACGATGCGCCCCACCTGTGGTCCGTTTCCGTGCACGACCGCCATCTCGTAGCCGCGGCAACTGATCTCGGCGAGGTGGGCAGCGGTCTTTCGCACCACATCGAGCTGGGCTTCCGCCGTAGGAGGTGTTCCTGCCTCCTGCAACGCGTTTCCTCCAAGGGCAATGACAACCTTTGTGGCTCCCATGACTGCATCTCTCCTTTTTCTTCGGATCCCACAAGGGTTTTTCAAGAAGGAAACGCTGAAGGGACGGCGGATTTCCCCCGGGGATTCCAGAGTCGAAACGCCTCGTATTGTAAACCAAACAAAGCTCTTTGTTCAATACGAAACCGCACGTGGCGGGGAAAGATCCCTGCGAAAAAGAAGCCCCGCGCCGGAAATGGATTTTTTCCCGACGCTTTTGGAGAAAAAGTTCACACGAAAAAATCGTTCCCGCAAACACTGCGTGCTCCATCAGTCCGTCGTTCCTTTGCAACAGGCCACGAAAATGCCTCGGACGATGTACTCCGACTGAGGTCTGTCGGGAGCCGGCTCCACTTCTGTTGCGTTCGAAGCAACACTCCAAAGCGGGAAAAATCCTAAGGGAAGGGGGCGCGAGCGATACGCCCGCGCCCCCCTCCCTCTTTACCATGCTCCGCTTCGGAAACCCCAGGGAAACCAGTGGTGATCAGTACCCCACGGGAACCCCGAGGCGTCGGCTGTCGGCTCCACCGTTCATCCTGCCGTTCTTGAAGAGGATGCCCTGGGCCGTTCCGAACCAGCCGCCGAAATCCTTCACGTCCACCTTGTGCCCGCGCCACTCGAGGAAGCGGATCGTCTCCGGAGAGATGCCCTTTTCCACGGCGAGCGGGGCCGCCTTGCCGCCCGAGACGAGGTTCGCGATACGGGGCTGCTCAATGGCGAGGTCCATGGACATGCCGAAATCGACCACGTTCATGATGATCTGGCTCACGGCGGTGATGATTCGGGTCGCACCCGCGGAACCGAGGGCCATGAAGGGTTTCCCCTGCGGGTCGAGGACGATGGTGGGCGACATGGAGGAGAGAGGCCGCTTGCCCGGTTCGGGGGCGTTCACGCTCTCGGGGTTGCTGGAGAAGTCGTCCATCTCGTTGTTGAGCACGAATCCGTACTCCGGAACGAACACGCCGGAGCCAAAGAAGTAGTTCACGGTATTCGTGGAGGCCACGATGTTCCCTTCCTTGTCCACCACGGAGAAGTGGCTCGTGGAGATCCGCTCCTGCGGGTCGCCCGCGAGATAGGCGCTCTTCTTCTCCTGGAAGGCGAAGGGATCGCCCGGAACGACTTCCTGCATGACCACGTCCGCCTTGATCTTTTCGGCAAGGGTCTTTGCGTAGGCCTTGGAGGCGAGTCCTTCCAGGGGAACGTTTGCAAAAGCTGTATCGGCCATGTACTTGCTGCGGTCCGCATACATGAGCTTCATGGCCTCCGCGAGGAAGTGCAGCGTCCGGGGGCCGTTGTGTCCCCATTCCTTCACGGGGAAGTTCTCCATAATGTTCAGAAGCTGCACGATGTGGGTGCCGCCGCTCGATGCAGGGGGCACGGAGTAGATGGCATAGCCGCGGTAGGTCCCCTCGACGGGCTTGCGCACCTGTACCGTGTAGGTCTTGAGATCCTTCATGGTCATGGCGCCACCCGAGGCGTTCACCGCGTCAACGACCGCCTGGCCGATGGGGCCGTCGTAGAAGGCCTTGATCCCCTTCTCGCCGATGAGGCGGAAGGTCTTGGCGAGTGCGGGCTGCTTCAGCGTCTCTCCCGTGGGGTAGGGGAGACCGTCCTTCAGGAAGGCCACCTTGGCGGGGTCGTTGTAGGCGAGGATCTTGTCCAGCTCGTCCGTGATGATCTGGGTCTGCATGGGGGCAACGCTAAACCCCTCTTCGGCGAGCCGAATGGCGGGCTGGGCGACGTCGGCGAAGCTCATGGTGCCGTACTTCTCCAGGGCGGTCATCATGCCCGCGAGCCATCCGGGGACACCCACGGACTTGCCGCCGAGCTGACTCCATTTCTCCGTCTTGGCCTGCTCGGAGGCGAACAGGTCCTTCGTGGCCGACGCAGGCGCGATCTCCCGATAATCGAGAACCACCACTTCTCCGGTCTTGGCGAAGCGGACGGTCATGAAACCGCCGCCGCCGATGCCCGATGCGTTGGCTTCCACGACGTTCAGCGCGAGAGCCGTGGCCACCGCCGCGTCGATGGCGTTGCCGCCTTTCTGGAGAATCTCCACACCCGCCCGGGACGCCAGGCGATGGGCCGAGGACACCATGCCATTCTCCGCGTAGATTTCGTCGGGCTTCGGCTCCGCCCAGGCGAACCCGGCCAGAAGAGCCGTCAACAGAACGAGCACCACCGCAATTCCGTACCGTTTCATTCGCTCTCTCCTCCTTCTCAGTCCTGTCCGCATCTCCGGGGGAATTTTTCTTTTACTGCCCCCCGCCCCCAGTCCAGGCTCTCTGAACTACCCCTGGGATCCCGGAGAGGCGTCTTTCAGAGGCAGGGGCGTCAGAAACGCGCCATACCCCTGTCCAAGAAGCTCTTCATAGGTCGGAATGCCCTCCACGTCCACCTCCTTCGCCTCGTCGAAAAGACCGAGCATGTCCAGAAAGGTTTTCACCGTCGCGGTATGACGGGCCACACGCAATTCAATGCTCTGGGAACCGTCGTAGGGAACGAAGAGACGCCCCAACGCAGCGGCCTTCGTGTAACACTTGTCCCTTCCGGTGAGGACCAGATCTTCGTCGGTACGCCCCCGGAGACGTCCCTGGCTGGGGTTGGCCGTCTCCAGAAGAATGGGCATGGTCTCCGTGAAATCGCCCCACTCGCGGTGGGTAAGGCCGCGGAGATTCTTCGGAGAGGGTTCGAGCCGCATGGGAATACCCGCCCCCTCCAGCTCCATGACCACCATGGCGGCAAGTTCCATGCTCCGCTCGTGGGCCACCATGGCGTTGACCACGGGGTATTCCGGCGACGCCTCGTGAAGGTCGAAGGCGAGATCGATTTTTTCCTTGACGATGAGCTGCCGCAGCCCATAGGCAAGCCTGGACGTGAGATCCCCATCAGGCGTGCCGGGATGGGCGCGGTTGAGATTGCTCTTCTCCTTCCCGGACAGTTCCTGCCCTGACTGGGGGTGGATGTACACGTCCGGAGCGGGCCAGGCATGAATGGGGTTCGTCGCTCTCGATCCGTACTTGAAGGTGCGTACCGAACCGTCGGCGAGCGTGAAGTGAAGCCGCTGGGGCGACGCCTCCTGAGGATCGTTGTGGGAGAATCCCATGATGTTCGCGAAGGGGATCACCACCAGGCGCCCCCGGTTCACCCGGGCACGCTCGAGAAAGAGCACCGCCGTGAGCGAGCTGGAGGGCTCGTTGGGATGGGTGCCCCCCATAACGAGTACCGTTCCGCCCGGCTCGCTCCCGGCCTGAATGTACACGGGTGTGTCCGCCGGAGTTCCCTTGAGAGAAGGTTCCCACTCTGAAAGCAAATGTGTCTCGTATCCGGGAGCCGGAACCACCACGTCGGGAACCCGCATGGCGAGAAATTCCCGGGCGGCCAGGAAGGACACCGCCCCCACGAGAACGAGAAGAACGAGTGCGGTGACGGGAGTACCGCGCAGAATCTTCACCGGATCGCCTCCCCTACTTGAGCAAAAGCAGGCGCAGAACCAAGGGGATCAGGACGAGAGCCCCCGTGACCTGCTTCCAGAAGTCCTTCTCCCGAAACATGCAGCGAAGCATGAGGAAGAGGACCAGAGCGACAATGCCGCGATAGATCGGAGTCATGTCCCACCCTCCCTAATAGAGAACGCCCGCCACGAAGGACGCGCCAAGAATGATCGCGATCCCCCAGGCCGCGGTGAGGACGGCGGGAATCACGCAATGCTTCAGGACCCGGAAGTAGTTCTCCTCCCCGACAACCTGGGCGGCGAAGATGCCCGCGAGCGCCGTGGGAGGCATCAGATCCCCCAGTCCAGCGATGAGAGACAGGGCCGAAGCCACAATGATCTCGTTCTTGCCGAGCAGCGCGAGCACGAAAGGCACTCCGAGCACCGAAGCGGCGCCGAAGGCGGAGACAGCCCCGAAGAGCGGCAGCGACGTGGCGATGCCCACGTAGAGAAGCCACGCGGGAAGCGCCAGCGCGGAGACCACTACGAAGCCCCTGACACCGATGAGCGTCATGACCTGAATGAACATGCCCACGCCCATGAGGATGCCCATCACGGGGAGGGTGTCCTCAACGGCGGAGGTGGCTGTCTCCAGGAGATTCCAGCGCCGTCCCGTGAGGAACGCTGACAGGGCGGCGAGCAGGAAATCCAGCGGCATGCCAAGAGCCGGCCAGACTCCGGGCAGGAACGTCTCGCCTCCCAAAAGAACCACGAGGACGAGGATGGGCAGAAAGAGGCGCGGCGTGAGAGGCGTGCGTTCCATCTCCCGGAGCTGTTCCTCCAGCGCCACCTCGTCCCCCTTGAAGCGCCGCAGATCGGGATAGACGAGAAGAAGGGCCGTCACCACCGCCAGAGGGAGCGTGCAGAGCAGGAGAGGCAGGGCAAAGCCCACGTAGGGCATGTCGATGCCGCCGCCGATGATCATGGCGGGAAGGTTGATGGGCGGGGCGATCATGCCGTAGATGGCGCCCATGGCGATGGCTGCGGCGGTTTTGAGCACCGGCACGCCCAGTCGGATGAGTACCGGCGCGACGAGAGCACCCGTGGTGAGCACCGCCGCCGTGGAGGAACCCGTGATCATTCCCGGAACCATGATGAGCAGGAGAATGCCAAGGGAGAGCAGCAGCGGAAAGGAGCGGAACCGGCGGATCATCCGGGCCGCCACGGCCTCAAGAAGACCGATGCGCTCCACGGTCTTCATGAAAATCATCGCCGAGGCGATGATGAGGATCGTGTCCAGATATCCGAAGGTTCCCTCCACGAGATGTCGGAGAGGAATGCCATCCCCGGCCACGACCGCTCCCGAAACCGCCGCCAGGGACATGGCCACGGCGATGGGCAGTTTCAGGGCAAAGGCCCCGAGGACGAACACCCCCACCATGACCAGGGTGTAAAACCCTTCAGGCCAGAACCAGTCCATGATTGCCGCGACCTACAGGACGCCCCACTGTTTGAGGAATTCCCCGAGAGGTCCCTCGGTATCCCGCACGGTGGGAACTTCCGTGAAGGGAACATTCTTCCCCTCGATGAGGCGCCCGAAGAGACCGTCATCGTTGCCTCCCTTGACGACGATCAGAGCATCCGCAAGGGGGGTCACCGCCTCGATGAACATGTCCGTGAGCTGTCCCCGCCGTCCCGCGCCACCCACGTGGAGAACGAGCACCTTTATTCCTTTTCCCTTTGCCGCCTCGATCAGGCCCACGGCCCGGGCCTTCTCCTGATCCTTGTCGATTCCGGCGGCACCGAGTCCCTTTGAAC
This sequence comes from Synergistaceae bacterium UBA5560, assembly GCA_002425685.1. Taxonomy (GTDB): domain Bacteria; phylum Synergistota; class Synergistia; order Synergistales; family Aminiphilaceae; genus Aminiphilus. Next base: position 54,313 of record DIMS01000065.1, on the reverse strand, counting down.
TGCCCCCGACCACGGCGAGGAGCACCTTCTGCCCGGCAAGCTTCTCCGGCGTGAACAGATTGTCGTGGTCGTTCTCCACCTTGAGCTTCTTCAGGACCACCTTAACCATGGTCGCATCGGGACTCTGCCCCACCGACGTGAGGGCCACGTCGGCACACCAGGCCGCCTCCACGAGAAGGAACACCATCGTCGCCGCAGCGACGAAACGCAGCGCGAACTTGTTCGTCTTCATCGTTGCAAAACCTCCCCGTTCTCCACGTTCTTTGTTGCTTGCCTTCGGCATTTCGCACCCAGAATCCGGCAAAATGCCCTCGCGAAACTCGCTCTTTACGTTTCCCGGGTAAACGCTCTTCTTTCAGAATTTTACACGGACTTCCATTGTCCGTCTTGTTTTTCTCTTTTTTCTCTCTCCGCAGCCGCCCGATGGAAAAGCCCGCCAAAAGGACAAAAAACCGTCCGCGTAGCGTAGCAGCAGGCGAAAGCCCTTCGCCTTTTCCAACCTCGCAACAGCCCCCGGAAGACCACGGGCGACGTTTTCGCGAAGAAGTGCTGCCCCTTCGGCCCCGTTCCTGCTATACTCCCTCAGGAAACTCCGCCCCTTCGGAAACCATCGGCGCGACTCTCCCGTCCCTTCGGGAACGGGGCGAATCAGGCCGGTTCCACACACGTGACGGAGACGAACCAATTTCTTTCCGAGGTGATCTCCATGTCCATCTGCTATCTGAACGGAACCTACGTGCCCCTTCGGGAGGCGTGCCTCCCCGTGACGGATCTGGCCATCCAGCGAGGCATCGGCGTCTTCGACTCCCTGCGCACCTACGGCAGACGCCCCTTCGCGCTCACTCCTCACCTGGAGCGTTTCTTCGCCTCGGCGGAACAGGTGCACATGACGCCTCCTCTGAGCATGGACGAGCTGCGCCGGATCATCCGGGAGGGCATCTCCCGCATGGACGGCGACGGCGAGGTCCTCGTGCGCCCCTATCTGACCGGAGGCGACGAAAACCGGAACGGGACCTTCCCCTCGCCGAGGCTTTTCGTCCTCTTCGAGCCGGTTCGCCGCTTCGACGACCGTTGCTACCAGGACGGAGTGGCCCTTCTTCCCCTGCCCCAACCCCGCCCGCACCCTTCGGTGAAGACCATCGACTACCTCGCCCCCTCCGTCGCCAAGGGAGGGAGAGCGGAGTTCTTCGAGGCCCTCTACTGCCCCGACGGAGAAATCACCGAAGCCGCATCGAGCAGCGTCTTCCTCGCCATAGAGGGTGTTCTCGTCACCGCACCGCTCTCCCGGGTTCTTTCCTCCATCACCCGCCAGGTAGTGCTCACCCTCGCCAGAGAATCGGGATTTTCCGTGGAGGAGCGCACCCCCAGGCTCGAAGAACTGCGCATTGCCCAGGAGTGTTTTCTTGCCTCCTCCATGAAGGAGGTCATGCCCGTCATCCGGATCGGCAACATCCTTGTCGGAAACGGCCGACCCGGCCCGGCGACGCGCCGTCTCCATCATCTGTTTCTCCAGAACGTGGAGCGCTGGCTGGACTGAGAGGGACCGATAAGGCTTCCCGCGCGGATTTGCGCACGCTCAGTGCCGTCTCCCGAGGAAAACGCCTCGTTTGCTCTCTTCGGCAGGGAATATCACGCCTCTTTCGTAAAAAGCGACGTCGGACGCGTTGTTCCCGAATCAGAAATCCCACAATGGGGCTTGCCCACGTTCTCTCTGCGCCCCTTGCCGCATGGCGGAACCAAGACGGTTTCTCCAGAGAACGCTGCGGAGGTGTAAAAAAGAGGCGAACCGCCCAGGAAAAAGGCGGTTCGCCTGCGAAAAAACCTTTCTCGAAGCGCGCCGAGGCGGCGATGCCGTGCCAGGCTATTCCCCGGAGACCGCCGACAGGGAATTCCCCTCCTGAAGGTTGACCTGAAGCACGCGCCCGAAAACGCGTTCGAACCCTTCGCACAGCTCCAGCACACCCCAGTATTCGAGCTGGCACTCCCTGGAACGGAAGATATCCAGCCGGGCCTCCTTCTTCGTGATTTTTCCGAAACCGACCCGTTCCACCGCCTCGGAGTGGCTCCGGTCGAGGGCCTCCGCAAGCCGGAGGAACATCCCCAGAATCCGAACGAGGCGCTTTTCGTCCTTGTCCAGGGCCGTCAGGCCGGGATGGTCCTTTCGAGGACTTTTTTTCCGGTGATGCAGGGCCACCGCGGCCATGATGCCGATCTCCTTCTGGTCGAACCCGAGGAGCTCCGCGTTGCGGATAATGTAGTAGCTGTGCTCCTGGTGATTGGAGAAGGCGATGAACATGCCCACATCGTGGAGAAGTGCCGCGTAGTAGAGCAGTTCCCGCTCCCGCCGGCCCAGACGGTGCAAGCCCGATTCAGCTCCGCTGTCGAAGAGCTCCAGGGCAAGGCGGGCCACTTCCCGGGCGTGTGTCTCGTCAAAGCCGCACGAGCGGGAAAGCTGAAAGACACTCCGCTCCCGGACGGACATACCCTGAAAGAGGTCGATCCGGTCGAGGTAATCCATGAGAAGCCCTTCCCGCAGCCCCCGGTCGCTCACCATCAGTTCCGCCACGCCCATTTCCTCCAGGAGCGTCTCCAGAACCGCCGCACCGGGGACAATGATGTCCGCCCGCTCGGGATTGATTCCCGGCACGTTGCGACGCTGTTCCAGAGGAAGTTCCCGGAGAATGCGGATGGTCTCCCGGAGTTCGTCAAGGCGTACCGTGTCGTTCCGCTCGAGACGGCGCTTCCTGGTCCTCCGGAGAGTGATCTCCGCAAGGTTCATGATAGTCCCGGAGCTTCCCACGGCGATCTCGGGCTCCAGATTCCGCACCCGCTGCACCGTGCGCACCACCGCGCCCGAAACGTACTGCCGAATGAGGGCGTAGCGGTCCTCAGAGATCGGGCCGGTCTCGTCGGGGCGGAGAAAGATCCCCGAAAGGCGGATGGCCCCCAGCTTGAGGGTGTCCAGGTAGTAGTGCTCGAACTGGTCTCCCACGGTCACCTCGGTGCTGCCCCCACCGATGTCGATAAAGACGGCCTTTCGGGATTCAAGGACAAGGCCGCTCACCACACCCAGGTAGATGAGCCGGGCCTCCTCCCGTCCGGAGATGATCCGCATGTCCACACCGGCCTCTTTCGTGAGGCGCTCCAGAAATTCCTCGCGGTTCGCCGCGTCCCTTGTCGCCGCCGTGGCCACCGCCACCAGCTCCTCCGCACCGTAGGCGCGAGCCATCTCCGCAAACCCCCGCGCGGCAAGGATCGCCCTCTCCATGGCGGCGTCCTGAAGACGCTCCTCCTGAAAGGCTCCCTCTCCGAGGCGAATGACCTCCCGCTGCTGCAGCAGCAGCGTGTAGGAACGATTGTGGTTGATCCGCACCAGGAGAAGGCGGATCGAGTTCGTCCCCATATCCAGAAAGGCGAGGACGCGCCCCGCCTCGCTCAACGGTGCAGGTCCCACGTGATCGCGATCTCCCGATTGAAACATTCCCGAAAGAGGTCTCCTTTCCGAAGCGCCTTTTCGTCCTCCCCTTGCGGAAACTGGGGGGCGACGACGCGAAGGTCCACCCGATCATCCCGGATCGTGCAGGAAAGCCCCTCGACAAGGCTGAGATGACAGTTGTCGAGCCCGTCGGCAACGCGGAGCAATCCCGCCAGAACTCTCACGAGAGCTTGCTCCTCCTCGGAGAGCGTGCCGAAGAGGCGGTGCGACGCCCGAGGAAACCCGCGCCGGTGATAGCGGGCGATGCAGGCGACAAGACGACGCTCCCGCCGTGAGAGAGAAAGATCCTCGTCCTCGAGTATGAGCCGTGCGGACCACTTGTGATGCTTCATGCGCCCCTCGCACCAACCGATGTCGTGCAGAAGGGCCGCCAGTTCCAAAAGACGCCGTTCCTCCGGACCGTAGCCGTGCAGGGGGACCAGTTCGTCGAAGAGCAGCACCGCGAGGGCCGCCACCTGGGTCATGTGCTCCCCCATGTCCACGTATTTCTGCCCCACTCGACGCGCCTCCGCACGAAACCGTTCCGCCTCGGTCTCTTCCGAACGGAGCGCCCCCTCTCCCAAATCGGTTCCGGAAAGGAACATGTTTCCGAATTCCTCGGGAAGCCCCGCCGTGCGAAGCGCCGCGACACACTGGTCCACATCGTAGAGAACGCGGAACAACTCCGCCTCGATCCCTTTTTTCGTCACCGAGAGCAGCGCGTAGGAGGCGCGGGGATCGCCGTCCACGGGGCGTCCCACACTTCCGGGATTGAGCAGAAGCACCCCGTCGATCCGTTCACAAAAGGGGTGATGTGTGTGGGCAAACAAGAGGGCGTTCGCCCCGGTGTCGGCGATGATCTCGGCGAAGCGCTCCCGAGGCGTTTCCTCCCCGAGGAACTCCTTGGGGGAATCGGGACTTCCGTGGGCAAGCAGGATACGATGTCCCTCAAGGGAGAGGCGCAGCGTCTCGGGAAGCCCCGCGAGCCATTCCCGGCTTTCCGGGGAAAGATTGTCCCAGGCCCACTGGAAAGCGAGCACTTTCTCCTCTCCCTTCGTGAGGAGCCACCGCTCGCGCTTTTCCTCCACGCAAAGGACCTTGTTGTCGTAGTTTCCCCGGAGACAGAGCGCGTAGTCTCTCCGGAGGAGTCGAATCACCTCGTCGGGACAGGGACCATAGCCGACGGAGTCGCCGAGACACCAGACGGCACCGACACCTCGTTTCCGGGCGTGTTCGAGCACCGCATCGAGAGCGGACAGATTGGCGTGGATGTCTCCGAGCAATGCGATCTTCACTCCGTCACCACCTCCATCGGGGAAGAAGAATCCGTCGCCGGAAGCTTTCCGGCGTCGGCGAGAAGAGACGCGATTCCCTCGCGGCAGCGCTGCCAGAAGTTCTTTTTCTCCGCGCCCCTCCACCAGGCAAGGAACGACGCGAAGAGCTTCTCCCGCTCTTCGTCCCGCCGGTGCAGCAGGAACAGGAGTCCCTTCTCCAGACGCGGGAAGGCCTTTCCGTGTCCATAGTAGCGATGGGTGCGACGACGCTCGGCATCGATGAAGGCAGGGAGGAAGCTCCGCCAGACATCACAGTCATGGAGTGCCCCAAGCCTGTCCTGAAGAACCTTGATCTCTTTCACGAGGGAATCCCCGACCTCTCCGAGGAGAGGTGCGAAGAGTTCCAGGGAATAGCGAAGGCGCTTGGCCGCCACCCGGAGGGCATGGTGTCCCTCCTCGTCGGCGGGGTTGTCCGCCACGTAGGCGAAGGCAAGCGTTTCTTCGAGACGCAGGGAGAGAAGCCGGAAAGCCGGTTCCCGAAGCGAGGGGCCACGATCCGCTTCGCCGAGCTCCATGCGCACGAGCATCTCCCGGAGGACGGTCCCCATGCGCTGCACAATCCCCTCCCGTTCCAGGCGGTCCAGGGCGCGAAGGACGCTTCGCTGCCGTCTTTCACGCCGCGTGCGGAGGCGGAGGCGGAGGCGTTCCACCCCTGGAAGTACCTCCGAGGGAAGTGTCTCCGCCACGTCCTTCCGCGATTTCATCGCGCCGTCCGGCGCCGCTCCGTTCTCTTCGGAAGGGGAGGCACCCGCCGCCCCGCTCTTTCCGAGCAGCTCCTCCAGGAAGAGAATCTGCACATCCAGGTCGCGGGCCTCTCCGAGAATCCGCGTGAGGCGCCGTACTGCGCGGCGCCACGAACGCAGCGTCTCCGGAGGGACACATCCCTCCAGCAGGAGCAGGGCGCTGCGCAGCCGGCGGGAGGCCACGCGCATGCGGTGCAGGCACTCCGGGTCCTCGTTGCGACGCACCCCCTCCACTTCGCGCAGAAGCGGAGCGAGCCGCTCGAGGACCACCTGTGCACCGTACCCGCAGGCTCCGGGAAAACGGGAGGCGGTCGTCACGCTCCGTCACCTCCCGCAGGCACAACTCTCGTCGTTCCGGGGCCGGCTTCCGGAAGAGGCGACGCAAGCCGCGCCGACACCGCCGGAGGAGTGAGTTCCCCGTACAGGATTCCCCGCCCTGCAAGCATTGTCGCCTGGGCGTTCACGGGCATCTCTCCCTCGGCGGGAATCCGCGCCCGGTAGATCCCGTCCGGCCCGAGGAGCCGGGCATGTACGGTGTCCCTCAGGTGCACCTCCAGGACCTGGTCCACGAGCGTGCGGAGCAGTTCCCTGTCCAGTACGGGGAAAAGCACCTCCACCCGGCGATCCAGGTTTCGGGGCATGAGGTCCGCGCTGCCGAGGAAGAGTTCCTCCGCGCCACCGTTGCGGAAATAGTAGAGCCGGGAATGTTCGAGGAAGCGTCCCACGATGGAGGTGACCGTGAGCGTCTTCTCCGTTCCGGGAAGACCGGGACAGAGGCAGCAGATCCCCCGCACCTGCAAATCCACCCGGACCCCTGCCGCGGCGGCCCGGTAGAGCGCGGCGATGCAGGCCTCGTCCACGAGGGCGTTCATCTTGAAGATAATGCGCCCTCCCTCCCCCTCCCGGTGTTTCCGAATTTCCCGGTCGATACGGGAGACAAGCCCGTCCCGCATCGTCGTGGGTGCGACGAGGAGCCGCCGGTAGGCCTCGCGTCTGGCGTAGCCGGTGATGACGTTGAAGAGATCCGCCACGTCCTCTCCCATGTCGGGATCGGCGGTGAAATACCCGAGATCCGTGTAGATCCCCGCCGTGGAGGGATTGTAGTTCCCTGTGCCAAGATGCACGTAGCGGCGGATTCCCTTGTTCTCGCGGCGCACCACGAGACACATCTTCGCATGGGTCTTGAGCCCCGAGAGGCCGTAGACCACATGCACCCCCGCACGCTCCAGAGCCCGGGCCCAGACGATGTTGTTCTCCTCGTCGAAACGCGCCTTGAGCTCCACCAGGGCCGCCACCTGCTTGCCGTTCTGCCGTGCCTCCATGAGGCTCTCCACCACGGGAGAGTTCTGTCCCACCCTATAGAGAGTCATCTTGATGGCGAGCACCTGGGAATCCCGCGAGGCCCACCGGAGAAAATCCACCACGGGCGAGAAGGCATCGTAGGGGTGAAAGAGCAGGAGGTCCCGCTTTCGAAGAAGCTCCGGAAAGGCCTCCGCTCCCCCATCGAGCTTCGGCGCGGCGGGAAGGAAGGGTGCATCCTTGAGGTCGCTCCGGTCGAGACGGTAGAGTTCCATCAGAGAGGAGAAGTCGAGACGCCCCTCCACCTCGAAGACCTGATAGGGGGCCACTTCAAGATGCTCCACAAGAAAGCTCCTCGCCTCGGAGGGCATCTCGCCACCCACCACCAGTGCGGCGGGAACCCCGAAGAAGCGCTGCTCCACTCCTTCCTCCACGGTGGAGAGGAGATCCGGCGCTTCGTCCTCCTGGATCTCCAGATCCGCGTCCCGCAAAACCCGGAACGGCCAAGCACCCTTCACGAGAAATCCCGGAAAGAGCGCGTCCAGATTTTCCGTCACCACGTCCTCGATCCACACGAAGGTGGAGGGATTCCGCTCCGCGAGGCGCCGCGCCGTTCCGGACAGTGCCTCCTGTTCCTCCTCCACGGGAACGAAGCGGGGAAATGTGCGGGGGATCTTGAGGCGGGCGAAACGATGTCGCTCCTGTTCGTCCTGGAGCAGCACCAGGAGGTTCAGGCTCCCGCTGGACACGTGCGGAAAGGGACGCCCTCCGTCCACCGCCTGGGGGGTGAGAATCGGCAGGACTTCCCGCTCGAAATAGGCGTCCAGCTTCCTGCGTGCGCCGGGACGGACCCGGGGATATTCCTCCACGCGGATGCCCTCCCGGGCGAGCAGGGGAAGGAGACGCTCCTTCCAGCAGCGACGCTGCTCTTCCAACTGAGGGAGAATCGCCTCCCGCAGAGCCGTGATCTGCCGAAGGGGCGTCATGCCGTCGGGCGAGGGAATCTCCACCCCCTGGGCGACCTGCCGCAGAAGCCCGGCAAAGCGAATGAGGAAAAACTCGTCCAGGTTGCTCGTGAAAATGGCGAGAAACTTGAGGCGCTCCAGGAGAGGATGCGTCTCCCGAAAAGCCTCCTCAAGCACGCGTCCGTTGAAGGCCACCCAGCTCAGTTCACGATTGAAGAGCGTCTCAGGACCGTAGATCCCCCTCTCGACCGGGCTCTTTCCGTCCCCTTTCTCCGGAGAGGACACGGCAGGAACGCCCTCCTTGCCGTCGCGACGCTTTTCCGTCTTTGCGGAACGGGCTTCTTGCTTGATCTGCCTGCGTTTGTCCTTGGCCGTCATGATCGCTCCGACTCCTTCGCTCCGATACGAGAAGTGGCGCCAAGCGCCTTCTCCAGGGAATCGAGCAGTTTTCCCGCAAGGCGTACTGCCCTCGGCGCAGAAGCTCCCTCCACGATCACCACGAACGCCACGTCCCGAGGTGCGCCCTCGGTGAATCCCGCGAAGACGCCGAGAGGTGTGGTGGTCCCGGGAAGGAACACCGACCCCGTCTTTCCGTACACACTGTAGCCATCACGGTTCGCGCTCTTGCCTCTCCCTTCGGTGACCACCCGGCGGAGGGTCTTGCGAACCTGGGCGAATTCTTCTTCGGCAGCGATCCGGGACACGACCTTCGGCGCCTTGGGCCCAAGAAAGGGGCGCAACCGATAGCCCCCGTTGCCGAAGGAGGCCATAGCGACGAGGAGCTGTGCCGCTGTGACGCGCATGCTCTTGCTTCCCCACCCGAGAAAATGGAGCCTTTCGGCTCCCGTGAGCCCCTTGGGAATGCGCCCCGGCTTCTCCTTCGTCGGGTCGAGCCCCGTGGCCTTGCCGAAGCCGAAGGATTCGTAGAGGGTCCGGACCCGCTCCTCTCCCAGGCGCTCCCCCACGACGTAGAAGAAAAGGTTGTCGCTTGCGGCCATGGCACTCCCCAGATCCAGCGCACCCAGATCCCGGTTGAGATAGGAGCGCATCGCATCGCCGTACTGCTTGAGCAGTTTCTTGCGGTCCCCCTCCACCTTCTCCTCCGGCGAGAGCACGCCGTAGTGGAGCGCCCCCAGAGCCACAACGGGCTTGAGAACGCTCGTGGAGGGATATTCGTACCCCACGGCCCTGGAGAGGTTGTAGGCGTCCAGAACCTCTCCCGTGTGGAGATCCATGACGAGGGCACACCCCTTGACGTCCTTCATGAGCGCCCGCGCACCGGAAGGCGGAGACGGCACGGTCACATCCGCCGCCCCCGCGGGCAGAACAGCGACGAGCCCCCAAAAAAGCACCGTCAGAAAAAAGCACGGAAACGACACCGCCGAAACGCGGCGTCCCGCTCTCAACGCATCAGGCGGACGTGTCATGAGGCAACGCTCCCTCCAAAACATGCAGGGCCCGGGAAACCCGATCCAGCTCCTCCCGGAGAAGCGGCACTATCCGCCTCACCTCTTCAAGATTCGCGTTCCTTCCGGCCCGCTCGAGCGCGAGGGCGAGATCTCGCCCAGGAATCGCCGCCAGTGCGGCCAAAACACCCTTCAGGGCATGGGCGTTTTTCGCCAGATGCTCGAAATCCTCCGCATGGAGCGCCCTCTCCAAAGCAGCGTAAAGGCGAGGTTCGTCCTCGGCAAAAGCCCGCAACAACTCGTCCAACATCTCTCCGTCGTCATCGCAGAGAGAGAGCAGTTCCTCCACATCCACCGCCGCGGCCGACCTGTTCTCCCTGTGTCCGTCGTCCATGATGCCACCTCTCCTCGACCTGTATGCCCTCTTGGAAGTACGATGGGTTCCGCCCCATTATACCCAACGGAAACCGGACTTCGTTACAGGAATGCGACAAAAAGGGCGGAAAGGGAGAGTCGCTCACCTTTCCGCCCTTCGGTTGCCCTTGCCGGCATCGCTCCGGAGGCATCCACACCCGCACCTCCAACGCCTCCTCTCCGAGAACGGAGAAGAGACGAATGCTCCGCCGGACACGACGTTCCGCCTCCGGCCGAGGCTTCTTCCTCTACCTGGGCTGATCCGTCCAGCGGTGCTTCATGGCGTCGTAGACGAAGATCCGGTCCGAGGTGTAGATGCTTACCTTGTAGTCCTCGACGATGCAGGCCTGGGGACGGATGTCCCGCTTCTCCACCCACTGGTGCACCGTCGTGTCGTACACGAAGGCGTCCGCCTCGTTCCAGCAGACTCCGAGATTGTCGCCGATGATGGCCTGTTTCGGATAGACATCGTTCAGGATCTTCCACTCCCGGAGAACGGGATCGAAGACCACGAACTCCTTGAGTGTCACCGCCGCTCCCATGCCCCGGGCGATAAGCGGCGTCGTGATCTGGTCCATCAGGAAATCGCTGACGATCCAGCGACGGTCCTTCGCGTCGAAGATGGCCACCCGCTTGGGCTCCCAGACCATGGCGTAGTTGTCCGAGAGCACCCCCGCCACGGCGCCGAATCCGGTAAGGGAGAGCCACTGGTGGGTGCGAATGTCGTAGATCCACGACGCGGTATCGTTCCAGGCGAGAGCCAGATAGTTGTGCGTTCGCCATCCCTTGGGCTGGAAATCGTTGAGGATGGACTGAGTGTTCAGCGCCGGATCGTGAACCCGGACGGTCTGCTTGTCCACGAAGAGCTGCACCTCCGCCGCGGCACAGAAGGCCACGCCCAACACCACCGCCAGGGCAAGAACAAAACAAGCCGCCATCTTGCGCATCGAGCCTCACTCCCTCGTCGTCGTCATCTGCCCGCCCAAAGGCGGAACCGGAAAACAAAATTCTCTCCGCATTACCCAGGGAAGCACCTCGGGTGTAAGAACGGTCACTGTGCCTGAAGTTGCACCGTGTTGCCCGAAATGCCCACCACCGTCGCGGGAATACCCTTTCGAGAAAGGGCGTCACCAAGATCCTTGGCGCTGCTCATGTACAACACTTCTATCGTGGCATTGCCGCCGCCGAATCCGGTGATTTTGGCATCCTTGCAGCGGGGAAGCTGTTGACAGGCGCTGAGTACCTGATTCGCCACGTTGAAATTCCTCGCGTTCGCAATGGTCACGAAAAGCTTTTGCGCCGTGGAGGACACGGGTTCCTGGGGTGCTCCCGGTCCCGCTCCGGCAGCGCCTTCACCAGCCATGACGTTCTTCGCCATGAGCCTCGCCGCGGCCATGAGGGCCTTCTGGGACGCCTCGTCCGGAGTCGCTCCCATGTCCTTCCCCGTCACCGTGTCGGCGAAGAGGTACTTACCGTTCGTCGCAGAGTAGGCCTGCACCGCGATGGCCGCCGTTCCCGTGTAGAAGCCGAAGTCGTTCAGCACGGGAGTGTGCATGGAGGCCTTTCCGGAGAGAAAGATCCGTACGCCGTATTGCTTGCCGAGGCTCAGGATGGCGTCCACGTTACCGTTCAGGGCGAGCGCGGCGGCCTTGCTCCGGCGGATCTTGGCCAGCTGCTCCTCGTTCACCACGGGATAGCCCGCCGCGACAAGTTCCTGTTTGACGATGGCCTCGGCGGTCCCCACGGCCGCCCCGGGATTGAGGATGTTCCCGGAGGTCTCGCTGATGAGAATCGCGATGGGCTTTCCCTTGGGGAGGGGTTCCGCACAAGCCGCGCAGGACATCCCCAAAAGCAGCACCCCACCGAGCAGGCAGGCGATGCGCCACATACCGAATCGATGACCGTTCATGCGACGTCCTCCTTCATTCATTTCCGGAACCGACGCGCCCGTCGCTCCGTCTACTTGCCGAACTTCGCCTTGTAGTCGATGGCGGGCTTGTAGTTCGGATTGACCGCGAGAGCCTTGTCGAGCCATTCGTTCATGAGCTTTTTATTGCCCATCTTGTGCGCCGTCCGGGCCGCCCAGTAGGCGTCCAGATAGTTTCCGGGATAGAGGTTCACCGCGTGCTCGAACATCTTGAGCGCCTGGGAGAAGTTTCCCTTGGAATAGTTCGTGTATCCTCCGCGATGGGCTATCTTCAAGGAGTTCTTCTGGTTTGCGTCGATGGGATAGCTATCGATCACGTTCGATTCCTCCGACGTGTCCGCAATGCCTCCCGCCGAGGCGACCTGGGGAACCTGCGGCGCCGGAGTCGTCGGTGTGGACGGCACCGTGGTCTGCGCAGGCTGTGCGGGTTGCGTAGTCTGGAGGGGGGCCTGGGAGGGCGCGCCTCCGGGGAGCGTGGCAGGGTCCGAAATGATGCCCTTTCCGGAATCGCTCTTCAGGTCCGCCATCATCCGGCTGGAAATGCGCACGCTCTCCGGAGAATCATAGAGGAGCGCCACCTGATCGCCCCGTTGCAGCTCCGCCGCGCTTCCCTTGACCACCTCGCAGGCGGCGTACCGCGCCTGGACCTCTTTCACCTTGAGCACCGCGAGGTTCATGCGCTCCACTCCGAGGATCTCGTTGTTCACTCCCAGAATGGGAGCCCCATCGGCGAAGACCACGAAAAACTGCCCCAGCACGGTGTTGGCGTTCACGTTTCCCGCGTCGATGAGCACGTTGTTCGCCCCTCGCACGTCGATGACGTTGTAGGAACTCACCGTCTGGGTCATCTGAAGGCGACCCTGAAGAGCCAGAACGACCTTCTGGATGCAGTTGTAGGTGGCGGCGGAGAGGATACCCCCGTTTTCGGACTGGCCGAAGGCCACGCCCGCGAGCATGACACCCCCCATGGAACGGTCCGCCTCGCCCGAAGCTCGGGTGGTCCACTCGATGCCCCCGGTCTCCACGTTGATGAGGCGTACGTCCAGCGTCACGTGGGCGGTGCTGCTTCCCACGGCGACGCCGCCGAAGCCACCGATGGGGAGCGGAATGATACCGCCGCTCTGCTTGAAGGAGAACTGGGTGATGGCGCCGGTGATGAGCTTCTCCACACCGAGGAGACGTCCCACCTGCACCGCCGTGGACCCCTCCACGAGGCCGGACATGGCGAGGCGCTGCTCCTTGGCGATAGCCTCGATGCGTGACCGCTCGATCACCTGGATTCCCGGCGTTTTTGCGAGTTCCGTGATGAGCATGTCCGTGATGGCCCGCCGCACGGCGTCATTCACCTCGGACCCCGCTCCCGCGTTGTTCTCGAAATCGGAGACGGCCATCCGCATGGCCGCCTCGGCATACGCCCCGAGCACGCCCAGGCACAAAAACAGAACCGCCAGGACGAGAACACCTTTCCCCTTCTTCCTCATCAGTCCCCTTCACCTCCGCACAACTCGCGGCCCCGGCAAGGAATCACTTGGCGCGGGCCTTCCAGATCACACATTCCTCGAGAAAACGCTGCAGGGGGAGTTCCACATCCACCCAGTAGCCTTGTTCGTCCTGTCCCTCCTGGTAGATATGTCCCATGACCACATGCCCCTCCACCGCGATGGAGTCGATGCCCCGGGGAAGGCCGTAACGGAGTTCGTAGAGCAGGTAGAGAAGCCTCCGCTGGGCATCCGCCACGGCGTGCCGCCGGGCGAGAAGACGTGCGTTGGGCTCCGTGCTCCATGGAACCGGCCCGCGCCCCTCCACGGCGACGACGCGGTTCGGCCAGTCCACGACGCCGAAGTGAAATTCCTGGACACCCTGCACGGCTCCGTTGTTGCGCCAGATACGCACGATGTCCCCCTCGGAGAGAGGGGCAGCCCATGCCATTCCGCCCAGGGCGAAAAGGAGAACCGTCACCACGAGGAACTTTTCCGGCATCCTCGCGAGGATCGCCCCACTCTCCCATTTCTTCTTTTCCGAAGTTTTCACGGCGCTCACTCCTTGGCTGTGGCCTCAATGGTATTCGCCGTCAACGCGGAAATTTCGAGACCAAGGGATTCCAGCGCCACGGCAAGGTCTTCCGCGTTTCCCTCGGTGTTCACATCGAGTTCCAGTTTTCTGTTCGCGAAAGCCCGCTGGTACACGGCGGTGATCCCCTTCGTCTCCTCAAGCCCCGCCTTCAGCGCACGCGCTCCGGAGAAGCCGATGCCCGTGACGAGCACCTTGACGGTCCGCCCCGGCACACCGCCCGAACTACCGCTCACAAGGCTGTAGGCCACCTTGTGCACGAGGGATTTTGCCCCTGACGCCGCAGCTTTCCGAAGTCCCTTGACCGCACCGTCCTGGGCGGAGGTTCCCCGTTCCTTGAACTCCGGGGTCTCCGTGCCCAGCATGTAGGCCGTCTGGGTGATAATGGCCTTGAGCTGGAGCTGGCTCCGAACGCCGAAGACGGAAACACCCTCCACCTTCTGCTTCGCGTACGTGACTCCCTGGGCTCGTCCGTAGATGATCACGTCCGCCTGAAAGGACCTGGCCAGTTCCTGCAGCTTCGCCGTGTCTCCCGTCTCCTTGGCGAGATCGTACTCCCGGGCGTGCAGTCCCTTGGCCGTCTGAGGATCCACGAGAAGGTATCCCGCCTTCTCGAACACCGCAAGGACTTCCCCCTCCACGGTGGAGAGAAAAGGGTTCTCTCCGTCGATGCTCTCGTCCACCACGACCATCACCCGAGGATTGCCAAGAGCGTCGATCACCACGGGACCGAGGACCCCGTCAAGCTTCACCGTCGAGACGGTGCAGTTCGCCCTGATGTGATAGACCTGCTCCTCGTCCACCCATTCCCGGACGATCTTGAAGTCCGTCACGAGCCCCTGGGCCTTGGAGAAGACCTTGTCCTTCACCACCTCGAAATCCTTCATCTCCGTGATGCCTTCCACATAGGCGCCGATGCCCTTTTCGAGGGCGTCCCGGTAGGCCTGCCGTTTGGCCTGTTCCTTCGCGTGCGCCTTGTCGCCGTTCACGACGAGGGCGGATCCCTCCGCGTCCACCACGATGTCCTTCTGGGACTCCGCCGCCATCGCGACGAGGGCCGGAGCCAAGAGCAGGAACAACATCACCGGAAGGGACACCAAAAGCCCCAGACCTCCCGGGGTCCGCCGCACCGCAGTGCCGGCGGGCGATCCTTCCGCAGGCGGAAACATCACCGTTTCACCACCACCACACGGCAGGGAATGCGGTAATCGTAACCGCCGGGGATTTTTGCGGCATCACCGTTGGAGATGACGATATCCACGTTGTTCGGGCCGACCAGGCTCTTCGCCTTGATCACCGTGGGCTTGTCCGTGACCCGGGGCACTCCCGTGGCGTAGTTCATGTTGGTCTGGTACTCGCAGAGCCCCGAAGAGAGAAAACGCTCCCTGTCCACGAAGTCGAGACTGTAGAGCACCTTTCCCTTTTCGTCCACAACCCGGAAGGTCATCGCCGGGATGAGGGGAAGATGACGCACGTCGAGGACGAGCCCCGTGCTCTTGCCTTTCACCGGGGCGGGGTCCTTCTTGGGCGTAGGCGGTGTGGGAAGCGCGGGCGTCACGGCCTTGCGGAGATCACCCAGGCGAATGCGCCCCACCACGGTGTAGATTTCTCCGTCCCAACTGGAATCGACCACCTCCACGTTCTTGATCGTGCCGTGAACCTCGGTCTTCACATAGTCGTTGGCCATGAAGTCCTGCATCGTCGTCTCGGCGTTGACCTTCACTCCCTGGACGAACTCCAGGAGATTCCGCTGGAGATCCACGATGGCGCCCCTTCTGGCAAGCAGCTTCCCCTGCCCCGTTCCCGACTTGTCCGAGGGCGCCACAGCCTGCCCCGTAGCCTCCACGAAGCCGTCGGTCCAGTTGATCTTGGCCTTGTCCGTCTGCTCGAGAACGGGAGCAAACTCCTCCGCCAGGGCCGCCGCTGCACACAAAACAACCGCACAAAGCACCACCACCACCGCGATTCGTCTCATGCCCGCCACCTCTTCTCTGCCAAGTGTGCGCTCTGATAGCGCTTTAATTGTACCACATTCCGCCTACGCTTCCTTTTGACGAGAGAGACCTTCCACATCTCGCTCCGATGGAACGGCGATGCGGTTCCGCATTGTTTTCAGTGTATCTCGGTAGGTACGAAAAAGGCAAGAGAGCCCCGGGACCCAGGAAAAACCCTCACGGATGGGGACGTGTCGAAAAAATGGAGACACCCTCTTTCCGTCGAAGGCATCGGGAGCAGGGGAAGGCCTGTGAGGCCGTCAGGAAAGAAGAGAGTAGGCTTCGTAAATCTTGTCGAACTGGGTGTGATGCGCACGAAACACGGCCATGATACGGGGATCGAAATCCGTGGGACGGACTCTGTCGTCTCCTTCTGTGATGATACGGCAGGCCGTTTCGTGAGAGAAGGGTTCCTTGTAACAGCGACGCGACCGAAGCGCGTCGTAGACGTCCACGAATCCCACGATGCGGGCCACGACGGGAATCTCCTCTCCAGTGAGCCCTTCGGGATATCCCGATCCATCCCATTTCTCGTGGTGATAGAGACAGATGTCCCGCGCCATGTCCAGCCATCTCGATTCACCGAGAAGTTCCACTCCGTAGAGCGTATGACGTCGGATCTCGGAAAACTCCGCCTCGTCGAGGCGAGCTGGTTTGGAGAGGATCTCATGAGGAACCTTCATTTTGCCGATGTCATGCAGCATGCTGTACATGGCGAGATCCTCCAGAAGCTCCTCGTCCAGGCCCATGCGCTCTCCCAGAAAGAGCGAGAGAGCGCGGATACGCTGGAGATGCTCTCCCGTCTCGTCGTGATAGGTGGCAGTGAGCCCCTGAAGCCGCAGCGCGAGGTAATGATAGGAGCGGCGGATCTCGTCCACCAGGAGGTGAGCGCGGAGAATACCCCCCACGTGGGGGACGAAGAGAGCGATGACATTCTGCACCTTTCCCAGGACAGCTCCCCTCGGTCCCTCTTCGGCGAGGAAAAGCCCTCCGATATCCGCGCCGAGATAGGAAATGGGAAAAACGTACCAGTGTCTTCCGTCTCCATCGAAGCCGTTCGCCCGGGAACTCCTGGAAGCACCCCCCCCGCTCGGCCGGACAAGGGTCTTGACATCGGCACTCTTCAGGTAACGCAACAGCTCCTCCTCGGCCTCCGGATCGCCTTCATAGGAGACGAGCGTCGGTTTTTCATCCCGAAGAAGGACCATGCCCCCACACCGGGCGCCCCCGAAGGCCGTGAAAGAGGATAGAAGCTGTGTCGCCGCCTCTTTCGTGGAGCGGGCCTCCACCGCGGTCTGAGAGAAGAGGGCCAGCTCCTCCAGTTGTTCCAGGGCTGCCTTCAGGTCCCGGTTCACATCCTCCAGTTCGGACTGCATGGCTGTGGTCTCCTGGTAGAGCGCGGCCAGTTCCTCCGCCTGGCTTCCGATTTCCTCGATGAGGCCGCGGAAAGCCTCAAGAAGCCTCCGTGTTTCGTCGAAGGCCATTCCGGCCCCGGGCAACTGCCATTCCCGCTGCACCACATCCAGCGCCCGAAGGGGATCCGGCGCGAGGCGCACGCTTTCCTGGAGGGTCGCGAGGGAGACCGCCATTCTCTCGAACTCCACGGAGACCTTCCGGAAGGCTCTCGTGACGGGAAACACCAACACCAGGGCGACGAGCAGAAAGGCCCCACCGACGAGCACACCCTGTTTCAGCGCCAACGCATAGACCCGATCCATCCAAAGCCCCGTCACGAGGCGCAGGCCGTGCGGAAGGGGCCAGGCCGTCGCCTGCACGGAAAGCGTTCCCACCGACTCCCGCACGGTGCCGTTTTTGGAGCCGAAACTTTTGGAGACAAGCCCCCCGGAGGGAAACAGTTCTCTGCCGTTCCAGGCCACGAAGGTCTCGCCTCCGCCGCCGGCAAGGACTCCGAAGCAGTGCTCCGAGAATCCCGGATCCAGTGTTGCCAGCAATTGCTCGGGAAGGAAGCCCGCGAGGAGCCGCTCCTCGCCCCGGGAAATCGCGAAGGTCAGCATGGAGCGATCGCTCTCCCAGAGAAGAGACGTGAGATTCCATTGGGGAAAGAGGAGTTTCCAGGGCAATTTCGCGCCCTCGATGCCGGGGCCGCGGAGAACGGAGAGGATTTCTCCGGCGGGGGTGCATCGGGCGAGAAACGCGACATAGGGAGGCAAAAGCCTTTGCAGGGCTTGAATTTCTCCGTCGTTTCCGTTCCGGAGCCCGACCAGAAGCCCCACCTGGGCCTCGAAAAGGATGGACAGCTCCCTCCGAAGCCGCTGTGCGTCCCGGGCGAGTTCCTCTTCTCCGCTTCTCACCGTGGCGGCAAAGGCAATCCACAGAGCGAGCAGGGAAAACCCGACGACGACGAAGAGGGAAAAACCCGCCACCTGTCTCCGGTACCGCACAAGGGAGGAGTTCATGGCACCGGAACCCCCTGGAGTCTCTCACCGTCCCACCGGAAAAAACGAGGCTGCGCGTGGGCATCTCCATAGCGGTCCATGATCACATCGCCTCCGGGACCCTCGATGTGGCGTGACATGGCAAGGGACTCCCGGAAGGACGCGGCGTTTCCCCGTTCCACATCTTCGACGGCAAGCCGAAAGAGCTCCAGGGCCAGAAAGGTACGGTGCACCGTAAAGGTGACATCCGCGGTATATTCCTCCCGCCAGGCGACAACGAAGGGATGTTCCTCGGAGATTGCCAGCGGAGAAAAGGCGGTGCTGAAAAAAAACGGCCTGTCAAGAAGGGAATATTCCCGGAAACCAAGCCCTGTGACGGACCAGAGGGAGAGAAAGAGCTCCGCCCTGGGCCAGAGCTTCGTCGCGCGCTGGGAGGCCCAGATGGAGAAAGGCGTCGGCCCCACCACCAGAATGCCGTCGGGATTCAGTGCGGCCAGAGCGCCGTCGGCCTGCTGAATTTCGGAGAGCAGAAATGGACCGAGGATGCGGGGAGAACCCTTCACGTAGAGATCCCGGACGAAGGCGAGCACATAGGGCGCGTTGTCCCAGGTGGCCACCACCGCAAGCGTCCTGATGCTCCGAAAACGGAAGAGTCTGCTGTAGGCACTGGAATCGGCCCGGGTACTCGGCTGGACGCGGAAGAACCAGTCGTCCTTTCCCGCGAGCATGGAGGTTGAGGCCGAAACGGCGATGAGGGGCATCTCCAAGCGTTCCGCCACGGAGGCGGCATCCAGCCCCGTGTCGGAAGTCGTGAAGCCAAGCACCGCCACGGCGCCACGGCGTTGCAGTTCCAGCAGGGCCGCCACGGGGCTTTGGAGATAGGAAGCCACTTCGAGGCGGATCTTGGGCTCCCGGAACCGATTGTGCCACTCCACGTAGGTTTTCGCCGCAGCAAACATCAGCCCCTCCGTGACATGTTTTCCCGGAGCGGTACAATACGCCACGCCCAAGACGATGGGGCGTGGCCAGAAAGAATACCAGAGAATCGTTCCTCCGAAAAGGACGAGGGAAAACACTATGACAACGAGAAGTCCCTTTCGGATCCGAATGACGCGTCAGCTCCTTTTTTTGATCTACGCGACGAGATCGAGAGAAGAAGCGCCGTTTTCCCCGACAGAGGGATTTTCCCGGGGAGTTTCAGACGCGGTGACGGTCGTGGTGGTCCCTCCCGAAACATAGACACGGCCGCATTCGGGGCAGATGGACGTGTGAATGCGCACGGATTGGGAGATCACCTTTCGCCCTTCCCGGTCCGCCCGGGCCTGTTCGTTGTGCACGTGTTCCCCTTCGTGAGCCGGCACGGCAGCCGCCGCCTGCTGAGGGGTCAGTTTTGTGGGAGTTTGAAAAGAAACTGAAGAATCGTCCGAATCATCCTGGTAACTCCGATTCTCACAGGTTTCACAGGGTTCGAGACCGAGGCGCTTCTTGGTGCGTTCCTCCGCGAGCGCCTTCAGGCCGTCCTCGCCTGCCTGCGCGGGCATCGCACCACTCTCACTTCCCTTTTGCGGTCCGGAAAAGGGAAGGGTTGCCTGCGCTTCCCGCGAAGACGGTTCTCCACCGGAGGCAGGCGATGCCTCTGGTGCCACGGGAACTCCCGCTGCATTGGCTCGAGCGGTTTGCTCTGGCTCCTCCGGTACACGGCTCCGCCCTACGCGGGGATCGTCGGGGAACGCACCTTCGTTCACCATCCACGGAGACGACGCGGCTTCAACTCTCACGGCACACCTCCTTCTCGCTCTCAAGGAAAGAGTGCTCACGGAAAAACATTCCGGCTGAAACATAAGGCCCAACCAGGCTACCCAAGGTAAGGCGACCTAGTCTACTCCTTGCCTAACCATACATAGACCGACCGGTTTTTGTCAATCCGAGAGGGTGATTTCCGGGGAAAAACCGATCTTCGGAGTTTTTTCCAGAAACAGCGCGAACTCCCGGCACATCCGCCGACCCCAAGAACACCATTTGTCGCGAGAACAGTGCGGAGGCCGATTTTTTCCATCGGCTCGACGCCTCAGGCGGAACACGGCCTTTCCGGGTCCGTTGCAAACTCCACTCAGGGGTTCGCGGAGGCCCGCCACCGCCAGGGAGCAAGACTATCCGCTTCGGGAGACCAGCGCAATACCGAAGGCGATGGTCCCCATACCCAGAGCACGGAGCAGCGTCACCGGTTCTCCCAGAAAACAGACCCCCACGACGAGAACGATGAAGGAAACGCCGCCGAACATGACGGGGTAGGCAAGGGAAAGATCCATCCGGGAGAGGACGGCGCTGTAGAGCACGAAAGCCCCCCCAAAGAACATGAAGCCCAGCAGGACTGCGGGAGAGAGGAGAATCGCCGTCAGGGTGGAAACGACGCCTCCTTCCACCGACGCGGATTTGTCGGCCATGCCGAGCTTCATGCTCACGTTCGCCACGGCATTCGCCAGAACCGTGAGCAGAAGCAGCATCACGCCGAATCCCTTTCGGAACCTTCCTTCCCGTTCCGTCACCGAATCTCCTCCCTTCGCCCTCCGCGTCCTTCCGTATCACGGAGAGGTGCGCAACCCGACAAGCCCTCGCAAAAAACTCTTCGCGCATTATACCTCAGGAACATTCCAGACACGTCATTCGGCCGCCGTCTCCGTACTCGGGGACAACCGTGCGCGAAAAGGCCGTCCACCGGAAAGCCACGACTCCGGGGCGGCGTCCGACAAAATGGATGTTCTGCCCGGAGATGGCACCACACATCACGATCTTTCTCTTTCGAAGCCTTTCGAGGCGCTCTCTCTGGCGGGAAAAGGCAAGTTAGGGTATCATAACTTCAGGACGATCTCGAAAGGGTGTGGCGAAACAGGTTCGTTTCGGTGTTCTTTCCGCCTCCTCCCTGCCGAAGCTCCGGAAAAGAACGACGACACACGACTGAGAGGTGCTCTTTATGACACGACATGCCTACTGCCCCTTCTGCGCTCTCGAACGCATGACCTTCGGCTTCCGGGAGCGGAACACGCACGACCACGTGTCTCACGGCCACAGCCATGACCACGCGTCTCACGGCCACGACGAAGGGCACGGCTCTTCTCACGCCTCCGAACACGCCGAAAACGACGGGTGCACTTCCTGCGCCTGTTCGGGTTCCGGCAGCGAGGGCACATCCCGGGGAGAACTCCTCGTCCTCTCCGGAGCGGCACTCCTTTTCGCGGGGGGGCTCTTTCTCGACGCCTTTCTCCCGGCCTGGGCATCCCTCGCTGCGGGACTGCTTTTCGCGGCCTATCTCCTCTGCGGCTGGAACGTGCTTCACGCCGCGGTGGACAGCATTGCCAGAGGAAATCTCTTCAGTGAATTCACCCTCATGTCCCTGGCCACGGTAGCGGCCATCGCCCTCTCCGAACTTCCCGAGGCGGCGGGGGTCATGCTGTTCTACCGCGTGGGCGAGTTCCTTCAGGAGCGGGCAGTGTCGCGGTCACGCCGTTCCATCTCGGCCCTGCTCGCCACCAAGCCCGACACGGCCTCCCTCGTCTCGGAAAAGGGGGTGCGCGTGGTCGCGCCCGAAGAGGTGCTTCCCGGAGACGTGCTCCTGGTAAAGCCCGGCGAGAAGATCCCCCTCGACGGCATCGTCCTCTCGGGGCATTCCCGGGTGGATCAGTCCCCCCTCACGGGTGAGCCCGTTCCCGTGGGCGTCGGCGAGGGAAGCACCGTCTTCGGCGGAACGGTCAATCTTGCGGAGAGCATCACGCTGCGGGTGACGGCCCCTTTCCGGGAGACCACCATCGCCCGCATCCTCGCCATGGTGGAGACCGCCCAGGAACGCAAATCTCCCACGGAGCGCTTCTTCACCCGCTTCGCCCGATGGTACACTCCCGCCGTGGGCATCGCCGCCGCAGCCGTCGCCATCGTTCCGCCCCTCCTCGGCCTGGGAAGTTTCGCCTTCTGGGGCTACCGGGCTCTTGTCCTCCTGGTCATCTCCTGCCCCTGCGCTCTGCTCATCAGCATTCCCCTCGGCTATTTCGGCGGCATCGGCGCCGCCTCCCGAAGCGGAATCCTCGTCAAGGGCGGCCAGGTCCTGGACACCCTCGCGGCGGTGACCACCGTGGCCTTCGACAAAACAGGAACCCTCACAAAGGGCGTCTTCACACCGACCCTCCTCGTCCCCTCTCCGGGAACGACCGACTCGGAACTGGCACAGGGTGCCGCCCTGGCCGAAGGGGAATCCAACCATCCCATCGCCCGCTCCATCCTCGAGGCCTATCCTCTCGGAGACAACGTTCCTCTCTCCGACCGTTTCGAGGAGATTCCCGGGCGGGGCGTGCGTGCTCTCCGCGGAAGGGAGGTGTTCCTCGCGGGGAACACCTCCCTTCTGGAAGAGACGGGATACGTTCCCGCCCCAGTGTCCGAGGGCGGAACGGCAGTGCACGTGGCCCGAAACGGCCGCTACCTCGGCTATCTGATCCTCTCGGACGTGACGAGGGAGGACGCCCCGGAAGCGGTATCGCGCCTGAAGAACATGGGCATCCGTACACTGCTCCTCTCCGGAGACGGAGAGGAGACGACCCGGCGCGCCGCAGAGGGGCTCGGTCTCACGGAACACCGTTCCCGTCTGCTTCCTCAGGAGAAGGTGACCGCCCTGGCATCCGCGAAAGAGCGCGACGGCGACAAGGCGGTGGTAGCCTTTGTGGGTGATGGTCTCAACGACGCGCCCGCCCTCGCCGGAGCGGACGTGGGAATGGCCATGGGAGGACTGGGCGCCGCCGCGTCCGTGGAGGCGGCGGATGTGATTCTTCTGGAGGATCGCCCCTCCCGGGTCGCCGAGGCGGTGCACATCGCCCGCCGCACCCGGAGAATCGTCCGGGAAAACATTCTCCTCGCCCTCGGCGCCAAGGGATTGTTTCTGGCCCTGGGCGTTTCGGGCATGGCGGGGTTGTGGGAAGCGGTCTTCGCCGATGTCGGGGTGGCTCTTCTGGCCGTGCTCAACTCCCTTCGGGTGATGCGCCGGAGGGGATAAAGATGACGGACAAAAACGGCAGGGGATACCCCTGCCGTTTTTGTCCGTCGCGGAACTCTTTCCCGTTACACGTACAAGAAAACACCCAACGCACAGAACCGAACGTCCCGTCAGTTCTTCACATCTGCCGAGACCGTGCGAAGCTTCACCATCTGGTCGAATCGCCACCGGGCAAGCTCGCCGTGGAGCGTGAGCATCTTCTCGTGCAGCTCCCGAGCCTTGTCGAAATCCGGCTTCTCCTCCAGAAGAACGAGTCGCATCTGCATGTGCAGCTTCTGCACCTCCGTCATCTTGGCACGGACATCCTCGGGAAGCTGCGCCATCCGAGGCACCCTGCCCCGGGGGGCCTTCTGTCCCCAGGCGCCTTCCCCATCACCCGCACCCATCATCATGGGGCCGAATCCGCCGCTCATACCGAGCATGGGGCATCCGTCCATACCGCCCATCCGCCCGCTCCGCATACCCATGCCGCCCCAGGCAAAGGCCGCTCCACTCACCGCAAGCACCGCTACAATCGCTACGACAACGCTCATTTTTCTCATTGCGCAACACCTCCGTGAAAGTTCGCTGCTTTCTACGGAGTAAAGTCTACCGGATTCGAAAAAACTCTTCCTCGTCCGAACACCCACACCGAAACCCCGCCGAACGGCGGAGTTTTTCCGGCAATCAGCGCATGACGAGAGGCAGTACTCCGTTTTGGGGAGGCTCCAAACCCGACCGAAGGAACGCACATACCGTGCGCCTCTTCTTTTCAAATGGTCCCGACAACGGAAGAAAAGGCTCGCGCCGGAGCGTCTCCTGCAGAAGACGCCCCGGCGCGAAGAAAGAACCCGCCTTCCGTGTCCGGTGGTTCTAGCGCACGTTCTTCACGATCTTCACGGATTCGGTGTAGACGATGCCGCGCTTGCGCTGTTCGGTCATGACAAAGGAATAGAGCGCGTCATCCCCGGCGAGCTTCTCCGCGGGAAGAACACCCTTCTCCTTGATGAGACCCGCGGCAATGGCCCGGGCGAAAATGGCGCAACTGCACCCCGTGCAACGGCTCATGGAGGTGTTCCAGCTCTTCGTGTCGAACTCGTCGAGGAGATCCCAGGTATGGGTCACATGGTCCTTCCCTTTGAATCCTTCCACTTCCACCCGCATCACCGTGAGATCCCGGTCACCCTTCTCCGGATCCATCTTCCACATGGGGAACAGAAGATCCGCCGTCACGTCCAGAGGAACGACCTCCTTGCCTCCAAGCATCCGGGGCGTCTCGTCAAACATCCCCATGGAGCGGAGGAGTCGCATCTGTTCCACGTGGCCGGGCCATCGCATGGTCATCTCGCCCATGTCCCGGGCCTTGATGTTCTTCGCGAGGCTCCGCAACCCATCCGTGTAGAAGACTTCGAGGGTTCCCAACCCCGGAAAATCCTTGAGGAAGAGCCCTGACGTGGCCTCCACCGTGACGAGTTCATGATTTTCAACATAACGGGCAGGTCTGGTGAATTCTTCGATAACGTCTCTGGCGGACCAGGTGACCTGATAGTTGAACGGAGGCTGCGGATCCTTGGGAATGCCCCCCACATAGATGTAGGCCCGCTCCACTTCGTCCAGAAGCGCCGCACCGCGCCCCATGAGGAAATTGGACATGCCCGGCGCAACACCCATGTCGGGCACCACGGTAACGCCCTTGCGCTTCGCGTCCTCGGAAAGTTCCTCGAAATCCTCGGGCATGAAGGAAATGTCGCTCAGGCTGTATCCGAGATCGATGACGGCGCGCATCATGGCGTGTCCGAAGCGTCCGGGAACACCCGCAGTGACGACGTCGGCACCTTCGAGGATCGGCGCGAGCGCTCCGGCATCCGTGGCGGAAGCCGTCACGGTCTTCACAGCGGGAAATTTCTTCTTCAGCGCCTCCAGGGCCGCAGTGTTCAGATCCACCACGGTGACGTCGAAATCCTTCATCATATCTGCGGCGATCACGTTCCCCACGAGACCGCATCCGAGTTGCACGGCTTTTTTCACGACAAATCCCTCCTCGTGCGAAATGCATTTCTTGAGTACTATATAGCATACAATAAAACCACATGTCAATTGTCCATGCAAATCTGATCCTTTCGACGACGGCAGACGCCTCGCGAAAGGCAATTCGATTTTTCCGCCTTTCTCCCGCTGCACCGCGCTGAAGGCCCAGTGACAATTCCAGGAATAAATACGTAAGACACGCGAAAAAAGTTGCGAACGAGAGGGATAACGCGCTATCATGACGTTGGGGAAATGTCGTTTTCGGGTCCGCCCGAATGGAACAGGGATGTGGGTCGGGCGAAGGACATGGAGGAGGAACGGTTCATGACGACACTCTACAAACCGCCGCAGAAAAAACCGAACGTGGAAATTCAGCTCCTCTGGGTCGCTCTGGCCGTCTTTCTCGCACTGGCCATCGTGATGCTGACCATTCATTTCTTTCCTGCGGGAAAGGAGTGGGCACACTCCGAGTTCGTGCGAATGATCCTCGAAAAGTTCTCTTCGAGACAGTGGAGCGGCATCCGGTGATACGGAAAGGAAAAGGCGGGAGCGGGTCGCGCTGCGCAATCCGGAAATGAAAACGAGGAGGCGGGCCGAAGCCCTCCTCCTCGCAGATAGTCGATGTGCTTTTATGCCACCGAACGAACTCTTACGAACAAACTACCGCGCCTACAGTTTGGTGACGTTGGAAGCCTGAGGCCCCTTGTCGCCCTGGGTTACATCAAAACTGACCTGCTGCCCCTCGGCAAGAGTCTTGAAACCCTGCCCCTGAATTGCGCTGTAGTGCACGAACACATCCTTGCCGTTCGCGTCGGTGAGAAAGCCGAAACCCTTTGCCTCGTTGAACCACTTGACGGTACCCTGCGTGCTCAATGTATTGCCTCCCAAAACAGTGAAGTACGTCCGGACCAAGCCGAACTGGTACACCTTACAGTTTTTTTTCGATTCTGTCAAGCTTCGGAAAACCTCGCGAACTCCCTGTGTCATGCCTCCGGCCCCGCCGGAACAGTCGTCTCCACATTCCTGGCGGTCTCTCCGAAGACCGCCTCCGCGTCGAGAACCAGCAGGAGGCGTCCGCCCTCGAGATGCCCCACGGCGGAGACAAAATGCCCTGCCTCGCCGAAATCGACACCCCCCAGGGGCGGCGGCGCAAGGCGGTCCTCCGGAACCTGCTCGACACCCACCACCGAGTCCACAAGAAATCCGAGGGAGACCCCGGACACGTTGGCCACGAGGATCCGCGATTCTTCTCCCCGTTCGTGGACATCTCCTCCGAAACGTTTCCGAAGGCTCACCACGGTGACGGATTCGCCACGAATGCTCATCACACCCTCGACGAAAGCGGGAACGCCCGGCAAAGGGGCCACCACGCTCCGACGGGTGATCTCCCGAATGGTCCCGATGGGAAGTCCGAACTCCTGTCCGTTCTCCAGAAAAACCACGAAGGTACGCATCCGTTCCTTTCCTCCGCCGCCCGCTCCGGCAGCGGCGTCCTTGACGTCCGCGAGGTCCAGTTCCCGGGAACTCACGAGAACCTGTTTGTCCAGCAGGGCGATGATCTGCCCCCGCACGTCGAGAATCCCCGAGACGACACTCCGCCCCTCGGCAGTGCGGGTCACTGCGGGCGGCTCCTGAAGCATATCTCTGGAGACCTCGAGCACTTCACGGATGCCGTCCACAAGAAATCCGGTCCGTGCCCTTCCGTAATCGAGGACGACGATCTTCGCTCCCTCGGAGGCGTCGCCGCCACTGGAAACGCCGAGGCGCATCCCCAGATCGACCACGGGCAGGATGCTTCCTCGCACATTGATGACACCCCTCACATGGGGAGGCGCCTCGGGAACAAGGGCGGGACGGGACGGACGGATGATCTCCCGGACATCCTCGAGGGGAAACCCGTACACATCGTTTCCGAGGGTGAAGGTCACCACGGAAAAAAGATTCTCGTCCCGCTCCGTTTCCTTCTCCGTGCGCTTTTCTCGGGAAGCGGTGTCGCGAAGCCGCCGGAGCGTCTCGGGATCGATGGAAAGCACCGCTTCGGGATCGAGGAGCATGAGCAGCCGTTCTCCCGTGCGAAGAACTCCCGCCACAAGCCCCTTGCGTCCGGGATCCTGCGGCGCCGCTCCGGCGTCGAACTCGGCATCGCCGAGAGAGCTTACCTGGGACGCTTCGTCCACAAGGAGCCCCACGACAATCCCCTGAAGATCGAGAATCACGATCTGTCCCTCGACCTCGGGATCGCGGGCCATGCCGAGGCGCGACGCCAGGTCCACCACGGGGAGCACTTCGTCCCGAAGGGCGATCATGCCCTTCACGTGGGCGGACGCGGAAGGGATGGGTGTAATAGCGCAGGCACGCACGATCTCCCGGACAGATCCAAGGGAAACGGCAAAGTGTTCCCCGCCGACTCCGAACTCGACGTATCCTCCCGATTTTTCCATGTTTCCCGAGCCTCCTTCATCAACGTCCTCGGAGGACCGCATCGCGCGGCCACAGCGCCCCGCAACGTGCGGCCTCCCCTTGGAAATCGTTTCGATGCCTACTTCTTCGCAGGGGCAAGCGCCAGACCGGCGCCTCCTCCGGAAGTGACCTTAAAACGCCCGAGAAGCTCCCGGAGACGCTCCGCCGAGGCAGCCATGTCCTGAGATTCCTTTGCCACGCCCTCGGATGCCGTGGAGGTATCCTCCGCGGCATTGCGGATTCCCTCCACGGCGGAAACAATCGTTGCGGTTCCCTTGGCGGCCATGTCGATGCCCGTGGCCATTTCCTGGGCGGAGGCGGCCTGCTCCTCCGCGGAGGCGGCGATGTTCTGCATGGCGTCGGTGACCAGGGCGATCTCCCGAAGCGCTCCGTCGAGCTGTTCCTGGGTCTGCAGCGCTTTCCGCACCGTCCCCTCCACGATCTCGTCGGCCTTCTTCATGGCCTCCACGGAACTCTTCGATGACGTGGACAGGGCCATGATAAGAGATTCCACTTCCTTCGCCGCCGTGTTCGATTCCTCCGCGAGCTTTCGTACCTCCTCGGCCACCACGGCGAACCCCCGCCCGGCCTCGCCGGCCCGGGCCNNGGGCAAGGAGGTTCGTCTGGTCCGCGATCTTCTTGATGGTCGCCACGAATCCCGTGATGGAGGCCACCGATTCGCCCATGCGATTCATGCCCTCCACGATCTCCCGGGACTTGACGCCGATGCTTCGGATCTCCTCCACCACATCCTTCACCCGGGCCACGGAATTCTCGCTCGCATCGGCGGTCCTCGCCGCCGCCTCGGCACCATCCGTGGCAGCATGGGCGGACGTGGAGGCCGTGCTCGCCACCTCTTCGACCCCCGCATTGGTCTGCTCCAGCGCGGCAGAGCTGTTCTCCGAGAGGTGCATCATCTGGTCGATGGAACCCCGGATCTCCTCCATGGAGGCCACGGTCTCCTCCGAAAGCGCCGCGAGAGACTCCGCCCTCCTGGCGGTGGCCTCCGCCTCGGACTGGAGCTGAAGGATCACGTCGTTCTGGGCGCGAAGCATGGAATCCAAGGAAGTGCCGATCTGGGCCAGCTCGTCCGGGCCGGAAAGTTCCGTGAACAGTGTAAGATCCCCCTGGCGCCCCGCTTCCGCTGTGGCGAGGATTCGGCGCACCGACCCGAGAAGCTGCCGGATCATGACGAAGGAGAAGAAAAATCCTCCCAAAGCCGCCAGGGCTACCACCACCCAGATGATGCGGGTTGCCCGCTCCATGAGCGCCCGGTTCGTCTCGGCGGATGCCTCCGCCCCCTCGTCGAGAATCTCGCCGATGTCGTTGAGCGCCCCCCGGACACGTTTGAAAAGAGGACTTTCGATCTCCCTGATCGATCCCGGAGTGACCGCGCCGGAGTGGATCTGCTCGATGAAACGCTCGGAGTCCCGTCCCCACTCGGGAAGATCCTTTTCCAGCTCTCCGAAGAGCTGAAAGACCGACTGCGTCCCCTTCTCCAGACGGTATTGCTCCCATTCGCTCCGGTTCGTCTCCAGGATGCTCTTCGCCTTGCCCGCACGGTCCCGCACCTGTTCCACGTTTTCACGGAAGTCCTTGAGGTGTTTCTCGAACTCCGTCGGCGTCTGCTCGAGAGTGAGGAGAGCCTGCCTGGCCACCAGAGCCTGGTAGAGATCTCGGTCCGCGTTGAGGATGAGGCTTTGGGCCACAAACGCCTCATCGTAGATATTCGCGATGAGATCCTGATAGATCACCTTCGTGGACCGAATCGAAAAGGCCGCCACGCCCACCAGCGCCGCGAGAAGCACCCCAACGGTGATCCACAGACGGACTTTGTAGGTAAGATGTCGCATCCCTCACCCCTCCTCTTCGTGTGCTCTTCTTCCTCTCGTCTTCGCACCCTTCGGCCCTCTCCCGTTCGCGACATTCCGGACATTCCGCAAGCCATAACCTGAAACGCCTCCGCACATACCCCCTCGTTCAGGTTTGCCGGGTCCGTTCCTCCCGGTGTCGGGGTCCTCTCTCACCCCAGGCACCCCGGTTCGGGACCTCCATTCCGGGCGGGAACACCGCCATTCCGTCCCTGCTCCGAAACACCGGACCTCCCGTCGGAAACGTTATCCGTAAATCCCGGTGACGAGTTCTCCTGTGTCGGGGTCCAGATAGAACGAGATGAAACGGAGTTCGTCCTTGATCTCCTTTTTGACGCCCCTGATCTCCACCAGCACGCCCGGGAAAACCCGGTTCTTCACTTTGATGAACCCTGCGGATTTCACGGTTTGTTCCATGCGATTCCGCAGAAGCGTCCGTTCGTCCTGCAGAAGGTTCATGTCTTTCACGGCAGTGTTGTAGTGCTGCATGAGAAGATCTATTTTGACCTGCATCTCCTGAGGAAGCCGAATCTGTCCGCCCTGGAGGAATTTGGCCGTGGAGTGCTTCACCACCTCGGAAATTTTCGCGGCGAGGTCCTGAAGTTTCTTGATACGCCCGTCGAGAACTCCCAACTGCTCCCGGACGCGAAAATCGACCCCCGAGACGAGGTGGGTCCGGGTACCCATGGTGGACCCGGCCGAAACGGCATCGATGCGGTCCCGGGCAACCACGATGCCTCCGAGAATTCCTTTCCTTCCCTGAACCTCCACAGTACCGCAGGAAAACACCTCGGCGTGGAGCAGATGGGAAACAACCGTCACATCCCCGTCGGCACCGGCATGTCCTCCCTCCACGAAGCGAGCGGTCAGGCGCCCCTTGGCATCCGCGTCGGCCTTCTCGCCGAGAATACCTCCGTGCACGTGAAGGTCTCGACCGGCTCGAACGAATGCGGACTCCACGTTGCCGAAGATCTCCACATCCACTCCCGCCTCCACGCGGAACCCGTCCAGCACGTTGCCGCGGACGATGACGCTGCCCTCGAAAACGACATTGCCGCTTCCGTAGTCCACGTCCCCGGGAATGATCACCACGGGCTTGACCGACACTTCGCTCCCCGAGAAGAGAGGCTGTCCCTTCCGGGCGGCGACGAAGTGACGCCCATCCTCGGAAACGACCCCCTCTCCGGCTCGGAAGGCCATTTTCTTCGCCGGGGGAACGTCGATGACGTTCCCGAAAATGTCCCGCCCCGGGATTCCGTCGACGGCGGGATCCAGGATGGCGAGCACATCGCCGGGCTGCACGGCGAAGATTTCTCCCTTGTCCCGATAATCGATCGCACCCTCGTCGTTTCCTCCCCGAGGCTCCCGCTCTCTTTCCTGAGGAAAGAGGATCTGCAGCGTCGCCTCCTGGGGCTGCTCGGGAGAGATTCCCTGAGCCGCGGGAACGCGGCGCTGGATCTCTCCTTCGTCGTTGCACCGCTGCACCGCCTCGGCAAGATTTTCCTCAAGAAGCGCTTCCACGCTCATTTCCCGAAAGCGCTCCCGCACGCTCTCGTACCGTAGAGGAGCACCACCCCCCGAGGCGGGGTAGAGATCCACGAAGGCCTTGAGTTTGTCCCGGGTGATCTGAATCTCGAAGAAGGCATCCACCGCCTCGACGCCGGTCAGGCCGTCCTCGCCGAGCGCGTAGGCATCGACCTCCGCGAGAAGCTTCTCGATGGAGTTCTCCAGAAAAGCCCTCGATCGTTCCTGTTCTCTGCCGTCGCCGTTCATGAGGATCGCCCCCCGGAAAAACGGACGTCATTCGCCCCTGGAAACACGAGGGAAAAAAGCACTCCCAGCATTTCCTGCTCCATTCCCCACAGAGGCGCCATCCGAAGAACCCGACATCTGCCGTCACCCCGACAGGGGAAGAGAGAAAACGCATCGGGCAATTCCTCGGCGGCACCCGTCTCGCAGACGTTCCGAAAGGATTTCCGAACCCCTTCGGTGCTGCAGGACGGCTCCAGAGCACTTCGGACACGAACGGCGTCCCAGATGTCCCGAAAGCGGAGTTCCTCCAGGGAAAGCCCCGTAGCGGCCTCAAAGGCGTTGTTGAGATACACCGCCGCACCGTTGCGATCCACCACGAGCTGGGGAATCTCCGACGCATTGAGTGTCGCCTGCAGGTACTCCATTTCCCTAGAAAACCGCTTTTTGTTCTCCTCGGTGCGCACTGCCCACGCCAGATACTCCGCGGCACGATCAAGGAGCGCCACTTCCTCCCGCAGGAGGGGGCCCTCGTAGAGGGGCGGCTTCTCCGCCAGAGCGTGGATTTCCAGGCTCCCGACCTGCCGCCCCCGAACGAGGAGAGGGCGTGAGACACCCCAGAGCGTGGCGAAGAAATTCTCCGTCCGGAACTGCTCCCTCCCGAGGACGATGCGAACCCCCGCCTCTTCGGAAAAATGGACCCCCCGGGGAAGAAGTCGCACGATCTTTTCCAGCTTTCGCGGAAAAGGAAGAATATCCTCGGCCAGCACGGAGAGCACCTCCGCAAGGCAATCTTCCACGCGAACCCGTTGTTCCAGGTCGTGGGTGCGCCGCCGGAGCATCTCCTCCGTGCGTTTCCGCTCCGTCACGTCCCGGATGACGAGTCCCATTTCACCCAAGGCGGCATGGTACGCATGGTACTCTCTCCAGGAGACGATCTCCCCGTCCCGGTACCGCGAGAGCGTGATGGTCTCGCTCACCCCCTTCCGCCAGACCCGATCGAGCAGTGAAAGAAGCTCTGGAGACGCGGCATCCTCCAGACATTCCTCGACACATTTTCCCCGGGCATTCTCGCTCATTCCTTCCAGAGTGAGTGCGGCTGGATTGAGGTCCTTCACGACAAAGCCGGCCGTGCCGGGCTCCAGCACCAGCACACCCGCGAACGTATGAATGAAGAGGTCGTGGAAGCGCTCCTCGCTGTCCCGGAGTCTTTTCTCCATGGCATGTTTGTAGAGGGCGATTTCGACGGACGAGCGAAGATCTCCGTCCTTCACAGGTTTGATGACATACCCGAAAGGAGCACTTTCCTTGGCACGCTCCACAGTCGCCTCGTCGGCATAGGCCGTGACAAAGATGACGGGAATGTCTTCCGCCTCCCGGAGTTTCGCCGCGAGATCCACACCGTCGGCGTCGCCACCGAGATGAATGTCCATGAGAATCACGTCGGGACGTCCCTTCCGGATGCGTTCAAAAAGCTCCTTTCCGGACAGGACCACATCGTCCACATCATATCCGAGCTTCTCGAGCCGCCGCTTCATGTCCTCGGCGATGATCAGTTCATCTTCCACAATGAGCACTCTGGGCGGAGACATCATCGGGCCACCTCCCTTTCCGCAACCATCCGATCAGGCAGTTCTTCGCAATGACATTGCTTTTTCAAAATCAAGTATATCATTGGACCATGTTGTGCCGCAAAAGCGTCGCGTGAGAGTTTGGGGAAACCCTCACGCAGGAGACGAAGAATCCTCGCGGAGAGCACTCGACCTTCCGTCGGACTGTCTGGCAGCGGCACCACATCGCTTCGCACACAGGTCCCTGCGGAACGAAAGGGACGACCGTGCCGGCGGAGATCACCGCGAAGGGGTTTCCACATCCCCGGAAACGGAGATCTCCGGTGGGGTCGCCGCGGCACGCGTTTCTGCCGCCTCCCTTTCGAGAGCCACCCGAAGATGGCGGCACGCCTTGCGAAAGAGAAACCCACGGCAGGTACAGGCCCGGTGCAGCGTGTCCACCGCGTAGGTTTCGCTTCCCCGGGCGAGGTAGATGTGGGGCTCCACCGACTCCAGAACCACCGGTTCCCCGCCGTCCGCAGCAGGTTTTTCCCCGGGGGATTCCAGCGGTTCGAGCCATTCCGGAACTGCAAGGCCGGACTTTTCCGGAGAGACGGAGGAAGTCTTCCCCGCTCCTCCGCCACTCTCGTCGAGCGCCCTGTTGGACAGGCGATCCGCCCGGGCGTTCCGTTCCCGGGGAATCCATTCGTAGCGCACGAAGCGCCCCCGGACGAGACGCCGTGCCCGGTCGGCGAGCTCCCGCAGACGCTCCTCCCTGATCTTCCATACCCCCTGCATCTGACAGATCACCAGCCGACTGTCTCCGAGAACGAGCAGCTCCTTCAGCCCTCTCCGCGCCACCTCTTCGAGCAGGAGAAGAAGCGCCTCGTACTCCGCCTCGTTGTTGGTCCGCACGCCCAGGGGACATGCCGCCTCCCAGAGACAGTTCCCGTCCGGCCCCTCTATCCACGCACCGGCTCCGGCGGGACCGGGATTTCCCCGGGATGCGCCGTCGAAATATCCTTTGCAGACCACCATTCCGTTCGCTCCTTTCCTCGGCCTTCCCCCTAACTCCCCGGAGAAAGGAGAAGAACCCTTGTCCTCTTCGTACATTTTCTTCCTTTATACGCCCGCTGCAACCATCCCATCATACCGAAGACGTCGCGCCTCCGTCTCTTCCGGTTTGACGCACCCCTTTGGAGCATACGATAATGTTCCCACGTGTCCTCGGCCAAGGGGCCCCGAACACCCGTTTCGGCCGAGGCGAGGCACCCCGCCGGCACGCGGGAGTGCCCGAATGCCACTCATCGCTGTTCTTTTCAAGGAGGAGGATGATCATGAACGACCACGACACACTGCCCCTCCGCATCGCGACGCTCACTGTCCACGGCGGGCGCTCGGGAGAAAAGGGGACCACCCCGCCCGAGGTGGCCCCCATCTATGCCAGCTCGGTCTTCCGCTTCGACTCCCTGGAAGAGCTGGACGACGTCTACGAAGGAAGAACCCCGGGACACATCTATTCACGCCTCGGAAACCCTTCCTGCGACGCACTGGAGGAACTCTACGCACGCCTGGAGGGAGGCGAGGCGGGGGCCGCGTTCTCCTCGGGAATGGCCGCCATCGTCACCGCCATCAGCGCCGGCGTCGCCCCGGGAGACCACGTTGTTGCAGGGCGGGTCCTCTACGGCGGCGTCTACTCCTTCCTCACCTCCCACCTGCCCCGCATGGGCGTGGCGGTGACCCTCGTGGACGCGACGGACCCCGGCGCAGTGGAAGAGGCGATCCGCCCCGAGACACGCCTGGTCTACGTGGAGACCATCTCCAATCCGCTCATGGAGGTGACGGACCTTCCCCGCCTCGCTGAAACCGCCGCCCGGAACGGAGCCCTGCTCGGCGTGGACAACACCTTCGCCTCGCCCATGCTCTGCCGTCCTCTGGAACAGGGCGCCGCATGGGTCGCGTCGAGCGCCACAAAATACCTGAATGGACACAGCGACGTCATCGGAGGCGTTCTCGCGGGAACCAAAGCCTTCATCGACAGGGCAAAGGGACTCCGAAGCATCTGGGGTGCCTCCCTGAGCCCCTTCGACGCCTGGCTCGCCGTCCGGGGGGCACGCACCCTCTCTCTGCGCATGAAAGCCCACTCCGCCAACGCTCTCGCCCTTGCCCGCCTTCTGGAGGCGTCACCCAGGGTTTCCCGGGTTCACTACCCCGGACTCCCCTCATCCCCCTGGCATCCCCTGGCGACCCGCCTCTTCGGCGACGCCGGGTTCGGGGGGATGCTCAGCTTCGAACTCCCCGGCGGCGGCAGGGAGGCGAAACAGTTCATCCGAAAGCTCTCCCTGGCCAAGCTCGTGCCGAGCCTCGCCTCGACGGCCACCATCGTCTCCCATCCCGGAAAGACTTCCCACCGCGGAGTTCCCGAGGAAGAACGCGACGCATGGGGTGTCGGGGACGGCCTGGTGCGCGCCTCCGTCGGGATCGAGGACGAGGTGGACATCCTCGCCGATTTCTCCCGGGCTCTGGAGAAACCGGACCAGGAATGAACGGAAAACGACGGGGAGGACCTGGAAAACCGGGCCTCCCCGTCGGGGCACGCCACATCCCGCAACACATTCTCTTCCGACGAGGATCCTCTCCGGAAGAGAGGGGATCCGTCCCTCTCCGAGCATCCTCGCCTTTAAAACTCCCGGTGCAACACCTTCACGCAACGCGACGGCCTTTTGCAAGGAACACCCGGATCCGGAACATACAGAGGGCTTTTGTCGGCGGCCTCCCGAATGGAACGCCTCGCGAATCACCGCACGTCGCAATCCACGCGGGACGTGGCTGGAGTCCAGCCGCTGCCTCGACATGGACCTGTGGATCGAACACAAAAAGGCACTCCTGAAAGTACGGCTCATCGCCACAGGCAGCCGCCGGACGCATTGTAAACTTTTTTGCACACCTTGCCGCACGCATCTCTTCCACCCCCGCTCCGGACGGACGGACAGGAATGGAGGGTATGGCATCATGGTATAATCCGGAATGGTATCAAGTGACGAAACAGCTCGGCAACGCACATGCTTCAAAAAAGGAGGTGCCGTCATGGCCGGAAAGACATGGCGCACGGTTCTTCTGCTTCTCCTCGTTTTCGCCGGAGGCGGAACGGCGCTGCTCCTCACCACGGATGCGGCGACGGACCTGGTGGGACGTCTCGCGCAAGAAACCGTGACGAACGCCACGGGAGCCACGCTCGAACTGGAGCACATCTCGGGAAACCCGCTGCGCGGGTACACCGTCGGCGGCGTACGCCTCGTCAAGAACGGAGGACAGGTCTTCGCCGCAAAGGAAGTTGCTCTCCGGGTGGGACTCTTCTCCATCCTCTCCGGTAATCCCTTCGTCTCCTCCCTGACCGTCTCCGGCGCGGACATCGACACCGACGCGACAAACGCGCTTCTGAAGGATCTTGGAGGTGGGGAACCCGCGGGGACGCTTCCGCTGGGAACGGTTTCGTTCCGGGACAGCTCGGTGCGAACTCCCTTCGGCACGGTACTGGTTCGGGAGCTCTCCCTCCGCTTCAGGGAGGACACTCTGGAAGCCGAGCTGGACGTCGCCTACGGCGCGCTCCCCGTGACGGGCGCGGCGACGTTCCGTCTTCCCGCGGAGAGACTCGCCGTTTCCCGTCTCGACCTTCGAGTGGGCAAGGGCACCGTCGCCGTCGCGGGAGCGGTGGCGCCCCACCTCGCGCTGGAAGGAACGTTCAAGGACATGGACGGGGCGGAGCTGGCGGCCCTTTGGCCGGACCTTCCGGGGCCGCTGTCCGGCACGTTCTCCCTGCACCTCCGGGCGGAGGGGACGTGGCAGAAACCCGTTCTGCTCGGGCAACTCTCCCTCGACAAAGGGAACGTCGCGGGCATTCCTCTGGACGGCGTGGCCGCTTCCTTCGCCTCTCTGGAGAACACGCTGCACGTCAACGACCTGAAGGGAAACGCCTTCGGCATCCCCCTGTCGGGAGAGGCCTCCTTCGTCTTTCAGGAGCTGCCTCCGGAAATGACGGTCACCCTCAAAGGCTCCGGCATCGCGCTGGCCTCACTGGCGCGCCTTTTCCCCGAACTGGAGGCGGCGCAGGGAACCCTCGACGAGGTCACGCTCGCGCTCTCCGGAAAAGGCGGCGCCCCCGACGGACGGGTCACCCTCCGGGCGAAGCGGCTCGTTCTCTCGGGGCAGGAGTTCGCCGACACAGTGGGGGAGATCAAGGTCCGGGGAGGAAAGACGCTCCACGTGACCTTCCGCTCCAACGGGCTGGGCTCTCCGCTCTCCCTCGGAGGAACGATTGTGCTTGAGAAGACCCCCGTGCTGAAATTGGACTTCAAGGGAAACGCGCTGAACCTGGCCCGGGTCGCCGCCCTCGCACCCGGAACGGGCGACCTCGCCATGGCGGGCAACGTCGTCGCGGCACTGCAGATCGGCGGCACTTCCGCGGCGCCAACCCTGTCGGGGACCCTCTCGTCGGAAAAGATCCAGATCCGGGGAGAACCCGTCACCAAACCCTCCGCGACGTTTTCCTTCGCCAAGGACACGCTCTCCCTGAAGAGCGCGACCTTCGTCTGGCGGGGCGGAACCTTCTCCGCCGCCGGAACGGTGCGCAACCTTCCCAAGGCTCCCGCGGCGGAGCTCTCCGGACGGGTGGACGGCGTGGATCTCCGCGGCCTTGCGGGCATGTTTCCCGCCCTCGGTGAATATGCCCTCTCCGGAACGGCGAGCGCGGCATGGAGCGTCAAGGGAAACCTCGAGGCCCTCACGGGCACGCTGGAGGCACACACGCCGACCCTCCAGGCGATGGGCAACCTCTCGGTGAGACAGCTCAAAATCGGAGGCGCCTTCGCTCTCACGGGCGGAACGCCCTCCCTCCAGGGGCCGTTGAAGATCCAGGCCGCGTCCCTGGCGTGGAAGAAACTGGCCCTGACCGAACTCTCCCTGGGCGCCCGCACCGAAGGAACGGCGATCCTGCTCGACAACACCACCGCCGGCCTCGCCGGAGGCACCCTCACACTTACGGGCAAGGTCGGTCTTCCCGACGGCAAGAATGCGGGCTCGCTGGACCTGAAGGGCAGCGCCAAGGATGTGGGCCTCGGCTCCCTCGCGTCCGCCCTTGACCTTCCGGTGCCGCTCGCGGGCAAGGCGGAAGGAACCTTCGCCGTCTCGGGACCTCCGGAAAATCTCGCCGGGTCGGCGGAACTCGCCTCGCCGGCGCTGTCGGTGGCGGCATTCTCCCTGGCGAACGCCGCTGTCTCCGCCACCTTCACCGCAAAGAGCGGCGCCCCCTCCCCCTGGAACGTGACGATCTCCTCCGCCCGGGCAACGGTGAACGGCGCCCCCTTCACCGCCGAAGGGACCCTCCGCGCCGAGGGCGACGACACGGCCTTCGACCTGCGCGCCGAAGGAAAGGATCTCGATCTCGCCCATCTCCTGAAGGACGTGCAAGCCCTCCGGGGTAAGGGCGTGAACGGCCGCACCACCCTCGCCCTGACCCTCGCCCGCAAGGGAGGAATCCTGAGCGGCTCCGGCAGCGCCACCTCCCCACAGGCGGGAGCCTTCGGCCTCTCCGCCACGGAGATCTCCCTCCCCTTCACCGTGGACAAGAACATCCTCGCCGTCTCCTCCGGAAAGGGGCGCTTCCACGAGGGCACAGCGACCCTTTCCCTTCGGGCGAACCTCGCCTCGGGGGGCTGGGAGACATCCCTGGGCATCTCCGGCGCGAATATGGACCAGGTCATCCGCAGCGCCGCGGGCTCCAGGGGAAGCGTGGGAGGACGGGCGAACCTGACCTTCAAGGGAACGGGAAACGCCGGTTCGGGCAGCTTTTCCGGAACGGGGAACCTCGACGCCGCGGAGGGAGCCGTCACGGGCTATTCCTGGGTCAATCTCCTCGCCGCCGTGCACGGCGCGCAAGGTGTCCGCTACAAAACCCTCACCGTCCCCTTCAAGGTCCAGCAGGAAACGCTCACGCTCCTGCCGGGAACGAAGGCCGAGCCGTATCCGAACGATCCGCTCTACCGCGCTCTCAGCGCCACGGGAACAGTGACGGCGGAAAAGCTCAACCTGGACGTGAAGGGGAACGTGAACATCCAGGTCATCAACGCCCTCCTCGGAGGCATTCAGGGGGGACTCCTCGGCGGAGGGCAGAACATTCGGGACATCCTCCAAGGTGCGCTCACGGGATTTTCCCAGAGCGGCGGAAGTCAGGACTTCCGCGACGTGAGCTGCACCGTGCAGGGACCTCCCGCGTCGCCCGGCGTCTCGAACCTCAAAGTGGCTCCCGGCAAGGAACAGCCTCGGGCGACACCCGTTCCGGAAACAGCGTCGCCGCAGCCCACCCCGATGCCGCAGGCGCCCAAACCGTCGCCCTCGCTGGAGGACACCATCAAGGAAACCATCCTCAAGAACATTCTGGGGAACTGACCGAAAAACACCTGTGACAGACCTGCGACACGCCGTCGCGGAACCTTGCGAAAGTGACGCGAAAGTTCTATAGTGAAGGCGGTTTCAATTCCACGGAGGAGGTGGGACGCCAGATCCCTGTTCGAGGTCCGCACGCCAAGAGAACAACCGGCGGTACTTCATCCGTATGCCCACATGATCGCAACGCTTCGGGCTCTTTGCTTATCCCCGGTTGCGACGACTTTCTTCCGGGAGGTGGCACCATGAGAAAAAGAGAAGGACTCTTCGTTTTCCCCGTGCTGTGCGCACTCGTTCTGCTCCTCGCCGCACCGGTGTCCGGCCAGGAACGCCTCGACCCCGCCCAGGCCCTGGGAAGCTGGACGGACGAATCCTACTACGTGGCGACCCGCCTGGGGGACATCAAGGGCGTGATCAAGGATCTCCTCGCCGCGGAAGCCTTCCGGGAGGCACTGGAGGAGGAGCCGGACGCGGCGGCGGCTCTGGAGTGGCTCGCAAGCCTTCCCGTGGAATCGGGAGCTTTCGCGGGAGGACTCCGGAAGGGCGTCCTGCAGGTTCAGGGGGCACTCTCCCTCACTGCCGAAGGAGAGGAACTTCTCAAGCGCATCGCCGGGGGAACGCTCACCTCGGAAGACCTGGAGTTCGCCGAAAACTTCGGTCTCCGCGTCGCTGGCCCCGCGCCGACACCTCTGGGAGTCCCCTGCTACAGAATCTCTCCCGTCGACGAGGAACATCCTCTCCTGGGGCTTTCCCTGGCGGCGAAGGAAAATCTGCTCCTTCTGGGCATGACGC
The DNA here is from genome assembly GCA_002425685.1 of Synergistaceae bacterium UBA5560. Lineage (GTDB taxonomy): Bacteria > Synergistota > Synergistia > Synergistales > Aminiphilaceae > Aminiphilus. Next base: position 14,385 of record DIMS01000065.1, on the reverse strand, counting down.
CCCGGGACATCGACGGATCCATCGCCGCTCTGGCCGATCCGGCCAGGCGCTTCGCCCCGACCCGCAAATTCACCGACCGGAACTACCTCATCCTCCACGACAACGGTCTGCTCCAGATGGGGCTCCTCGCCGCACCGACGCCCATTTTCCTCAACTCCCACGTGGAGATGGAGTTTGCCTTCGACAAGAGCGACGAGGCGCTGAATTTCGGCTTCTACACGAACCTTCCGAAAGCGATGCTCTCGGAGGAACGTCTCCGGGGATTCGCACCTCTCGACAAACCCGTGCCGCTCCTCGGAGGCGGGAAAACACTGCTCGCTCTCTCCACGCCGGTGAACTATGACGCCTTTGCGGAGATCATCCGCACCTACGGGGACGACGAGGCAAAGTTCGGCCTGGAGCAGGCCCTTGGAATGCTCGGCCAGTTTGGCATCACCGAGGCGGATCTGCGGGATCTGGCCCGGACCTTCTCCGTCGTGATCGGCGGCGGCGCCTCCTTCATGTCCGCTCCGCTTCCCGGAGCCTACGCACTCGTCGAAGGGACGGGAGACGCGGCAAAGAAGATCGCCACAACCGTGGCGGAACTCCTCCGGGGACAGCAGCTTCCGCTGGAGGAACTCAAGGTGGAGGGATGGGACACGGTCTATTCCATGTCCATTCCCGCCACCGTCACCATCGCCGTGAAGGGATCAACCCTTCTCGCGGGTTTCCTGGACGCCCAGAAGCTCGCCACTCCCCAGGAGAGCGATCCCGCCCTGGCGGAACTCCTGGCGAAGAAGAACCTCCAGGGCTTCCTCTTCCTCGACGCGAAGGTGCTCGCCCGGGAAATGCTTCAGTTCCTCCAGGCGGGGGACATCTGGGACCAGCTCATCGGCCCCGACGAGGCGGGGGAGATGGGCGAGGGCATGATCGCCGCCATGGCGGTACTCCAGTCCCTGAATGCCCTCCGTGCGGAAGCCTCGGACATGGAGAGCCTCCGGCTTTCCCTGACAACCCGACCCGTCGCATCGGAGGACCAGGCCCTCCTGGAGACCGTCGTCGCCAAATGGCGGGAGACGCACCCGCTTCCGGAAGAGGATGAGGAGGAAGTCTCCGAAGAGGAACAGGCGGAGGCGACACCAGCGCCGTAGCGACCCAACGCAAAGGCACCCAGGAAAGCCGAAGAGCGGATGAAACGGAAACACATGCGCGGAAGGGAGGGATCTTTCGTGAAACGACGAGGACTTTTCGCGGCGGAATTTCTCTGTTGCGCCCTCGCGGTACTGCTCTTCCTCTCCGGGACGGGCGCGGCCATGGCCCCCTCGCCGCTCTCGCTCCGGGATGTGATCCTCTACGGAGGGAGCTGGGACGGCCTCCCCAGGGTCTTCTTCGGCAGCGAACTGGCGGCGGTGCGAAAGGCGCTGGGAGAGCCGGACATTTCGAGCACCTACCTGGGCCTTGTGGCGGACAGCTACGGAGATCTGCGCGTAGTTTACGCGAGCGGCAAGGTGGCACTTCTCTGCTTCGCCACCGCCTCTCCGGCGATTCTTTCCCCCACGCTGTCGTCGGAGGCCCCGGCGTGGCAACAGCACCCCAACACGAGTACCCACAAGGTGCTCCGGGGAACGGCGAAGAACTGGCGGGGCGGAAGCGCATCCCTGCTGTACTGGTACGCCGACGGGATGGAGATCTTCGGCAGCCGGTCCGTGGTGGAAAGCCAGGATCTCCTGCGCAAGTGACCCTACTCCGAGGGGTTTCTTTTTGCCTTTGGCGGGAGTGCAAAATTCGACAGTTTTCGCCTCCGGGAACATTGACATTACGCATCACGCATATGTTCCAAAGAGCTCCAGAAACGTGGCAGGAGACGGGAGGACGTTTCCTGCGTCTGAGGAAGAAGGGTGCGGCGTGCCCAGGAGGCCCACAACGTGCGGCGGAAGATCGTCCGCTCTCTCGACGGGGACTGCTCAATCACGGAGAGGGCCTGCGGAAAAAAGCTGCACACGCACCGCCGACGCCCGCATGACATCTTTTTCCACAAGCGGGACGAAGGCGACAAAACAATGCGGTGAAATGCCATGAAAAGGAGGCTCCTCCGTATGACTCACTACGTACTCTCCGTACCGGACATGGCCTGCGGCCACTGCGCCCGGCGCATCACCGAAGCGCTGCAAGGCATCGGCGAGAAGGACTTCCAGGTTCTGCTTGAGAAAAAGCAGGTCCTGGTAAACACCGAAAACCTGGAGGGCGTGCTCGCCGCACTGGACGATGCGGGCTATACCGCCTCGGTAGTCGCCTGACGAAACACCCTCAGAGAGACGGCGTCGGAGACAGCTTCTCCCTTCGCTGCCACAGCACCCACACCCCTTCCTCCGGAGGAAGGGGTGTTTTCTTTCCCGTAAGGGCCTCCAGCGCCTCCGCCAGAGCGGCCCGCATGCGTTTCTCCTCTGCGGAGGAGATGCGCGGTTTCTCTCCCGCGTCGAGGCGGGCCAGCATGTCCAGAAGAGGAAGAATGCGAATCTCCCGCCCCTCCTTGCGCCGTGCCGCCTGAACCCAGGTGGGAACAGTGAAGACCCGGCGGATTCGCACCACCCCGTCGTCGTCCCGGGCGGCATCGATGCCGAGCACCGCTCCGGTGTCCCGCGGCACGGTCCGCTGGAACGAGATGAAGTTTCCCAGGGAATAGGCGACCACGGTCATCCGGTCCGCCGAGAGGGGTGTTGCCCTTTCCCCGGAGACGGGCGACACATCCCGGGAGACGAAGACGCGCTGAAGCACGTGAGGATGGCTTCCCACAACAATGTCCGCACCGTTCCGAAGGGCCAGGGAAGCAAAGCGCCGCTGAGCCGCCGAAGGGTGCCGGGCATACTCGTTGCCGAAATGAAACGCCACCACCAGGAGGTCCGTCTCCTTGCGGAGCGCCGCCACGTCGGCGCTCACGAGCGTCTCGTCCAGAAGGTTCACGAGCCAGGGGCGGTCTGAGGGAACGGGAATGCCGTTGGTCCCGTAGGTGTAGGAGAGGAAGCCCACGGCAATTCCTCCCCGTTCGACAATGCAGGGGATGTCCCGGGAGGCCTCGGCAACGAAGGTTCCCGTGGAGCAAAGATCCGCCGAGGCAAGGGTGTGAAGGGTACGGACAAGTCCCGAAGCTCCCGAATCGAGGCAATGGTTGTTCGCGGTGAAGAGCAGATCGAACCCCGCGTCCCGGAGAGCCTCCGCCAGGGAATCCGGGGAATTGAAGGAGGGATAGCCCCGGTATCCCTTCCGGGGGCCTCCCAGGGTGGTCTCCAGGTTGCCCGCCGCCAGGTCGGCGCTCCGGAGGAACGAACGGATCTCCGCGAAGAAGGGGGCAAAATCATAGACCGTCTCGCCCTTCTCTCCCTCTTCTTTGCGGGACGGCGTCACCCGTTTCACCGCTTCGAGCTGCGGCGCGTGCACCATGATATCCCCGACGAAGAGCAGGCGGATCGTATCGCGCTCCCCGGCGTCCTCCGAGAGGATATCCGCGCCGAAGGAGGCATTCGCTTCAAAGGGAGTTTCTCCGGAGACGTCCGCGAGCCCGCGGGACAAGCCACCTCCCGGACCCGCGAGGAGAAGAAGGAACACCCCGAAGAGCAGACGACACGTCACGCCCCGCAGGGCAGCGAAACCCGGACAGAAAGGAACGTTCTTCTCCGCGCTCCGCCGCACCGGAAATCCCATGGCCTTCAACCCCGCAGCTCCCGGAGTGCTAGCACTGGGGGAAGCACACAGCCAATCCTCCTTCGGCGGTCTCCTTGTACCGGGAGGACATGTCCCGTCCCGTCTCGGCGAGAGCCCGGATCACCTGGTCCAACTGCACCTTCTGGGCCGAAGGATCGCCGCAGGAGGCGAGGAGATAGGCATTGTAGGCCTTGACGGCCCCCATGGCGTTCCGTTCGATGCAGGGGATCTGCACGTATCCTCCCACGGGATCGCAGGTCATGCCCAGATGGTGCTCCAGGGCGATTTCCGCAGCGTTCTCCAGCACCGACACGGGATAGCCGTTTACGTGGGCGAGAAACGCCGCTGCCATGGCGGAAGCGGTTCCCACCTCGCCCTGGCACCCCACTTCCGCACCGGAGATACTTGCCCCGGTCTTCACGAGAAATCCCACCAGCGCCGCGGCGAGAAGCCCCCCTCGGAGAAGTTCCCTGGGAATCCGGCCCTGCCGGGCCATGAGGGTCACCACGGCGGGAAGCACCCCCGACGACCCCAGAGTGGGCGCCGTAACCACCACGTGCCCGGCGGCGTTCTCCTCTGCGGCGGCAAGGGCGTAGGCGTTGAGCAGCACCACCGCGTGATTGGGGTCGCTCTGCAGGGAGTAGCTCCGGCGGAAGAGGATAGGCGCCTTCCGTCGCAACCCGATGGGGCCGGGAAGGACGCCCTCGGTACGGAGTCCCAGGTCCACCGCGGCCTCCATGACGTCCAGAATCCGGTCCAGACGACGGGAAACCTCCGCAGCGTCCATGTCGGTGAGCGCTCTTTCGTTGTCGAGGAGCAGGTCGGACAGGGAGTGGTTCGTGCGCCGCAGCAGGGAGCAGAATTCCTCCATGGTGCGGTAGAGGTGGGGAGGAGCGGGACGAGGAGGATCCTCTTCCCCCTCCACGACCAGAAAGCCTCCCCCCACGGAATAGTACACGTGCCGAAGGATCGTCTCGGCCTCTTCTGAAGGACCTCTCCCTCCCCGGAGGGCGATGATCAGGGTGTTGTTCCAGGGAAAATTGTGGATCGTCCCCTCGTAGCGGATGTCGTTGAGGGAAAAGAGGAACTCCCGGTTTCCCGCGGCGATCCTGTGGGCTTTGTTGGGCTCCTCGGCGAGATCCTCCAGAACGCGGGCATCGCGCTGCTCCGGGTCGAAGCCGAGAAGTCCCGCCAGCACGGCCCTGTCCGTGCCGTGTCCCTTCCCCGTGGCGCTGAGGGAACCGTAGAGTCGCACTTCGATGCGCTCGCCCCGGAGCAGTTCCTCCGCGGAGAGCGCCGCAAGGGCGCGCCGGAAATGTCCTCCCGCCCGCATGGGGCCGATGGTGTGGGAGCTGGACGGTCCAGGGCCGATCTTATAGAGGTCGAACAGCGAAAGCGTGATGGGGCTTGCCTGCGGTGCGGTCATCGTCTTCCGTCCCTTCGCGGCATCTCCGGTGGCAGCGTTTCTCCGCGGAGAGAGGCACACGGTCGCCTCTCTTCCGCAAGGCTTGTAATGCGGGGGGCCTTCCCCTCATTACCGGATTTCTCGAGCTACCTCGACAAAGAAGATTCTGACGGGACGCTGCCTCCCCCCTCTTCCGGATTTCTCCAGTTACAGAGGTTCTCCCGTGAGCACCGACAGAATACCCCGGCAGAAGTCGGGAAGATCGTCGGGACGGCGGCTGGACACCATGTTCCGGTCGATGACAAGAGGTTCGTCCACCCAGACCGCTCCGGCGTTGACCAGATCGTCCCTGATGCCCGGCGTGGACGTGCAGGTGAAACCCTTCATGATCCCCGCGGAGATGGGAATCCACCCGGCGTGACAGATGTGGGCCACGAGTTTTCCGGACTCGTGGAAACGTCGGGTGAGATCTTTCACTTTTTCGAGACGGCGCAGCTTGTCCGGCGCGAATCCTCCGGGGATCACGAGAGCGTCGAAATCGTTCTCGGCCATGTCGTCGATGGCCGTGTCGGCCTTGCAGGGATAGCCGTGCTTGCCGTCGTAGACCTTGCCCGCCGCAGGGCCGGCCACCACCACCCGGGCACCCTCTTCTTCGAGGCGCAGCTTGGGATACCAGAGTTCCAGATCCTCGTAGACATCATCCACGAACATGAGAATCCGCATACCTTCCAGGCGCTTTTTCATGTCGTCGAACCTCCTTCTGCTCTCTTTCCTCGTTTTTGTTTCCGGATGTGTCCGAAGAGCTTCCGCACCATGGCATCCTCTCCGCCCTCGGTAGAACCGCGGAGACAGGGCCTGTCGCAGCACCTTCGCACGGAGACTTTCCTGAAAAACACCCCGATCCCGTCGGCTTTTCCCCCTAGAGTTCCACGCGGCTTCCCGACGCCGCCCACTCCACGGATTCCATCGCTTCCGCAAGTCGTGCCGCCGCGGTAAAACCCGTACAATGGCAGGGACGCCAGTGTTTCACGTCGAAACGGCTCCGCAGGGTCTCCACGGTGCGTTCCAGAAAGACCGCGTTCTGCCCCTTCAGATGCATGCCTCCCGAGACGGAATAAAAGGCGCGGGTGCCGAAAAAAGCCGCTGCCGCCTCAAGGATGTTCACCACTCCCGCGTGGGCGCACCCGAGAATGACGCTGATTCCGAAGATACCCTCCACCACCAGGGATAGCTCGTCCTCGAAGGGATCGGGGACATACTCCTCACCCTCGCGCAACAGCAGGTGCGGCGTGGAGGGAACAAAATCGGGATCCCGCTTCTCCCCGGGAACGGGGAACGCCCACACATCGCAGAGGACCTGCGTAGGCTCCGTCACGGGGTGCACCACCAGCGCCCCCGGAGCCAGATGCAGTCCCATATAGCGCGGTATCCCATCCCGGCGAGCATAATGAGCGTCGGTGACGCGCGGAGCAGTCCAGAGAGGGCAGGAAAGACCGACGGAGAGGAGCTGCGGCACGCCTCCGGAGTGGTCCGCGTGGCCGTGGCTCAACACGAGAGCATCCGTTCCGGAGGGCGAAAAGCCGAGGGCTCTCAGGTTCCCCAGGATCGTCGTGCCGCTCCCCGCATCGAAAAGAACAGTTCCCCGCGGCGTCTCCAGATAGAGGGCGAGTCCGCACTCTCCGAGCAGATCCGCCTTGCCGCAGAGATCATCCGTCACCGTAGTGAGCAGCATGGACATCTCCCCTTGTGCCCGAGTATAATGAACCGGCCCGAGTTGCAACTCCATTGCAGGCTCTGTCTCCTTCCCTTCTTTATCTCCCACGTGCGGAAAGCAGTGGGGGGAAGGGGATGGACTGTTTCGGAAAGAAATTTTGCATCTTCCATACTACCACAAGGATACGTCTTCACAGCAGGAGGAGATCAGCCATGAAGATTCGCGTTCTTCCCGTCGAGCACTGTCTCGGTATGCCTCTTTCCCATGACCTGACCCAAATCGTTCCTGCATCGGGCTATAAGGGAGCCCGATTCAAGAAAGGACAGATCGTGCGAGAGGAGGACCTCCCCGAACTTCGCGCCATGGGGCGGGAACACCTCTCCATCCTCGATCTCGAACCGGACGAGGTGCACGAGGACGATGCGGCGATCCGCCTCGCCGGGCGTCTTCGGGGAACGGAACTGCGCCTCGATGGCCCCGACGAGGGACGCTGTGCACTCCACGCCACCGCGGAGGGGCTTCTCGCCTTCGACCCCACCTTTGTGGACGCCATCAACGATGATCCGGACTGGATTCTCGCCACATTGCCCCCGCTGACTCCCGTTCGTTCCGGAGAGCGCGTCGCAGCTCTTCGGGTCCTGCCCCTCGCCGTGCGGGAAATCCAGGTGCAGCGGGCCGAAGCACTGGCAAAACCCCTGGCTCTGCACCCCTTTCTTCCCCTCTCGGTGGGACTCGTCACTACCGGCGAGGAGTTCCGCTCCGGCAAAAACAAGGACGCCTTTCTTCCCCGTCTGGAGCGCAAAGTCGCAGCCTACGGCGGAAGAATCCTTGGACAGCGCATCGCCGGAGATCGCATGGAGGAAATCGCCGACGCCATCCGGGCGTTCCTTGAGGCGGGGGCAAACCTCGTGCTCTGTACCGGCGGCATGAGCGTCGATGCCGACGACGTCACTCCCGGAGCCATTCGCAGCGTCGCGGAAACCGTGGTTTTCCGCGGCGTTCCGGTTCTTCCGGGTTCCATGCTCATGCTTGCCTTCTCGGGCAAAACGGCGCTGGTGGGCGCTCCCGCCTGCGTGGTCCACGACGAGCGCACCGCCCTCGATCCTCTCCTGGACCGCCTCTTCGCCGGCCTCGTTCCAACGGAGAAGGAGGTGCGCGCCTGGGGCGTGGGCGGACTCTGCCGCTCCTGCTCTCCCTGCACCTATCCCCGGTGTGGATTCACCCGCCGCTGAGAGAGAATTTTCCGTAGGGGGGACCGGTCGCATTGCGCCGGCTCCCTTTTTGCGTTACCCTCCAGTAGGATGCAAGGTCCGGCGAAACTGTACGGCAAGGGAGGGGAAAGACGTGACGCCTCGGGAAATGCTGCTTCAGGCAGGACTTCGGGCAACTCCTATACGGGAGGGAGTGCTCGTGCTGCTCCTCCGGGAGGGGCGCCCGCTCTCCCACGCGGATCTCACAGCCAGATCCGAGGAGATTCCGAAATGCGACAAGGTGACGCTTTATCGAACATTGGAATCCCTGACGGAACACGGGCTGGTTCACAAGGCACAGGGCATCGATGCCCAGTGGCGTTACTGCGCCTCCGACCCGGAGTTGCCGGGATGCCCCGGCAACCATCCTCATTTCCTCTGCCTTTCCTGCGGAGCCATGGTCTGTCTCCTGGGACAGCCTCTTCCCCGCATCGAGGTTCCCAAGGGCGTCACCGTCCTGGGCAAACAGCTCATCGTTTACGGAATCTGTGATACCTGCACCCGGACGAAAGGCAAAGAAAACGCATGAACGAACATTCCGCGCCTCCACCTGCGGCGCGCTTTCTCGACTTCGGCAGCCTCCGGCTCCGCCTCCTGCTTCTGGGCCTTGCCGCGGGACTCGCGGCGGGGCTCGTTTCCACCCTCTATCGCATCATCCTCCAGAAGGCAGAGTATTTCGGTGCCTCGGTCCTCTCCGGACTCCATGACGGAACTCTTTTCTCCGGAATTCTCGTAGCCGCCTTCTGGATGCTCGGTGCCCTCGTGCTGGGGAGAATGGTCAAGGCGGAGCCGCTCCTCTCGGGAAGCGGCATTCCTCAGGTAGAGGGAGAACTGCTGGGACAGATCTCCATGAACTGGGGACGGGTTCTCCTGGGCAAGTTCGTCGGAGGCGCCCTCGCGGTGGGCATGGGGCTCTCCCTGGGACGGGAAGGGCCGTCGGTGCAGCTCGGAGCCGCCGCGGCAAAGGGTTTCTCCCGTTTCCTCGGCAGAAACCGTGTGGAAGAGCGTTTCCTCGTCACCGCCGGCGCCAGTGCCGGCCTTGCCGCCGCCTTCAACGCCCCTCTCTCGGGTGTGATGTTCGCCCTTGAGGAGGTCCACAAGAACTTTTCGCCCTTCGTTCTGGGCTCCGCCATGGTGGCATCTCTCTCGGCGGATTTTCTGGCCAAGCGCTTCTTCGGCCTCTCGCCGGTGCTTCACTTCGCCCGGCTGGAGCATCTTCCCCTCCGTTTCTACGGACATTTCCTCGTCCTTGGAGTGCTTCTCGGCCTGTGCGGCGCCCTTTTCTGCCGCCTTGTCCTGGAGGGACAGGTTTTCTACGCGGAACGGCTCCGGATTCCTCCGGAACTCCGCATCCTGATTCCCGCGGCGGGAGCACTGCTCGTCGGTCCCCTTCTGCCGTTCATCCTCGGCGGAGGGCACGCGCTGCTCGAACATCTTGCCGCGGGCGGTACACCGCTTTCCGCCGCGGCGATCCTGCTCGCAGGAAAGTTCGCCTTCACCCTGCTCTGCTTCTGCTCCGGCGCGCCGGGGGGTATCTTCTTCCCCATGCTCGCCATAGGCGGAGCGGTGGGAAGCGTCTACGCTTTGGCCTTCGCCCCCTTCTTTCCTCAAGGCAGCGACGTTATCGTAAATTTCCTTGTGGTGGGCATGGCGGGATTCTTCGCCGCCGTGGTCCGGGCACCGCTCACGGGCATCCTCCTCATTCTGGAGATGACGGGCTCCCTCTCCCATCTGCTGAGTGTCTCCGCCGTGGTCTTCGTCGCCTCCGTCACGGCGGAACTCCTCGGCGCCCGCCCCGTCTACGAGTCGCTGCTCACCCGCCTTCTCCGGCGGATGCACCGTCGGAACTATCTGGCCGAGACGGAGGGAAAAATTCTGCTGGAGGTGAGTGTCTGCTCCGGCTCTGCTCTGGACGGGGAGCGCATTCGGGACATCCGCCTCCCCCGGCGCTGCCTCCTGGTGAGCGTCATCCGCGGCGCCGCCGAAATTCTTCCCTCGGGAGAGACCACAATCCTCGCCGGAGACCGCCTCGTCGCCCTTGTGGACGAACACCGGGCGAGGAGCGTCCGGGAATCGCTCCTCGCGCTCGCGGGACGCTGCACCTCCCTCGGGCGGTGACAAGAACGACGCCTCGCTTCGGCAAGCCGTCGCTCCGGGAAAATGGCGCGTTGTCTCCCTTTGCGAGGGGGAGTATGATATTCCTACGTATGAAAAAGTACCGACCTGACCCTTTCCGTACCACCGGAAGCCGGTCATGTCCGGTCCGTCGCCGCGCTTTTCGGCGACGCAGTTCGAAAGGAGGTACGACCATGAGCGCCAGAGGCTTTCGATTGTGCATTGTCGCGGCGTTTCTTCTCATCCTCGCCCTGCCCACGTTCGCGGGGACCACGGTGCCCCAGTTCCGTGGCGACCCGGGCAACACGGGGAATTTTCAGGTGACGTCCCTGCCGTCGGGACAGCTCGCCTGGATGCTGCCCACCAGTTCCAAGATCACAGGATCCCCCGCCGTTGTGGGGAACGTGGTCTTCTTCGGCAATGCCGAAGGAGAGTTTTTCGCGGTGAACCTCCGCACGGGAAATCCCATCTGGAGCTTCAAGGCCGACGGCTCAATCCTCGGTTCACCCGCGGTCGTGGGGGGCGTCGCCTATTTCGGCACCTACGGCGGCACGGTCTACGCCATCTCCACCGCATCCGGAAAGGTCAAGTGGAGCACCAACACGGGAGACGCCATCTTCGCCTCTCCCGCCGTGACGGGCGGCTCGGTCTACATCGGCAACTTCGCGGGGACGCTCTACGCCCTCGACGCCGCGTCGGGAAACGTGAAGTGGACCTTCGAGGGGCAACGCTGGTTCGCCGGGAGCGCCGCCGTGGCGGACAATCTCCTCTTCATCGGGGATCACGACGGCCGCTTCCGCGCCATCGACACCGCATCGGGCAAGGAAGCCTGGGGCGCCTACACTGGCGGTTCCGTGGACGCCTCTCCCGCCACTTCGGGCGGCTGGGTCTGGTATGCGAGTTTCGACGGCAAGGTCTACGCCGTGCAGATCAAGGGGGTCATTCCCAAGTGGCAGTCCCTTCTCGGGGGACCCATCGCCTCCTCCCCTGCCGTGGCGGGAGGTGCGCTCTTCGTGGGCTGTGACGACGGAAACGTCTACGCCCTCGATGCCGCAACGGGAGCCGTGCGCTGGACCTTCGCGACGGGCGGCCCCGTGACGTCCTCCCCGGCCCACGCAAACGGCGTGGTCTTCGTGGGCGGCACGGACTGGAACCTTTACGCCCTGGACGCGCGCTCCGGTCGGAAACTCTGGACGTACAAGGCAAGCGGCGAGATCGTGACTGCCCCCGTCCTTGTGGACGGACTGCTCCTCTTCGGCGACACCGAGGGGGTTCTCTACGCCATTCGCTGACGCTCCGCCCTTTTCAGAGCGTCACGAGGAATGACGACCGGGGGGATCTCGTGCATCGAGATCCCCCCGGTTTTTCTTGCTTTCGTGCGCCGAACGGAAACCACATTAAGGAAGTCGGAACACAAGCGCGCCCGACGCCCCCTTCGACGACGCAGCGCAAAGGCCTCCGCAAAAACGCCTCCGTAAAGACCGCCCTGTCCGTTTCGCGCTCAGGCCGAAGCGCACGCCGAGGCTCAGGCCGGAACGGGATTCGGTGGCGTTCGTCCCTCCAGCACGGCAAGGAGGTTCGTGGCGGCGCAGACCGCCATACCGTTCCGGGCGTCCGGCGTGGCGGACCCGATGTGCGGCGCCGGAAGAAGGTTCTTCGCCCGAAAGAGAGGGTGTTCCGCGGGAAGCGGTTCCGGATCGAAGACATCCAACCCCGCTCCGGCGATCCATCCCTCGTTCAGCGCCCGGGCAAGCGCCTCCTGGTCCACCAGGCCGCCCCGGCCGGTGTTGACGAAGATCGCCCCGGGCTTCATCCGGTGAAACCGCTCCGCGTTCATGAAGCGCCTCGTCTCCGCCACCAGAGGCACGTGCAGGCTGACGAAATCGCTCTCCGCCAAAAGGTCCTCGAGAATCGGCACGTGCACCGCTCCCAGTTCGTTCCCCTCGGCGGAAGGACGGGCCAGGGTGTAGCGGAGCCGCATGCCGAACCCCTTCGCCCGCCGGGCCACGGCCTTGCCGATGCGACCAAACCCCACCAGGCCGAGGGTGGCGCCGTGCAGGTCCGCACCCAACAGAAAGTCCGGCGCCCAGGCCCATTTCCCTTTCCGGGCGATGCGCTCCGCCTCGGAAAGACGCCGTGCCACGGCGAGGAGGAGCGCAAAGGCCATGTCCGCCGTGGCCTCGGTGAGCACGTCCGGCGTGTTGGTCACCACGATGCCCTTCGCCGTCGCGTAGGGGACATCAATGTTGTCGTAGCCGACGCCGTAGTTGCTCAGTACCTTGAGGCGCGTCGCTGCGTCCAGGGCCTCCCGGTCCATGCGGTCCTTAAGGAGGCAGAGCACGCCGTCGAAGAGGGACAGTTTCGCCAGAAGCNNGGGAGGGGCCGACCTCCAGATCAACCCGCTCCCGCAGCAGGGCAAGCCCTGCCTCGGGAATGCTGCGCGTCACGAGAACCTTCGGTTTCACGGGCAGTCTCCTTTCCATCCTCCACGTTCACCCGTCCGATCGTTTTTCTGAACGCAAACGTCCTTTCGGTGCGACCTTTCCCCCGCCCCTGGCCGGAGGCACCTCAGCCCCCTCGAACCCGCCGCCTGTCCGCGGCATGTTCCAGCCGCATACAGGACTGGAGATCGTTGGACGTGTAAGCCAGGTGAGCCGTCAGTGCCGCGATGGCGGCCTCGCAGTCCCGGGCCTCCACCGCGTTCAGAATCTCCTTGTGCTGCCGCTGGGACTCGTCCCGCATCGAGGCGAGATGAATGCGGATGTACCGGTCGGTCTTCCGCCGGAGCCGGGCGAGCACGTCCAGCGTGAGCGGTCGGTCCGCGGGCTCGTAGAAGAGGTTGTGGAACATCTGGTTCAGATCTCGCCACTTGAGACAGTCCCGCTCGTTCTCCATCGAGAGGAGTGTCCGTTCCGCGTCCTCCACCACCCGACGGGTGATGCGCGGAAAGGCGATGCGCAGAAGGTGCGTCTCCAGGGCGGTCACCATTTCGTAGAGCTCTCCCGCCTCCTCCAGAGAGAGCGGCGTCACGACGGCCCCGCGGTATCCCTGAAAGTGCACGAGTCCCTCCGTCTCGAGAAGGCGCAGCGCCTCCCGAAGGGGAATGGGGCTCACGCCGAGCCGCTGGGCGAGCTGCGCCTGGTGCAGCGGTTGCCCCTCCTCCAGCATGCCTCGGTAGATGGCCTCCCGGAGCACCTCCGCAATATAGTAGGGAGCGGAGGTATCACCGCTCATGCCCGCCGCCAGCTCTTCGAGAGAAAGGCTCTCCTTCGTGCCATCGCCCCCGTTCACCCCCGCCATGTGCTCGTTCTCCCTTCGTTTCCGTTCGGTTCCGTTATATTTTTTCCCCGCCGATTATACGAAAACCCCTTCGATTATACGCCATTGACACCCCCTCTCTTCTCTTTTCATACTGGAGAAGACACA
>DIMS01000065.1:632-767 GCA_002425685.1 Synergistaceae bacterium UBA5560 | reverse complement strand
AAAACGAAACGCGACAGGGAGTGATGTTCATGGCCGTTCCCATGTCCTTTCTCACGGAAGAACTCGACGCGATGAAACAGGCCGGGCTCTACGGAACGATCCGCACCATCGAGAGCCCCCAGGGAGCCTGGGTCT
>DIMS01000065.1:421-560 GCA_002425685.1 Synergistaceae bacterium UBA5560 | reverse complement strand
AACGACCCACGGCTGGTCGCGAAGGTGAAGGAGTACGTGGACGCCTACGGCGTGGGCCCCGGTGCGGTGCGCACCATCGCGGGGACCATGAGCCCGCACATCGAACTGGAGCGGAAACTCGCCGCCTTCAAGGGGGCGG
>DIMS01000065.1:0-317 GCA_002425685.1 Synergistaceae bacterium UBA5560 | reverse complement strand
AACCACGCCTCCATCATCGACGCCTGCCGCCTGTCCAGGGCGAAGGTGGTGCGTTACGCCCACTCCGACCTGGCGGACCTGGAACAAAAGCTCGACGAGAATCGGGACGTCAAGGGGCGTTCCCTTCTGGTCACGGACGGCGTCTTCTCCATGGACGGAGATGTGGCGCGCCTGCCGGAGATCGTGGACATCTGTGAGCACCGGGGCGTGCTCGTCGTGGTGGACGACGCCCACGGTGAAGGCGTTCTCGGCAGGGGCGGACGGGGCATCGTGGACCACTTCGGCCTTCACGGCCGGGTGGATGTGGAGGTGGGCAC
>DIMS01000025.1:30206-30471 GCA_002425685.1 Synergistaceae bacterium UBA5560 | reverse complement strand
TCTCAGGGCTTCAGGAGTTCCGGGCCACCTCAGGAAATGCGGAAGAGGCTGTCCAGGATGGTGCCGTCCCGGTATTCGATGAGCGCCACCACGTTCTCCGGTTTCGGGTCGGGAAGGGGAGCCTCCTCGGCCTTTCCCGTCAGGCCCTCCACCTCGGCCTTGAGGTCGGCGATCTCCTTGACGGGGAGCTTCGCCTTCCGGGCCGCCTCGCGCAGGTCCGTCCGGAGGGGATTGATGCAGATGCCCCGTTCGGTGACGATGGCGT
>DIMS01000025.1:29777-30186 GCA_002425685.1 Synergistaceae bacterium UBA5560 | reverse complement strand
CAGACGCCTCCCCGGAAGGAGGGAAGGACCACCACGGAGAGCTTGGCCCCCGCGGCGGTGTCGCAGTGCCCTCCCGAGGCGCCCCGAAGAACGCCGTCGTGGCCGGTGAGAACGTTCACGTTGAAGCTCGTGTCCACGTCCAGCGCCGCCAGAACGACCACGTCCAGGTCGTGCACCACGCATCCCCGGTTCAGGGGATTGGCGTACCAGGACTGGTCGATCTCGATGTGGTTGCGGAAGCGCACCAGGGAGTCCTGCACGGCGGCGTCGAAGCTCTGCACGTCGTAGAGGGCGTCGAAAAGCCCCTCCTCGAGCATGGACGCCATGTACCCCGTGATGCCGCCGCATCCCCAGCTTCCCCTGATGCCCTTCTCCCGCATGTAGTCCCGCACGTAGGCCGCCACGGCGA
>DIMS01000025.1:29541-29737 GCA_002425685.1 Synergistaceae bacterium UBA5560 | reverse complement strand
CGGTAGGCGTCGCGGGCGATCTTCAGGTCCACGGGGTTCCGGGTGATTCGGGCGGAGCCGGAGGCGATCTTGCCGGGATCGCCCAGGTTGTCCACCACCACGATCTGGTTCACCAGGTACTGGGGGATGGAGATGTGCGTCAGGGACGACGTCATCAGGTTGTCCGTCACGGCGATGACGTGGCGGGCGTGGCGGG
>DIMS01000025.1:0-29499 GCA_002425685.1 Synergistaceae bacterium UBA5560 | reverse complement strand
GCGGCGAGAAAGGCCACGTCGATGGCGATGCTCCCCTCCTCGATGGCCCGGGCGCGTCCGCCGTGGCTGCGGATCATCACGGGAACGGGTACCTCTCCCCGGGAGATGGCCTTGCCCACCTTGCCGCGCACCCCCGAGGTGTGGATCCGGCTCACCACACCGCGGCGCACGTAGTCCGCCACGCATTCGTGGGCGTCGGTGAGGGAGCTGGGAGCGAGGCAGAGATTCTTCAGCCCCATGCGTTCGCACTCCGCGAGCACCAGGGGCAGTACGGCGTCGCCGTTTCGGAGGTGGTGGTGGAACGAGAGGGTCATGCCGTCCGCGAGTCCCGCCCGCTCCATGGCGGCCCGCAGAGAGGGCGCCACCTTGGACCTTCGGGGCGGTTCTCCCCGGAGGGGAGGCAGAATCCGGGGGACCATATCTCCCGCCTCAAGGCGCGCCCAGGGTCCGCGATAGGGCAACAGCGGCCCGATTCCGGGCAGTTCCGACGGGACGGGACGCCCCGCGGCGTTGACGAGCATCTTCATGTCACTCCACCTCCAGTTCGGCCAGGCGGGCCATGTCCAGCGTGTGCCGCGCCCGACGCACCACCGGCGCGTCCACCATGCGTCCGTCCACGGAGACCACGCCCCGCCCCTCCCGCTCCGCCGCTGCTGCTGCCTCGACGATGCGCTCCGCCGCGGCCACTTTCTTCGCGTCGGGCACGAAGGCCCGGTGAATCCAGGAAATCTGCCCGGGATGAATGGCCGCCTTGCCGGTGAAGCCGAGCCCCACCACGCGGCGGGTCTCCTCCAGGAGCCCCTCGTTGTCGTTCACGTCGGCCCAGATCGTGTCGAAGGCATCGATGCCAGCCGCCCGCGCCGCAAGGGCCACCAGGCTCCGGGCGACGAAAAGTTCGTCTCCCTCCCGGGTTTTCTCCACGCCCATGTCCGCGGTGAGATCCTGTCCGCCCAGGGTGAGGGCGGTGACCCGGGGCGAGCAGGTCGCGACGGTCCCGGCCTCGGCGATGCCCCGGGCGGTCTCCAGCATGGCGTGGATCTTCACCGTTCCCGGCTCCATGCCGTTCTGCGCTTCGATCTCGGCGAGCAGGGCCTCCGCGGCGCGCACGTCCTCCGGAGAGGAGCACTTGGGAAGGCGGATCGCGTCGGGGCGGCAGGGGACGACGCGGCGCAGGTCCTCCGCGAAGAAGGGGGTGTCCGCGCCGTTCACCCGCACCGTGACGAGCATGTCCCCGAAGTCGAGGGTCCGCAGAAAGCCGCAGACGAGGTGCCGCGCCGCGTCCTTTTCGGAAAGGGCCACCGCGTCCTCCAGGTCGAGGAGAATGCTGTCGGCCCCGAAGACGGATGCCTGCTGGATCATGCCCGGATTGTTGCCCGGAATGTAGAGCATGGACCGCACTACTGCCTTGGACATGCCACATCCTCCTCCCTGCTTGCGCGCTCCAGAGCCGTGTCCAGCCTGGCTCGGAGGGTCACTTCCAATGCTCCCTGGTCCTGGATGGTCACGGTCGCGCCGGAAATGCCGAGGCTGTCGAGCACATCGTTCACGAGGCCCCGGGTCCGTCCGGCGAAGAAGGTGGCTCCCGCGCCGCGGTGGTCGAGCTCCCGAGTTTCCGAGGGAGCCACCGAGACGAGGCAGTCCGAGGACTCCAGCGTTCCCGCCTGGGCGGGTCGTCGGAGCATGGCCATATCGATCATCTCCTTGCAGTCGAAAAAGGCGCGGGAGAGCCCCCTCCGGAGGGGACTCGGAGACGCTCTCCCGCGCAGGAAGCATCGCGGTCCGGGAGGAACTCCGCGACGCGATGAGGTGTGGCTACATGGATTCCACGACGGACCGGGCGAAGCGGGAGCAGCTCACTTCCTGGGCACCCTCGCGCTGGCGGGCCAGATCGTAGGTGACGACGCCCCGGCTGATGCTCCGCTCGAGTCCCGTCACCACCAGATCCGCCGCCTCCTGCCACCCCAGGTGCTCCAGCATAAGCACCGCCGAAAGGATGAGGGAGCCCGGATTGATCTTGTCCTGCCCGGCGTACTTGGGGGCCGTGCCGTGGGTGGCTTCGAAGAAGGCGATCTCGTCGTTCATGTTCGCTCCGGGAGCCAGTCCCAGACCGCCCACCGCCGCGGCGAGGGCGTCGGAGATGTAGTCCCCGTTGAGGTTCGCCATGGCGAGCACGCTGTACTCGCTGGGGCGCAGGAGGATCTGCTGGAACATGGCGTCGGCGATGCGGTCCTTGACGACGATCTTTCCCGCGGGGACCTTGCCGCCGAAGTCCTTCTCCACCTGCTCCTCCGTGACGCACCGGTCGCCGAACTCCTGGGCGGCCACCTCGTATCCCCACTTGCGAAAGGCGCCTTCGGTGAACTTCATGATGTTCCCCTTGTGGACCAGCGTCACCGAAGGAAGGTTGTGGTCGATGGCGTAGCGGATCGCCATGCGCACCAGCCGCTTCGTTCCCGTGACGGAGATGGGCTTGATGCCGATGCCCGAGTCGTTGCGGAATCCCGTGGCCCCCATCTCCTCCTTGAGGAAGCGGATCACCTTGAGACAGTCCGGCGTTCCCTCTTCCCACTCGATGCCCGCGTAGAGGTCCTCCGTGTTCTCCCGGAAGATGATCATGTCCACGTCCTGGGGGCGCTTGAGCGGCGCGGGAACGCCGTCGAACCAGCGCACGGGGCGGACGCAGGCGTACAGGTCGAGTACCTGGCGGAAGGCCACGTTGAGGCTCCGGAAGCCGCCGCCCACGGGCGTGGTGAGGGGGCCCTTGATGCCGAGGCGGAAGTAGCGGAGCGCCGCGAAGGAATCGTCGGGAATGGCCGTGCCGTAGAGGTTCATGGCCTTTTCGCCGGCGAAGATCTCCCACCAGGCGAGGCGGCGTTTGCCGCCGTAGGCTTTTGTCACCGCCGCGTCGAGAACGCTCTTCATTGCGGGGGTGATGTCCACGCCCACGCCGTCCCCCTCGATGTAGGGCACGACCGGCTCGTCGGGCACACAGAGCGCGCCGTCGCGAAAGTCGATGCGGTCACCCCGCTCGGGTTCTGCGTAGTGCTTCAGTTCCAGATCCGCAAATCTTCCCATGGTTGATCTCTCCTCCTCGTGCTCTTTCTCTGGTGTGCGTCCCCGGGGCAGCGGGGAGCGTCGGTGATGCGCCCTTGTCGCGTGTTCCACGCAAACGGCGGAAGGCCGTTTTCGTACCGGAAATGCCCGCGTCGCCGGGAGAACGCTCCCGGAGCGGAAGCCTCGTTCCGCGTGCGTCGCGGACTCTAGGCACCCCGGGCGAGGCGCACCGCGTTGAGCTTGCCTCCAGCCCGGATGATCTCCAGATCTTCCTCGGCCACGGGGGTGGTGCAGCGCATGTCCTTCCCCTTCGTCTCGTTGCGCACGGCAAAGCTCTCCCCGGCCCGCACCGCGGCGGTGCGCAGGGAGAGACGGTCCCCCTGGTCCAGTGCGTCGTAGTCTGAGGGGTCCACGAAGACCAGGGGCAGAATGCCGAAGTTGACCAGGTTCGCCAGGTGGATGCGGGCGAAACTCTTCACCAGCACGGCCTTCACGCCCAGGTAGCGCGGCGCCAGAGCCGCGTGCTCCCGGCTCGACCCCTGACCGTAGTTGGCGCCTCCCGTCACGAAACCGCCTCCCGAGGCGAGCGCCCGGTCGGGGAAGGTGGTATCCACCACTTCGAAGACGTGCCTGGAGATAGCGGGGATGTTGGAGCGGAGCGGAAGCACCTTTGCCCCGGCGGGCATGATGTGGTCCGTGGTGATGTCGTCCCCCACCTTGAGGAGCACTTCTCCCTCCAGAATCTCCGGCAGGGGCGTCATGGCGGGGAGAGGGGCGATGTTGGGGCCCCGGCGGATGGTCACCTTTTCCGGCTCCGCGCTGGGGGCGACGAAGCGGCTGTCGTTCAGGACGAGCTGTTCCGGCAGTTCGAACCGGAAGGGAGGGAGCCCCAGCTTCGCCGCGAGTTCCCGAGGGTCCGTCAGCGTTCCCGTCAGGGCCGACGCGGCGGCTACCTCGGGGCTCACCAGATAGACCTGGCCCGTCTTGTGGCCGCAGCGGCCGAGGAAGTTTCGGTTGATCGTCCGGAGGGACACGCCCTCCGTGGGCGGTGCGAAACCCATGCCGATGCAGGCGCCGCAGCTCGATTCGAGAATGCGCACTCCCGCGGCCACCAGAGCGCCCAGATGTCCCCGACGCTCCGCCTCGAGAATCACTTGGATGCTGCCCGGGGAGATACCCGCGCTCACCGAAGGTGTGACGGCCCGTCCTTTCAGCAGATGGGCCACGGCGGCGATGTCCCGGAGGGAGGAATTCGTGCAGGAGCCGAACATGATCTGATCCACGGGAAGCCCTGCGAGCTCCCGCACCGGCACCACCCGGTCGGGCTGGAAGGGCTGGGCCACCAGCGGCTCCAGGGTGGAGAGGTCGATGTCGAGCACCTCGTCGTAGACGGCGTCCGCGTCGGCGGTGATCCCCACCCACTGGTGCTCGCGCCCCTGGGCGCGGAGCCATGCCCGGGTCACGTCATCGCTGGGGAAGAGGGACGAGGTCGCCCCCGTCTCGGCCCCCATGTTCGTGATGGTGGCCCGGTCGGGGACCGAAAGCCCCGCCACGCCGGGGCCGCCGTACTCCAGAATGCGCCCCACGCCTCCCTTGACGGTGAGGCGGCGGAGTACCTCCAGGACAACGTCCTTGGCGGAGACGAAGGGGGCGAGTTCTCCCGAGAGGCGCACCAGGGTGATCTTCGGCAGCGGCGTGTAGAACGGTTCTCCCGCCATGGCGAGGGCCACGTCCATGCCGCCCGCGCCGATGGCGAGCATGCCCACGCCTCCGGCGGTGGGTGTGTGGGAGTCACTGCCCAGAAGCGTTTTTCCGGGCCTGGCGAAGCGCTCCAGGTGCACCTGGTGGCAGATGCCGTTTCCCGCGGGGGAGAAGAGCATGCCGTATCTGGCCGCCACGTCCTGGAGATAGCGGTGATCGTCGGGATTGCGGAAATCCTCCTGAATCATGTTGTGGTCCACGTAGCTCACGGAGAGCTCCGTCCGGACCTTCTCCACGCCGATGGCCTCGAACTGGAGGCAGGCCATGGTGCCCGTCGCGTCCTGGGTCAGGGTCTGATCGATGCGGATGCCCACGCGGCTTCCGGTTTTCGCGTCGGGCTGTTCCAGCTCGACCAGATGGGTCTGGAGAATCTTCTGTGCCACGGAAAAACCCATGTCGTTTCCCACCCTTCGTATGCATCTCGTTTTTGCTGCATCTCCGCTTTCGGAGAGCCCGATGCTCTCCGGTCCTTCCGTTTCTCCGGCGAAGGGGCCGGGCCGACGCGGGAGCGTCTCTGGCGCTCCGCCTCCGGTCGCACCGTTTCGTTCCGGCTCTTCCGGCTCTGCCTCGTGTTCCCCCGCCCGCCGGAACATCTTTCTTCGCCGCCTTCGTTCATTCTGTTCCAACGCACACCGTATTTCCGTCGCCACCCCCTTTCCGTGCTTCCGCTCCGCGCCGCAGTGTGCTTTCTCCCGCGTCTTACCCGGCTGTGGCACCACAGCCGTTTTACTTCGCGTTTCCGGGGTTTTCCCGGAACATCCCCCTGTTTCACGGTGCATGTCCCGGGGGCAAAAATTGTCTATAATTTTTTGATCTAAACATACAAAAACATTGTATTTTAGAATGTTCGGTTTTTAACAGCCTGATCGATGGGTACGAAAAAAGGGCCTCGCGGATGAGGCCCCCTGGGCACGACGCTGCGTTCCTTCCTGTGGCATTCGACTCTCTCGGTGCCCGCGTCGACGGGAAGATGCGCGTCCCCAAGCGGGCATCCGATCTCCGCGGAATGCCGCTCTTCTCGTCGTCAGGCCGGTCTCCTGGCTCCCCTTCATCCTCCATCCGCGCCTTCCCGGTTCCGAAATGGCCGGAACCAGTGGCTTCGCGGTTTCGTCGGGGTTACAGTGGCGGGTCCGCGCCGGTCTTTCACCGGACTTCCCGAGCACCTGACGTCGTTTGATTGTATGCCGATACGGCAGCGTGCGGTTATTGTGGCAATGTTGCTATGGCGTGTCAAGTCAAAGACTAGTGCAATTTTTCTGCTCAATTCAAGAGGTCTGGCGGATCGTTCCAAAGACTCTCTTTTTCGCCTGCCGTCCGACCCGGTGGAGCGGTGCCCGAATCCGCAGGCTCGTGCGGAAATGCCACGGGCGATGCCGTACGCGCAGCGGCGACAGCAGCGAAGGAATGTTTCCCGGAAGTTTTCTGTGCGGGGGTGCCTTTCGTCAGCCTCCCGAACCGTGGTCTTTCCGGCGGATGCCTGTCCGATCACCAGTAACCGCCGCGCTTCCTTCGTCTTCATGAAGACGTCGCCCCTGTTCGTCATGGGTGACATGTTCATCGTCCCGCTCAGGGGTGACACGCTTCCTGTCCGGCCGCACAAAAATGCGTCGTGCCTTGACACGATTCCCTGAAAAAGCGTAGGATGTTCCGGACAAGTGAAACAAAAGCTTGCAGATGCACGGGAATCCGGTGAAAATCCGGAACGGCCTCGCCACTGTAACCGGGACGAACCCGCACAGGTCACTGAAGGCGACTTCGGGAAGACGCGGAAGTAGGATGAACGGGAGTCAGGAGACCGGTCTGCGGGTACAACTCAGGTCTGCGCGGGCGGACGCCGTTGGAAGAAGAGGGAGGACTCCCTCTAAGATGTTGTTATGCAGGGCCGCCGCGAAAGGGCGGCCTTTTTTCGTCCGCCCGGGCGTCGGCTCCGGAGATCTCTGAAGACGAGTCGCTCAGGAAGGATGTTGTGTATGGACAGAGAAGAGCAGGTGCGAACTGAAACGAGCCCTCCCGTTTCCTTCGAGGAATTTCCCTCCGTCTCCTACGAGGAGTGGCGGAAGGAAGCGGAGGCGGCCCTCAAGGGTGCTCCCTTCGAAAAACGTCTCGTCACGCGGACCTACGAAGGCATTTCCCTCCAGCCTCTCTATACGGAGGAGAACGCGCCGCTCTCCGGGCAGGCGGAGACGTTCCCCGGCGCGGCGGATTATCTGCGCGGCACGGATCCCCTGGGCTACGTCCGGGGCGGATGGGCCATCGCCCAGAAGTGCGGCGACGCTCTTCCGGAACGGACCAACGCACTTCTCCGGGAGGAGCTGGCCTCGGGTGCCACGGCGGTCCACATCGCCCTTGACGGGGCGACCCTCCGCTGCCTGGACGTGCCGGACGAGGGGTGTCCCTTCGAGGACGAGGGGGGCGTCTCCCTCGCCACGCTGCGCGATATGGACGCGCTGCTGGACGGCGTGGAGCTGCGCGGCCGGGAGGTGCATCTCTACGGCGGCGAGTCGGCGGCGCCGATTCTGGCGCTCTTCGCCGCACGGCTTCGCGCCCGGGGCGAGGCGGCCCTGCTGGAGGGGATCTCCGGATGCATCGGAGCGGATCCGTTGGGTGCGCTGGCGCTGGACGGAACCCTTTCCTGCCCCCTCGACGCGCTCTACGACGAGATGGGGCTGGTGACCCAGTGGGCGAAAATGCGCATGCCCCGCCTGCGAACCGTCATGGTTCGCGGCGACGTGTACCACGAGGGCGGCGGAAGTGCCGTCCAGGAACTGGGCTGCGCCATGGCGACGGGCATCGCCTACGTGCGCGCCTTCCTGCGTCGCGGCTTTGGCGTGAACACCGCGGCGGCGCAGATGCGTTTCTGCTTCTCCCAGGGAGCGAACTTTTTCATGGAGATCGCCAAACTGCGGGCCGCCCGGATGCTCTGGGCGCAGATCGTCCAGGCTTTCGGAGGAAGCGGGGACGCCTGTCGGATCGACCTCTTCGCGAGCACCTCCCGCTTCACCACAACGATCTACGATCCCTACGTGAACGTGCTGCGCGCTTCCACCCAGGCCTTCTCGGCGGTGGTGGGAGGAGTGAAGGGCATGCACGTGGGGTGGTTCGACGAGGCGGTCCGCCCTCCCGAGGGGCTGTCCCGCCGCATTGCCCGGAACATGCAGCTCCTTCTCCGGGACGAGTTTCACCTGTTGCAGCCCCTGGATCCCGCGGGTGGCTCCTGGTATGTGGAGGCGCTGACGCAGCAGCTCGCGGAGCGGGCCTGGGATTTCCTGCAGCGCATCGAGGCCGAGGGCGGCATGGTGCAGGCACTCCAGTCCGGCCTGGTGCAGCGGGAGATCGGGGACGTTTTCGCGGAGCGCCTGAAGAATCTGGACTTCCGGACGGACCGGGCCGTGGGGGTGAACATGTACGCCAATCTCTCGGAGACGCCGCTTCCTCTTCCCGAGACGGACCGGGCGGCGGTGCGGGAGAGCCGGCGGAGGGCCGTTGCGGCCTATCGGGAGCTGATGGACGACCTGTTCTGCCGGGAGCGTCTGGGGGTGCTTCTCGACCAGGTGAGCGGGCCTCCCGGCGCGTTTCTGGATGCCCTCGTCGAGGCGTTTCTCGCGGGAGCCTCGCTGAGCGAGGTGCGGGAGGTGCTGGACGACGGCTTTTCCGGGGATGTCGTGGTCTCGCCTCTCCGTCCCCACCGGTGGACCGAGAAGTACGAGGCCCTGCGGCGGCGCACCGAGGAGGCCGCGGCGCGTACCGGCAGGACGTTCCGGGTGTTTCTGGCGAACATGGGCCCTCTCGCGCAGCACAAGGCCAGGGCCGATTTCAGTGCCGCCTTCATGGAGGTGGCCAAGATGCGGGCCGCCCGGATGCTCTGGGCCAAGATCGTGCGGCAGTTCAATCCGAAAAAGGCCAAATCCATGGCGCTCCGCACCCACAGCCAAACCTCCGGATGGAGCCTCACCGCCCAGGACCCGTTCAACAACATCGCCCGAACCTGCATCGAGGCCATGGCGGCGGCGCTGGGGCACACCCAGTCGCTGCACACGAACGCTCTGGACGAGGCCATCGCGCTGCCGACGGACTTTTCCGCCCGGATCGCCCGGAACACCCAGCTGTACATCCAGGACGAGACGAGCGTGTGCAAGGTCATCGATCCCTGGGGCGGATCCTACTACGTGGAGAGCCTGACGGACCAGCTCATGCGCCGCTCCTGGGCGCACATCCAGGAAGTGGAGCAGCTGGGGGGCATGGCCAAGGCCATCGACACGGGGCTTCCCAAGATGCGCATCGAGGAGGCCGCGGCCCGGCGCCAGGCCCACATCGACTCGGGCCGGGAGCGTATTCTGGGGGTCAACGCCTTCAAGCTGGCCCAGGAGGATCCCATCGACATCCTGGAGGTGGACAATTCGGCGGTCCGTGCCGCCCAGATCCGGCGGCTGGAAAAGCTCCGGGCCGAACGTGATCCCGAACGGGTGCGGCGGTGTCTCGATGCCGTCACCCGCGCCATGGAGACCGGCGAGGGCAATCTCCTCGAACTGGCGGTGGAGGCGGCCCGGGCCCGAGCGAGCCTTGGGGAGATCTCCGACGCCGTGGAGAAGGTCTGCGGGCGCCACAAGGCGGTGGTGCGCTCCATCTCGGGCATCTACAGCAGCGAGTTCGCCGACGAGGAGGTCATCGCGGAGGTGCGGCGGATGACCGAGGAGTTCGAGAAGCGCGAAGGACGGCGTCCCCGGATCCTGGTGGCGAAGATGGGGCAGGACGGGCACGACCGCGGGGCCAAGGTGGTTGCCACGGCCTACGCGGACATGGGATTCGACGTGGACGTCGGCCCCCTCTTCCAGACGCCCGAGGAGACCGCCCAGCAGGCGGTGGACAACGACGTGCACATCGTGGGCATGAGTTCTCTCGCGGCGGGACACAAGACGCTGCTTCTCCAGCTCGTGGAGGAGCTGGAAAAGCGCGGGCGCGGGGACATCATGGTCATCGTGGGCGGCGTCATTCCGCCCCAGGATTACGCATTTCTCCGGCAGCACGGCGCAGCGGCGATCTACGGCCCCGGCACGGTCATTCCCGCGGCGGCGAGGGAGATGCTGGAGATCCTCACGAAACGCCTCGAGGCGGCGAGGGCCTTTTGAATCATGCAGGATGAAACCTACAGGCCGGACTGGGTCCCCGAGGATGCGGGTTCCCAGTTCGCCTGCCGGGTCATGCGCGGGCGCGAGGGCGTGCGGAATGGGGCCGACTCCGCCGCTTGCGTCGTTCCGTCGTCCCCTGCGAGGCGGCTTTCCCTGGAGGACTACGAGGCGGGGATTCTCGCGGGAGACCGGATGATCCTCGCCCGGGCGATTACGCTCTTCGAGAGCAATGCCCCTCGCCATGCGGAGCCCGCCCAGGAGCTGGTCCGGCGTCTTCTGCCCCACACGGGGGAGACGATCCGGGTGGGCATCACGGGTGTGCCCGGAGCCGGCAAAAGCACCTTCATCGAGGCGCTGGGATGCCTGCTCTGCGACCGGGGGCACCGGGTGGCGGTGCTCGCCGTGGACCCGAGCAGCTCCGTCTCGGGAGGAAGCATCCTGGGCGACAAGACCCGCATGGAGCTGCTCTCCCGACATCCCCGGGCCTTCATCCGCCCCTCGCCTTCCGGAGGAACTCTCGGAGGTGTCACCCGGAAGAGCAGGGAAACGCTGCTTCTCTGCGAGGCCGCGGGGTACGACGTCGTTCTGGTGGAGACCGTGGGCGTCGGCCAGGGGGAGACCACGGTGCGCTCCATGGTGGACTTCTTTCTGGTGCTGGTGCTCACCGGCGCCGGCGACGAACTTCAGGGGATCAAGAAGGGCGTCATCGAGCTTGCCGACGCGATTCTGGTCAACAAGGCCGACGGGGACAACCGTCGGAACGCTCTCGTCGCCCAGGCCGACTACAATCAGGTTCTCCATTACCTGCGGCCCGGAACGGAGGGGTGGACCACCCGGGCCTACACCTGCTCCGCCCTGACGGGGGAGGGCATCGCGGACATCTGGGAGGTGGTCCTCGAATTCCGGCGGCTGGTGCGGGAATCGGGATTCTTTCAGCGGCGGCGCTATCTCCAGACCCTGGCCTGGGTGGAGAGCATGGCGGAGGAGCATCTCCGCAACCGGATGGCGCAGAATCCCGCGGTGGCCGCCTGCCGGGAGGACATTCGGCGCCGCGTTCTCACGGGGGACATTTCGCCCACCGCCGCGGCGCGGGAACTGATCGACGCGATGGAGAAGGCCTTCTTCCTTCCTGCGGACGTGCCGTCTTCCGATGGAGTGCGTTCCGTCCGGTTCTCTTCGGACTGAGGGGTCGGAGAGGGCCGGAAGCGGGAGGAAACACGCCGAAGCCAAAACAGCACCCGGACCGGAACCAAGCCGGCGGCCCTTGTGGCCGCCGGCTTTTTGTTTTTTCGGGCGCGACTTCTTCCCCTTCGGCTGGTCCTTGTGCTACGATGGAGTGGTCACCGGGGAAAGTGGAGACGACGGAAAAGCTCTCCCCTGCCGGGACCGGATTCCGCCCCGTGCTTCTGGAGAGCGGCGCATGTTCGGGGCCACGGATGGCTCGTCCGAGTGCCGGGTCCTTGCCGGTGCGGCGGTTTTTCGGGAACTTTTTTCGGTACGGACGGGAAGGGGGGCGGATCGTGTGAAGAACGGAAATCTCCTCCTCGTGGCGTCTCCTCGGGAGGCTCCGGGTGTGGTTGCGACGCTCGAGAGAAATGGTTTTGCCGTGACGGCCGTTCCGGATGTCCTTCGGGCGGGGCACATTTTGGAGCGCAGTCCTTCGCCGGACCTGATCCTGCTGGATCTCGACGTGCCGGAAAACTGCACCTCCGCGGCAATGGCGGTTCTCGCCTCGCACGCGCCTCTGGCCTTTCTCTTCGGAACTGTCCCTCCGGAACTCGTGGCCCGGACCGAGGACATCCCTTCCTTTGGGTACGTGCCGAAGGGCGCGGGGGAGGCGCTGCTCTGTGCGGCTCTCCGGAGAATGCTCGTCCTCGCCACCGAAGGAAAGCCCCACCGGAAGACGGAATTTTCCGGGGTTCTCTCATGCTCCGCGTCGCCGTCCACAGAATCGGAGACGGCGGAGCCGTTCCCGACGGTGAAGGTGGCGCTGCTCGCCACGATTCTCGACGCGATGCCGAGCCCGGTGTTCTTCAAAGATCTCCAGGGTGTCTACCGGGAGTGCAACGCCGCGTTCTGCGCGTTTCTCGGACGTGCCCGGGAGGATGTCCTGGGGGCCACGACCTTCGATGTCGCTCCGGCGGAGCTCGCGGAGGTGTACCATCGGGCCGATCTGGATCTTCTCGCCCGGGGTGGGAACCAGCGCTACGAAAGTCCGGTGCCCTACCGGGACGGCTCGCGTCGTCACGTTCTCTTTTCCAAGGCGGTGGTGCGGGACGGAGAGGGGCGCCCTCTCGGCCTGGTGGGCGTCATGACGGACGTGACGGAGCGCAAGCGTGCCGAGGATGTCCTGCGCACCCGGGAGGCGTACCTTCGGGCCGTCTTCGACAACGTGCCCCACGTGCTCTGGCTCAAGGACAGGGAAGGGCGTTATCTCGCCGCGAACGAAGGGCTGGCCGGAATGTACGGTGCTGCAAGCGCCGAGGATGTTCTCGGCCGTGGAGAGCATGACTTCTGGCCTCCCGAGATTGCCGAGTGCTATCTCGCGGAGGACCGGAAGGTCATGGAGGAGCGGACGCGGCTCTTTTTCGAACAGAAAGTACAGACGCCCGAAGGGGTGCGCCTCTTCGAGACCTTCAAGACCCCCATTCTGGACGACGAAGGAGAGCTTCTCGGCACGGCGGGCTTCTCCCTGGACGTGACGGAACGGCGCGCCGAGGAAGAGCGCGTCCTGGAACGCCATGCCCAGCTCCTTTCCATCTTCGACGGATTGGAGGAGCTGGTCTTCGTGGTGGACATGACCACCAGGGAGATGCTCTTCGTGAACCGCAAAACAAGGGAACTCTTCGGCCGGGATCTCTCGGGAACGTGCTGTTATCGTTCTCTCCAGGACCGAGAGGACGTCTGTCCCTTCTGTTTCCTGGAGCAGCTCACCGCCGAACCGGGCGCTCCCCTGCGGCGCGACGTGGCGAGCCCCGTTCTGGGACGGCATTTCGCCGCCACCGTCACATGCATTCCCTGGACGGACGGCCGTCCGGTCATGCTCGCCCTGGCGATGGACGTGACGGAGCGCAAACGCATGGAGGAGGAGCTGCGGCGCGCCGGGGAGGAGTTGGCCGAGGCGCTGCAGGAGCGGAACGCTCTTCTGCGGGAGCTGCAGCACCGCATCAAGAACAGCCTTGCCATCATCGTGTCCCTCGTGCGCCTGGAGGCGAACCGCTCCGAAGTGCCCGCCGTCAAAGAGAGCCTCGCTCTGGTGGCGGGTCGCATCGCCTCCCTGGCGGTGCTCTACGATGCGCTCTACGGGTCGGGAAGTGTCCACGAGGTGGATCTGGCGGGATATCTCCGCAGGCTCTGCACCTCTCTGCTCGACAGTTACGGCGTCGCAGAAGGGCGGATCGGCCTGTCCGTTCCGGAGGCGGAGCGCGTGCTCTTCGACGCGAGAAGGGCCGTCTCCGTGGGGCTCATGGTGAACGAGCTGGTGACCAACGCGGTGAAACACGCCTTTCCCGAGGGACGAGGCGGCGAAGTGACCCTCCGGATCGCCCGGAAGGACGGCGCGGTGTTCGTGGACGTTGCCGACGACGGCGTCGGTTTTGCCTGCGAGGCCGTGTCCGAGGGCGGCGGAGCCGAACCGGCGGCGGAATTTCTTGCCGCATCGGGGTCGGGGCTGCGCCTGCTCGACCTGCTGGCGCAACAGCTCGATGCCAGGGTGGAGCGCTTCGCCGGACCCGAGGGGAAAGGCACGTGCTTCCGCATTGTCCTTCCAGAAGAAGCGCTCTCCGGGGAGGTGGCGGACGAGGGATGAGACGGAGCGGCGACCTGAAAAGGGGCGCCGCGGAGTGGCCGAAGAAACCGGACAGACCGGGCACATCAGACAGACGACCGAAGGAGGCGACCTGTTCATGGAAGGCAGATTCGGGTGGAAACGGGGTATCGGTGTGGTGCCGGCGGCGCTGGTGCTGTTGGGCGTTGCCGCGGGAACGCTTTGGGCGGAGGTTCCCTCCGCCTACGAGGAGGGGTGGCGCTTCGGCATCGCCTACCGGAGCGAGGTGGCGGGCAATCTCGCCGTCATGCATGACGCTTCCGTGGCGCGCGGAACCGACCGGACCGCCGTTCTCTCCGCGGCCCGGGAGCGGGAGGCACTGTTCCGGGAGGTGCTCCCCGCCAAGGTGGAGTGGATGCGCGGCGTGGCCGACGGCGCGGGGGTCCCCTACGAGGACGTGCTGCTCTACAATGCCGCGGACCGTCTGATGACGGGGTTCGTGGGCGAGTGCACGACCTTTGCCGCCTCCGGAAAGGCCCTCGCGGGAGGCAAGGGAACCCTCATCGCCAAGAACCGCGATCTCGGGCCGAACACCCTCAGCGAAGTGGCCATGGAAGAGGGAGGCACCTTCGCCGCCACCGACGCCTACAAGGCCGCCTACATCGACATTCCCCAGGCGGAGACCGCCTATCGGTTCGTCGGCTCCCGCTCCGCGGGGCGCTGGGGATACGGAATGGGGATCAACGAGCATCAGGTCACCGTGGCGGACAACGACGCCCCCACCCGGGACGAACTCGCCTTCGACAAGGGGCTCCACGACAACGACTATGTGCGCCTCGTCCTCGAACGGGCGAAGACCGCCCGGGAGGGCGTGGAGGTGCTCACGAAGCTGACGGAGAAGTACGGCCAGGCCTGGAACTCCATCATCTTCGAGATCGGAGATCCGAACGAGCTGTGGATCGTGGAGATTGCGGGAAAGCGCTGGGTGGCCAAGCAGTACAGGGACACCTTCACGGCCCGGTCCAACCAGTTCCAGATCACCGACGACTACGACCTCGCCGCGGAGGATCTGCTCTCCTTCGCCCAGTCCAAGGGATGGATCGGCAAGGATGTGACGGGCAAGATCAACTTCCGCGCCGTCTACGGCACCACCGAACTGTACCCCGAGGACAACGAGAAACTCGAGGAGCGCCCCGCCGCGGAGACCCTGTACAACACGGAAATGCGGTACCGTCGGGCCATGGAACTGCTCCAGGGCATCTCCGGCCGCATTTCCCCCGCAGCCATGCTCCCCCTGGTGCGGGACCACTACGACACCTACCCCCTCCCCAGCGGCAAGGTGCTCGAGCTGAAGCAGATGCCCTACTACAGCACCTCCCTCGCGCAGGACGAGCGCCAGGAGTGGATGACTGTCTTTCCCGAGGGGGACACCGTGGAAGTCTCCGTCTTCCCCAGGGCGATCTGCCACCACGCTTTCGAGGGCATCACCGCCGCCACGGCCATCCTCTCGGCCCGGCCGGACGTGCCGAACGAGCTGGGGCTGATGCTCCACGCCTACATGCAACCCTGCAACAGCCTCTTCATCCCCTTCTACACGGGGGCTTCCTCCATTGATGGGCGGTACAGCACCCCCGAGGCGGGATCGCGCTTCTTCCAGATCTCGAAGATGGCCTTCGGCGCCTACGAGCTCTACCACGCCCCGCTCCGCATCGTCTTCGACCCCTACGAGGCGAGTCTCTTCAAGGACATGGAGACCATGGAAAAAGAGTACCTGCGCCTCAAAAAAGACGGTGCCGACGAGGAAGCCCAGGCGCTGCTCGACGAATTTCTCTACGCCCGGTGGGACAGCGCTCTCGCCGCCGCCGACGAGGGGCTGACCCGGATGCTCGAGGCCGCCGCGGCCTCTTCCGCCTGGTCCCGCTGACGCCCGTGCCCGCCCGGGATCTTTGTGCGCCGGGCGGGCGTTTTTTCGTCGCCCTGCTCCCTGGCCGGTTCAGTTTCGTGGCCTGACGCCACCCCTGCGGCCGAGGCGGAACCCACACAGTGGAGACCGGCATGACCTGCCGCAGTGTTGGCCGAACGCGCTGCCCCTTCGTGAGGGGTGGCGCGTTTTTGTATTGATTTTAGTTTTAACGAACCTCCCGGGCATTTCGTTGGAAAAAGAGAAATGTATCATTGACAAAAAGGAGCGAGGAGAATAAAGTGAATAAAATCACCAATAAAATCTGCGCAATCCCGTGGAGTTGACGGTTTCCTCTGCGCAGGAGGAACGGGACGCATCGCCGGCGTAAGCGAGCGTGACGGAGTGCGTCGCAAGGTTGTCTGTCGTTGCAAACCTTTGCGCTGTACGGAAACGCGTCTTCCGGCAGTGGTGACCTCGGTTGCCGTATTCCAAAACAGCGCGGCGCCCAGGTCTTTCGGAGAAACGGTGTGCGTAGAGAGCACTCTGCGGAAGCGCGTTGTTGGTTCGCGCAGGGGGAACGGAGAAGTCGCGCCGCGTCGAGTGAGGAGGAGGATGAGTCATGAAGGATCAGGTTGCCGGTTTCGAGGAGAAGGACAAGGAAGTTGCCGCCGTGTGCGGCCTTTACTGCCGTGCCTGCTCGCTGTTCATCGCGAGCACGGAGGATCCGGTGCGGTTGGAGCGGATCGCCCGTATGTTTTCGACCACACCGGAGGACGTCGCCTGTTTCGGGTGTCGCTCCTCCAAGCGTGCGCCCGTTTGTCGGAACTGTGATTTCGTGGCCTGTGCCGCCGGTCGCGGGGTCGAGTTCTGCAGCGAGTGCACGGAGTATCCCTGCGCGGAGCTCACGGAGTTTCAGGCGGCGAAGCCCCACCGGGCCGAGCTGTGGGAGGATCTGAACCGCATCCGCGACGAGGGGTGGCGGACCTGGCTCGCGGAGGTGGAAAAACGCTATGCCTGTTCCGCCTGCGGCACCCGGAATTCCGCCTACGATCTCGCCTGCCGCTCCTGCGGGGCCGAGCCGAGCTGCGCCTACGTGGAGCGCCACGGCGAACGCGTCCGGCGTCATCTGCAGAAATGATCCGGGGGAGAAATGCTCTGAAGAAACAGCCCGGATAACTCCGCCAAAAAATAGCGACGCGGAGAAGAAACGCAGAAAGCCGCGAACGTCGTTCCGGGGTCGACCGCCTTCGCAAGGCAGAACGCGAAGGCGGTCTTTTCGATCCTTTCCTTGCGGTGCGTATTTCTGCGCGCCGGTTGTTCCGCGTGCGCTCAGGCCGAGACGGGGCTGCAGATCTCCACGAGAAAACCGTTGTTGTCCCGCACGTAGCTCACGGTCTGTCCCCAGGGTTTCGTCACCGGCGCCAGAACGGAGACCGCCCCCGCCGCCAGCGCCCTTTCGTAGTCCTTGTCCACGGACTCGGTGAGGAAGGCCACCTCCGCCGCGGGAGGCGTTTCCTCGGGCCGGGTGGGGCGCACCGCCAGGTCCATGGTGTCGATGAGTTCCTCCGCGCAGAAGGCCAAGGCGGTCGCCCCCGTCTCCATTTCCGCGAACTGCCCGCTCTCGTGGACGAACCTCCGGGAGAGCCCGAAGGCCTTCTCGTAGAACGCTACCGTCTCCGCCACATGGGGAACATACAGAATCACGTATCCGAGTCGCATCGCTCTTCCTCCTTCATCCTTGCCTCCCGATTCCGTTCGGTGTGTTTTCTTCTCCGCTTCCTTACCGCTCCAAGGGTATACTATACATTCTAACGTCTGCGGTGTCGTAGGTGGAGCTCGTTCCCGTCGTCTTTCCGATTGGGGTAGGGAGTTTCTGCAGGTGGTGAAGGCGGGAATTTGGCCGGGAAGAAAGGTGGAAGCGGCACCATGGCCCTTTCCGTGGAAGAGACACTTTCGCTCAGTGCACTGTCGGGTATCGGCGTGCTGGCTGGTGCCAGAGGCCTCGCCACGCGCTTTGTGGAGACCGTGGTGGTCATCGACGTGCCCGACGCGCATCGCTGGATTCGCGGAGGGGAGATGCTCATCTCCTCCGGTTACCTCTTTTCGAAGAACCCTCTGGAACTCCTCCCGCTGGTGGAAGGGTGTGCACGGTCGGGTGCTGCGGCACTGGGCATCAAGGTGGGGCGATTTCTGGGGAGACTTCCTCACGAAGTGCTCTCACTCGCGGATTCGCTTGATTTTCCCCTCCTCGACGTTCCTTCCCGAATCAACCATGTGGATATCATCAATCCGATTCTGTCCGCGCTGGTGAATCGTCAATACGAGATCCTGAAAAAATCGAGTACTGTGCGGGACCACTTTCTGGAACGCATCGCCGAAGGCGGCCAGGTTCAGGAAATTTTGGACGGGTTCGAGTCCTTCACGGGGTGTCCCGTCGCGTTTGCGGACCATGTGCGGGGCCGGCGCTGCTTTTCCGCAGGAATGCCCGCGCATGTTCGGGAGCGGTGGGAGGATGGCGGGGAGGAGCCCCTTGTCGTAGCGGGCAGGGCGGTGGGCTCTCTCTCCTTCCTCCCCGGACGGGAGCCCCTTTCCCCTCTGGAACAGGCTGTGCTGGCCCACGCCAAGACGGCCATCATGATTCTCGCCCAGCACAACTTGGCTCTCCTTGCCGCGGAATCCAGGCACAGGGACGAATTTCTCCAGGAACTGCTCTTCCGGAGGGGTGTGCAGACGCCGGAACTTCTGGCGAGAGCGCGGCTTGTGGGATGGCGACACGAAGGGCCGCTTCTGGTGGCCCTGCTTTCCGGCGGACGTGCTTCCGGGGACAAGGCGGAGAGATGGCCGGGAAGGACGATCCCGATCTGCCGGCCTTTTTTCTCGGGATTCGTGGAGGCCGCTCTTCCCGGTGCGCTGTGGACGGATATGGGATCCCTGTGGGCACTGCTGATTCCTCTGACGGCGCCGGAGGAATCGGAGCGGATCGTCCTCGCCGTGGAGATGATCCGTGCCCGTGTGGAGGAGCGGACCGGGTGCCGCCAGAGTGCGGCCCTCGGCTCGGTGAAGCGGACTCTCGCCGAGGCGGGGGAAAGCTACGCCGAGGCGAGGGAGACGCTGGACATCCTTGAGCGGACGCATCGAGAGGGACGCTGCGTGCGCTGGGACGAACTGGGGCTCGAACGCGTTCTCGCGGGGCTCCGCGGCGCGGAGGAGGGGAAGCGCTTTGTCCGGAAGCGGCTTGGCCCGCTGCTCGATGCCGAAACGAGGTACCCCGGGCGTTCCGCGGAACTCCTCACCACACTGGAAGCGCTCTGCCGAAACAACTGGAACGGCAGGAACACCGCCAGGGATCTCTCCGTCCACTACAACACGCTGAAATACCGCATGGAATCCCTGCGGACTCTGCTCGATCTCGACCTGACCGACAGCAGGAATCGCCTTGAGCTTCACCTCGCCCTTCTCCTCCACGGAATGGACATCCCGTATTCGAATTGATTGTCCATTCCGTTTCCATTCCCGGATATGTTCTCACTTTTTCGAACAGTCACCCCCCTTTTTGTTGTTCTGCTACACCGATGTGGAGAGGTGTCGAGCCAGCTAGCATTGTCCTCGGTTGAAGGCACACGAGCCTGAATCGAAGGGGGAATGCAGTGTGGAATTCAAGAGCGGTATTGAACCGACAGGGGCGTTTTGTTCGTTCGAGCTGACCCGTGGGGCACTCGTGCTGGTTCGGGATGTCATGCTCGCCCGTCCCGGCGAGACCGTAGTGATCACCTGCGACAGTTCGGGGGACCGCCGAGTGGCCGAGGCGGTGGCGGAAGCGGCGTTTTCCGTCTCCGCGATACCGGTTCTCCTGTACTATCCGACACCGCTCCAGACCTTCGCGAGCGAGATGACGCCGCCCATGGCGGCGGCCACTGCGGCGGCGGACATCTGGATCGAGTTCGCCTACGCGACGGTCATGCACTCCCAGAGCTGGCGCGATGCACTGAAGGCCGGATGTCGCTACATCAACCTTACGGGGATGGACGTCAGAATGATGGTGAACTGTATCACCAGAGTGGAGTACGACCTGATGGTCGAGCTGGGACGGCATTTCCAGAAGGTGCTCGAGGGGGCGGACAAGGTGGAGGTGCGCACCGCGAGGGGGACCGATCTCGTGGGATACAACCGGGGCAGGAAAGTGCGCCTTTCCGGGGAGAAGGCCACGAAGAAGGGATATCCCATCATGCTGGGTGGCCAGGTGAGCTGGTGTCCCGAGGAGGAGAGTATCGGCGGCACGCTGGTCTTCGACGGAGCGGTCTTTCCGCCGGAACAGCTCGGGATTCTTCGGGAACCCATCCGCCTCGAACTCGAGGGCGGGGTGGTGACTTCCATCAAAGGGGGAGCGGAGGCGGATGTTTTCCGTGCGTGGATGGCCTCCTTCGAGGACGCGAACATGTATCGTCTTGCGCACTACTCGCTTGGGTTCAACCCGGGCGTGACGGCACCGACGGGACGCATCGTCGAGGACGAGCGGGTGTTCGGATGTATCGAATTCGGCCTCGGAAGCCAGGGAGCGGCGATCATGGGAAAGTGCTGGGCCGCCGCGTCCCACACGGACGGCGTGGTGCTCGCTCCCACGATTCTCCTGGACGGCGAGGTCTTCGAGGAGGACGGCGTCTACCGCGATCCGACGGCGCGGGATCTCTGTCGTCGTATGGGTGTGGAGGGGTACTGAGGATTTCCGATGACGGAACTCGATCAGGTCATCAACGCGCTCTTTCCCGATATTCTCCGATCTGTCCAGGAGTCGGTGCGCATTCCCAGTGTTCTCGGCGAGCCTCGGCAGGGGAAGCCCTTCGGCGAGGAGATCGACAGGGCGCTCTGTCATGCTCTGGAGACAGCGCGATCCCTGGGGCTCCGGACGGGAAACCTCGGGGGATACGTGGGGTATGCGGAATACGGCGAGGGACCGGAGACGGTGGCGGTTCTGGGGCACCTGGACGTCGTGCCCGCCGGAAGCGGATGGACGCGTCCTCCCTTCGACGCGGTGCTCGAAGGAGATCGTCTCTATGGGCGCGGCACTGTGGACGACAAGGGGCCCATCATCGGAGCTCTGTGGATTCTGCACTGTCTCGACCGGTGTGGCATCGTTCCGGGACGGCGCATCCGCGTTCTTCTGGGAACCGACGAGGAGAGCGGCCGCCGCGACATGCCGAGGTATCTCGCCGAAGAAAAGGCGCCACACTGCGGTTTCACTCCCGACGGTGCGTTTCCCGTGGTGAACGCCGAGAAGGGGCAGCTCCGGCTGTCCCTTTCCAGACAGCTTCCCGAAGGAGATGCGGTACGGCTTGTGGCCTTCGAGGGCGGAACCGTGATCAACGCTGTTCCGGGGGAGGCCTCGGCGACGCTGGCCTCCGGGGCGTTCTCTCCGGAGCGCCTCATCGCCGCACTTCGGGCGACGGCCCGAAAAAACGGATGCGAGGCGCGGATCTCCGGGACGGGAAGCCTCGTCTCACTGACGGTGAAGGGGCGTTCCGCCCACGGCAGCACTCCGGAGCTCGGCGTGAATGCCCTGCCGCTTCTCGCCGGGCTGCTCGTGGAGACATTCCCCGAAGAACCCTGGGCACCTGTACTGGAAAGAACCGCGTCGCTTCTCCTGGGCGACACGGAAGGCCGAGGCTTGGGCATCGCCGCGGAGGACGCCCCGTCGGGGCGGCTCACCTGCAATGCAGGGCTCGCTTCGTTGAAGAATGGACACCTTTCCGTATCACTCGACATCCGCCACCCCGTGACCTTCGACCAGGAAGAGCTTTTCCGTGCCGTGGAGGTCCGGGCGCTTGAGGAGGGGTATGCCGTGTCGGTTCTCCGGAAAGCGCCTCCGCTCTGGATTCCCGAGGATGCCGAGCCCGTGGGGACGCTTCTCCGGGTCTATCGCGAGCAGACGAGGGAGGATGCCCGTCCGCTCTCCATGGGGGGTGGCACCTACGCGAAATCGCTTCCCCGCACGGTCGCCTTCGGCCCCCGGTTTCCGGGATGTCCCGATCTGGCGCATCAGCCGGACGAGTACCTGATTTTCGAGGAATATCTGCGGTTGCTCAGGATCATGGGTGCCGCCATGGTCGCCCTGTCCTCGTAGGATGTCGGCTGCGACGGTGCGGTACCCTGGGGCGGAGTGTCGCAAGAGGAAGGAGTGATCACCGTGTACGTCAGGGAAAAAGTGAGGGCACTCGAACCACAGACGCTTTTCTTGAGCGTGATCGTCTCTGTTTTTTCCGCCATTATCTGTATGCAGCTCATCGCCAAAGTCGGCATTCCGGCAAACACGTCGATTCTCGGCGCCGTCATCGCCATGGCGCTCGCCCGCATGCCCTTTGCCTGGATGAAATCCTTTCGTTCCCTCGAACGGCAGAATCTCGTGCAGACCATGGTCTCCGGGGCCGGTTTCGCTGCGTCCAACTGCGGTTTGCTCGCCGTCGGCATCGTCTATGCCCTCGGAGAGCCCGATCTCGTTCTCCCCATGCTTTTAGGCGCGGGAGCGGCGACGCTCATCGGCATGCATTTCGTCTACAGAACCTTCGACTCGCCCCTGTTTCCCGCCGCCGGTGCCTGGCCCCCCGGCATTGCCACGGCGCAGGCACTCATCGCGGGGGACGAAGGAGGAAAGAAGGCGATCCGTCTTCTCCAGGGCGTCGTCGCGGGTATGGCGGGCAGTTATTTCAAGCTGCCTATGGCCGCCATCGGCATCGTCTTCATCGCGAACATCTTCGCCATGTCCGCGCTGGGCGCCGGCCTTCTCGTTCGCGGCTATTCCCTGCCTCTCTTCGGTGTGGACCTCGGTAAGACCTACATTCCCCACGGNNTCACCTTCCCGGCGCTGGGCATAGCGGGCCTTCCCATGGCGGGTGTCGGCATAGCCTTCATAGCCAACGTCTACGCCATGCTGGCCCTGGCCATCGGCCTCCTGGTCCGGGGATATTTTCACCATATCGCTCCCTGGGCCGGACCCATTCTTGCGGGCATCGGCTTTGAAAACGTCACCGACCTCGGCAAGACCTACATTCCCCACGGCGTCATGATCGGGGCGGGCCTCGTCTCTCTGCTGCAGGCATTTCGCGTCATCTTCGCAAGGCATCGGACCGTCTGCGGAGAGGCTGCCACCGGAGAAGGCGTGGCGCCTCTCTCCGTGACCGCCGGGGAAACCCGCCGGGCCATCGCGGTCCACGTTCTTCTCTTCGGCGTCGGTGCCCTCGTTCTTGCTCTGGCGGGCGGCCTTCTGACGACGATGTCCCTTCCCACGCTCCTGCTGTGGCTCGCCTGGGCGACCTTTTCGGCGTCGGTGGCCCCCATCCTCGTCGGTCTCTCCGCCATGCATTCCGGCTGGTTTCCCGCCTTCGCCATCAGCATCATTTTCCTGAGTCTCGGCCTGTTCATGGGATTTCCGGCGAAAGCCCTCGCTCTTCTCGTCGGTTACATCGCCTGCACGGGTCCCTGTTTCGCCGATATGGGATACGATCTCAAGACCGGCTGGTTCATCCGGGGGTATGGCAGTGATGCCTCCCTGGAGAGGGAGGGGCGAAAGCAGCAGGTCATCGCCGAGATGGTGGGCGGTGTGATCGCCATGCTCGTCGTGTATCTTCTCATGGACATGCATTTCAGGCTCGATCTGCTGGCACCGGTGAGCCGGGTGTTTGCCGCGACAGTCGGTGCGGGAGCGAATCCATCGCTGCTGCGAGAGCTGGCTCTCTGGGCGGTGCCGGGCATGCTGATTCAGTTCGTCGGTGGTCCGGGAAGAGCCATGGGGATTCTCTTCGCCACGGGGCTCCTGATCAACAATCCCGTCTACGGCATCGGTGTCATGGTGGCGGTGGGACTGCGGTTGCTTTTCGGAAAGGAGTGGATGGACATCCGGGAGGCGGGGCTCATCGCCGGGGACGGTCTCTACGGTTTCTTCTCGTCGCTTGTCAGGATCTTCGTTTGAGCGGACCGCCTGTCCGTCTTCGACCGGGTTGGACGGAATGCCTGGAGTTCCTGCCGTCTTTTACTCTCTCGGGGTTCGCGTGGTTC
The DNA here is from genome assembly GCA_002425685.1 of Synergistaceae bacterium UBA5560. GTDB lineage: Bacteria > Synergistota > Synergistia > Synergistales > Aminiphilaceae > Aminiphilus. Next base: position 5,843 of record DIMS01000025.1, on the reverse strand, counting down.
GCAGAATGAAGCATGCCAGAGTGCGTTTTGAGATGTTTTCCCGGGAGGTGGGGATATCCCCGCCTCCTTCGTTTTCGCGTTCTCCTTCTTCGGTGCCTCTCATTTTTTCACGTCGGCACTCCGTCGGGGGTATGCGCTACTTTGCTTTGCTCTACTGTACTATATACTATACTATGCGCTTCTACACGTTGCGGCGCCGGCGGCGGTGGACACCATGGCGATCTTGTCGCGCACCATAACGCGCTCTATGCTTTCTTCCGACGGTTCCGGAAGAGGGGGGCGGGTGCGCCGCACGTCCTCGTCACTGGAAAGGCCGCGGAAAAATGACCGCACCTTCGGACGAAACGGAAAAGGAGGAGGTTCGCTGTGTACGAAAAGGGCGAGCGCATGACCGACAGGACCGCCCCTCCCGACGAGAAGGCCCTTTGCGGCTGGATGGGGGAGGAGGGGTTCCGGCACTGGAAGTACCTTCTGGGACTGATAGAGGAGCGGTATCCCGGCGTTTTTCCCGGGAACGACTGGATTTTCGGTGGGGCGAAACACGGCTGGAGCCTTCGTTTCCGCAAGTCCAAGTCGTTCTGCACGCTCATTCCCGAACGGGGGCAGCTCGTGCTGCTGTTCGTCTTCGGAGGAGCGGAACGGAAAGCTCTGGAACCGGTCCTGCCCCGTCTCTCTTCCGAAGTCCGCGAGGCCTACGAGACATCCCCCACCTATACCGACGGAACCTGGCTCGCGCTTCCCGTGGACGAGAAGGTGTTGGACGACCTGGACGACCTGGATCTTTTTCTGGCGGTGAAGCGGAAATCCTCCGCGGGTGCTCGCGGAAACAGGCGGTGACCTTCTTCCCGCTTTCGCTGCGGGGTGCGTTGACGTAGCTCTTTTCCAATGGTAGGGTTGTACTCTCTCGGTAGAAATACGTACCCGGAAGCATGCGGCGTACCGGAAAAACGGAAAGAACCGGGCGGTGAAAAAACAGGGAGGTGGCGTGGTATGGGTGGCATGAAAGGAAAGCGTCTGATCTGGCTGATTCTGGTGTTCAACGTCTTCGTTCTGGGCGGTTGTGGCGGTGGCGGCGGCGGCGGTGGCGCGCCGGACACGTCGGTGTCGGTGACATCCGTGGAAATCCTGCCCGAGGGGGATGTCCATCTCCGGAGTCCCGTGTCGTTGACGGTGGCTCTCGACAGCGCCACGGAACTGAGCGACCTCGGCATGGCCTATTATCTCGTCAGCAAGGACGAAGAAACGCAGCGGATCGAAAGCTACCACTTCGGTAGCGCATCGATTCCTCTGGTGTCCTCGGGGGAGGGGGCCTACACGCAGACCTTCGTCTTCTCCGACGATGTCCCCGCGGGAACGTACAACCTCGTGGTCCAGGTGGATCCCCTCGAATCCGTGCTCTCCCGGGCTGTGGTCTTCGAGGCTCCGGAGAGCCTCCTCGTCACCGTCGCGGACGACCGGAACCTGCCGGACCTCGTGCTGCGCGAGCTGCGTCCCCATTCAGCCTATCTGGTCCTCAACCACGACGAGCACACCGCCGACAACGTGCGACGCAGCCACATCGCCGGGACGCTCGACGTGGAATCCGTGGCATACGGCGCGTCGAACGTGGCCCTAGGAGCCTTCGTGGAAACCGACAGAGGCTACGAGGAGGTCCTGCTCTGGGATTCCGCGAGCCGTTCCTATGTGAGACACCTGATTCTTCCCTCCCTCGACGCGAACACGCTGCAGTCGCTCATGGTGGGTGTCTTCGTTCCCGAGGCCGTGCGGAACCGCCTTGCAGGGCGGACTTCCACAAATTTGAAGTTCGTTGTGGATCCCCTCGGCGCGATCGAGGAGAACGAGGCGGCGGCGGTCGTTCCCACCAGGGGTGACGACAATGAGATCGTTCATCCCGTGAACATCTACGAGGGCGTGCCCGTGGCGGCCTCCGATGCGGCGGGGCTCGCCTTTCAGACGAGCTTCAGCAAAGGATTCAGCAACAATTATTTCGGCACGGAAGTGGATTTTCTGGGCAAGGCCTGGTTCGGGATTCAGGGCATCGGTGCCTCCGTCTCCGGTGGTGTTCCCGTGACGATTCTGGGGCACACCTTCGATTTCCTGAAGGCAACGTCGGACGCGCACTACAATCCGATCATGCCCACCGATTCGGCTTTCGATCTCGACGTGGAGTTTGCGGGCATGACGCTCTACAGCAAGAGCGGCAATGCGAACTTCTCCTGGGAGGAGACCTGGCAGATCGAGAAGCGCATGGGCTACTCCCAGACGTTCGTCATCGCCGTCGTGCCCGTGGAGCTGAGCGCGGGAGCGAGCGGAGCCCTGGGCATCAAGGCCACGGTGAACATCGCCGCCGCCTTCGAGGGGACCGTGTCGCCCTTCGTGGACGTCGGTGCCTACGCCTCCGCGGCGGTCAATCTCGCGGTCGCCAAGGGAGGCGTCCGGGGTACGCTCTACCTGGTGGGGTGCACCTTCGACACGACGCTGGGCGGAACCATCGCCGCCGACACGGGGGCGACGCAGCTCACGGGAACGCTCACCGAGAAGGTGGGATACACGCTCAAGGGTCCCAACGGAAAGATCGAGCTCTATGTGGACTGGCCGAAGACCTGCTGGAAATGGCACGTCATCCCCTATCCCTGCGGTTGGCACGAGGCGACCAAATCGCTCGTGAGCTGGTCCGCCTTTTCCAAGAGCGACACGCTCTTCGACAAGCAACAGTCCGTGACGGTGCCGCTCCAGTGACGGAGCTCCGCGAAGGATTTTCATGCGAGTGAACCGTCTCTTCGCCATTCTCGTGGTGCTCTTCCTCTGGATGGGCCTTTGGGGATGGTGGACTCAGCGCGAAGAACGCGAAGTACCCGAACCTCCCCTGGAGGAGGCCCCCGCGCCGGTACTGCGGTGGGAGGGCGGAGCCCGGTACGAGGTGGCGGTGCAGAGCGACATGTTTTCCGGAGAAGCGCCGGATCCTGCGGCGCCTTCCACCCTTCGTTTCTCGGGAGTGCTGCATCTCCGGGTTGCCTCGGCGGACGCGGAGTCCGTGACGGCGGACCTTCGCTTCGGGCCTCTTGCCTGCGAGGTGTTCGGGCAGCCTGCTCCCGAGATGGCGGAGCGTCTGTCCGCGCCCTTTGTCGTGCGCTTTGCCCGGGACGGACGCATTGATGCGGTGCTCCTGCCCGAGGCGATTCCCGAGGGAGAACGCATCGTGGCGGAGGAAGCGCTTCGGGCCGCCGAGATCGTGCTCTCCGGCGACGCGGCCGCCTGGACCGCCCTGGAGTCCCATCGGACGGGGGAGTATGAAGCCCGCTACGAGCGAGGCGAAGGCGGAGCGATCCGCAAGCGGAAGATACGATATCTCGATGCCGCCTCCCCGGTGCGGGTGGAGGTGCTCTCCTCGGACATGACGGCCCGGCTCTCTTCCACGGTGTGGCTTGCCTCCGCGGAGGGGGTGGAGTTCCTTGCGGCATCGAGCGGCGGCGTGCCCCTCTTTCGGACCCGCCTGGCCTTTTCGCTCCGGGAGATCTCCGGCGAGCCCGACCTGTCCGCTCCGCCGGCGAGGGCAAAATCCGTATCCGGCAGGGCGACGCCTTCTCCGGCGCCGGGAGCGGCCACGCCCTCTTCCGGGGGGGCAGCCGCGCCCTCTCCGGCATCCGGGAGCGGCGCTACGTCGCCTTCCGAGGCCGGGCGTTTCACGTTGCTGCTTGATGCCTTCGACCGGCGCGACCAGGAGCGGTTCGAGGAGCTGCTCGCCCTGCTGCAGGCCGATCCGGAGCTGGGAGCGGAGGTGGTGTCCCGCATCCTCGACCCGAGGACCGAGGACGCCCTTCAGGCGGCCTTGGTGGATCTGCTCGGCACGAGCGGTACACCCGAGGCGCAGCGCTTTCTGCTGGGACTGGCGGAAAACCCCGTTGCGTCTTCCATGAACGCGCTGCGGGCGGTTATCGCCCTCGGCGGCGTGGCTTCCCCCACGGAGGAGGCGCAAAGCGGCCTGTGGCGGCTCGCCCGGGCGAAAGGCAACGAGCGGGTGGAGGATCTTGCGAACACCTCCCTTTTGGCGCTCGGTGTCGTCGCCGCGACGCTCGGCACCACCGGCGACCCCGCCGCCGCCGAGGCGTCCCGGTCCATCGTGGACGGGCTGTCGGAGGTGCTCGACGGCGCGAGCGGGCCGGAGCTGCGGGTGACTCTCAAGGCCATCGGCAACACCGGAAACCCCGCGGCGGCGGAACGCGTCGGCGCGTTTCTCCGGACGGAGGACCCCGCCACCCGGGCCGCCGTCGCGACGGCGCTGCGGCGCATGCCCGGAGAGGCCGTGGAGACGCTCCTTCTTTCCACCCTCGCCGCCGAAAGCGTTCCCCAGGTACGGGGAGCGCTCGTGCGCAGCCTGGGCACCCGCGAGCCGGACGAACGAATCGTCTCCACCCTCGCCGCGAGCGCGCAGGCGGAGGAGAGCCCTCTCGTCCGGGGAGAGATGATCCGCACCCTCGCGAAGGGGAGCGACCGTTTCCCCGCCGTGCGCGAGACCTTTCAGCGCATGCTCGATACCGAGACGGATCCGCAGAATCTGGAGTTGCTCCGCCGGTTCCTCTCGCGGACGCCCTCCGGGCCGTGATTCCCGGGGGTTCGCCCCCTCCCGCGTGGAACCGCGAGGAAGCTGTGCCGCCCCCGCCCTTGACAGAACGACGAATCGGCCTACACTGACGGTGAGCCTGTTCTCGGGGCGGGGTGCGAATCCCCACCGGCGGTATCCCGGCTGTGCCGGGGAGCCCGCGAGCGCTTCGTTCCTCTTCGGGGGAGGGGAGGTCAGCAGATCTGGTGCGATGCCAGAGCCGACGGTGACAGTCCGGACGAGAGAGAGCGAGCCCTCCGCATTCATTTCCCTGCGGCGTGCCCTGCCCGTTGCATTCCTCCCCCGATTCAGGCCTCGACTCGATTCGAGGAGGTCGTTACCGTGAATTCCCATGTCTGTGCCTGCTCCTGTTCTTTGTCCTCTGCCGTGCCTTCACCTTCTTCCGCGGTGTCCCCGCTCCCGTCCGCTCCCGCCTTGCCGGCCACTCCTTCCGAGCGCGTCCGCGCCGCCCTGGCGTCACTGCGCCGCGGCGAGGGTGTCCTTGTCGTGGATGACGAGGACCGCGAGAACGAGGGGGATCTGATCTACGCCGCATCGTCCCTCACCGAGGCCCAGATGGCCCTGCTCATCCGGGAGTGCAGCGGCATCGTCTGTCTCTGCCTCCCCGTGGAGAAGATCCGCGAGCTGGACCTTCCCCCCATGGTGGCGAAGAACACCAGCCCCTATCAGACGGCCTTCACGGTCTCCATCGAGGCGAGCGAGGGCGTCACCACGGGTGTCTCCGCCGCCGACAGGGTCCGGACCATCAAGGCCGCCGTGGCGGAGGGTGCCCGCCCGGAGGACCTGCGCCGCCCCGGCCACGTCTTTCCCCTCTGTGCCCGTCCCGGAGGCGTCCTCGAACGGCGGGGACACACGGAGGCCACGGTGGATCTCATGCGCCTCGCGGGGCTGCCTCCCTACGGTGTGCTCTGCGAGCTCACCAATCCCGACGGCACCATGGCCCGCCTGCCCGAGATCCTGCGCTTCGGCGCGGAGCACGGACTTCCCGTGGTGACCGTGGAGGATCTCGCCGCCTGGAGAGAAGAATCTCCCGGAGGAACTTCCCGGAGGTGATGTCTTTCCGAACCTGTCGCGGGGCGTTCCGGGGCAGGTTTCGACAAGGTCCGGCCCGGAAGTCGCAATTTTGCTCCGCCCGCTCCCTTCGGAGATGTGTGCCTGGGACGTGTCCCTTGCCGGATGCGGGGAGTTCTCTTGTGAACCCTGCGCCGCGAACCGTGGACTT
>DIMS01000126.1:940-9775 GCA_002425685.1 Synergistaceae bacterium UBA5560 | reverse complement strand
CATGCACTGCTCGGGCTACAAGTCGGCGCCAAACGTGGGGACCTATTTCGGCCGGATTTACCAGCCGCGCTACCTCTCCGGTCTTGTTGCCGGCAAGATGACGAAGAGCAACGTCATCGGCTACGTGGCCGCAAACCCGATCCCCGAAGTCATCCGGGGGATCAACGCTTTCACGCTAGGGGTGCGCAAGGTCAACCCCAAGGCGAAGGTGAAGGTCATCTGGCTGTTCTCCTGGTTTGATCCCGGCAAGGAGAAGGAAGCGACCAAGGCCTTGATCGACTCGGGCGCAGACGTAATCGCCATGCACGCCGATTCCGGGGCCGCACCGCAGGCCGCCGAGGAAGCAAAGGTCTGGGTTGTCGGGTACAACAACGACATGAGCAAATATGCCCCCACGAAACACCTTACCGCCCCCGTGTGGAACTGGGGTATGGTCTATACGAAGATCGCCAGCGAGGTCATCGGCGGAACCTGGAAATCCCAGGATATCTGGTGGGGACTCCGGGAAGGGCTCGTTGCACTCTCGCCTTACGGAAAGGATGTCCCCGAGGATGTGAAGGCCCTTGTGGAAGAGGAAAAGCAGAAGATCATCCGGGGCGAGTGGGACGTCTTCACAGGCCCCATTCGGGATCAGAACGGAGCGGAACGGATTCCCGAGAAGGCGGTCATGAGCGATGCGGACATGCTCGGCTTCAATTGGTTCGTGGAGGGTGTCGAGGGAGATATTCCGAAATAACCTTCGCCTGCCGAGGCGAACGTTCGGAGAGGACGGCGAAGGGCCGTGCGCGATGCGCACGGCTCTTCGCATCGACCGCCGCAGCCATGTCGTGTAAGATAGGGCAAGTCGAAACAGAGCCGGGAGGGGACTCTATGGCAGCCGAAATTCCGCCCCTCGTCTTCATGCGGGGGATAACCAAACGTTTCCTGGGCGTCAAGGCGAACGACGCAATCGATTTCGACGTACGTCCCGGGGAGGTGCATACCCTGCTGGGGGAGAACGGTGCGGGAAAAAGCACGCTCATGAACGTTCTCTGCGGGCTCTATAAACCGGACGGAGGGGAGATCGAGATCGAGGGCGAACTCCGTCGCTTCCGAACACCCCGAGACGCCATCGCTGCGGGCATCGGCATGGTGCATCAGCATTTCATGCTCGTTCCCGCCCAAACCGTGTGGGAGAATATGGTTTTAGGCCTCGATGCTCTCCCCCAGGTGCTTCCCCGCAAGGACATTGTCCGACGTATCGAGGAGATCTCCGAACGATATGCCCTTCGGGTGGATCCTCTGGCTCCGGTCTGGCAGCTTTCCATCGGAGAGCAGCAGCGGGTGGCGATTCTCAAGGCCCTCTACAGACAGGCCAGAATTCTCGTTCTCGACGAACCCACGGCAGTGCTCATCCCCCAGGAGATCCAGAGTCTCTTCGCCACCATTCGCCAGATGCGCGGTGAAGGGCACGGCATCGTTTTCATCTCCCACAAACTTGACGAGGTGCTCGCCGTGTCGGACCGCATCTCCATCCTCCGCAAAGGAAAGAAGATCGGAACCTTCGCCGCCGTCGGGGTGACCAAGGAAAAACTGGCGGAGATGATGGTGGGACGTCAGGTTTTTTTCAACGGCGCTCCGCCGACGACGGAAAGAGGGCCGGTCTTTCTGGCAGTGCGGGATCTTGTCGTTCGTGGAGAGCGAGGAAACATTGCCGTCCAGGGAGTTTCCCTGGAACTGCGCCAGAAGGAAATCTTCGGTCTCGCCGGCGTGGCCGGAAACGGTCAGCTTGAACTCTGCGAGGCCATGGTGGGGCTTCGCGGGAGCGAATCCGGAGATGTGCTCGTTCAGGGGCGGGAGATGGGCAATGCCTCTCCGAGAGCCTTTCTGGACAGAGGTGTTGCCTATATTCCCGAGGACAGGAAAGGAACGGGGCTCGTCCCCTCCATGAACATCCGGGAGAATGTGGTGCTCCGCAAGTACTGGAAGAAACCTTTCGCACGAGGGCGGTGGTTCATCGATTGGGAAGTGGCGGCGGGGCACACGGGGAGGCTTGTGGAGCGCTTCGGCGTGATCACGCCGGGGCTTGGCATCCCCATACGCGCCCTTTCCGGAGGCAACCTGCAGAAACTCATGCTTGCCCGGGAACTGAGCGACAACCCGAAGGCGATCATCGCGGTGCAGCCGACCTGGGGGCTCGACGTGGGGGCCACGGAATATGTTCGGGAGCGCCTTCTCGAACAGCGGGACCGCGGAGCGGCGGTCTTTCTCGTGTCCGAGGACCTGGAGGAGCTGCTCGCGTTGAGCGACCGCCTGGCGGTGATCCATCAGGGGCGGATCATGGGCATCACGAAGAACCCGAGAGCCCTGAGCGAGGAGGATCTCGGTCTGCTCATGGCAGGAACTTCTCTGGAGGACGTGCTCCGAGGGCGAGAGGAGCGCGGTGACGCTCCTCTTCCGGGACCGCTTCGCGATCCGGGCACGTTTTTTGCCGGAGACGGCGCAGCACAGAAAAAGGCCTTCCGTGCGGAAGGCGGGGAGGGAAGGACTCCATGGGCTTGAGAGTCGTGACGGAGAAACGGGTGCGCGTTCCCGTTTGGCTCGAAGTGCTCGTTCCCGTCGGAGCCGTGATGGGCGCCCTTATCGCCGGGGCGGTTCTCCTGGCGCTTCTCGGCGTATCTCCCCTTGCCGCGTATGCGGCCATGCTGCGGGGCTCTCTCGGCGACTGGTACGGCATCAGCGAGACCCTCGTCAAGGCGGTTCCCCTGACGTTGGCCGGGCTCGCGGTGGCGCTCTCCTTCCGCATGCAGGTCTGGAACATCGGTGCGGAAGGCCAGCTCTACATGGGGGCTCTCGCTGCGGCTGCGGCAGTCCGTTTCGCTTTCGTGGACAACTCGCTTGTCATGTTCTGCCTCATGGCCGGGGCGGCTGCGTTGGCCGGGGGCACTTGGGGTGCCTTCGCGGGATATCTCAAGGCCCGATGGAACGTGAACGAGATCATCACCACGCTCATGTTGAATTACATCGCCATCCACGCCGTGGATTACTTCGTCTACGGTCCCTGGAAGGATCCCGCGAGTCTCGGTTTTCCCATGACCGCCTCCTTTCCCGCTGCGGCGAGACTGCCGCAGTTTTTCGACAGCCGGGTGCATCTGGGAATCTTTTTCGCCGTGGTCTTCGCTGTTTTGTTCCACATCGTTTTCCGGTGGACGAAATGGGGATTCGAGGTGCGCGTCATCGGGGCGAATCCAAAAGCGGCTCAGTATGCGGGAATAAATTTCCTCCGAAATGCGGTGCTCGTGATGTTCGTCTCCGGCGCCGTCGCCGGTTTTTCGGGCATGTGCGAGATGGCGGGACTGCAGGGACGTCTCCAGCACGGTTTTTCTCCCGGCTACGGCTACACGGCGATCATCGTGGCCTGGCTTGCCCGGCTGAATCCGCTCGCCCTCATGGGAGTGGCCTTTCTTCTCGGCGCACTGCTCGTCGGAGGGGATACGCTTCAGGTGGTCATGCGCCTTCCGCTGTCGAGTATTCAGGTTCTGCAGGGCCTGATCCTCTTCGCGGTGCTCGGGGCGGAATACTTTCTCACGTATCGGGTGCGTTTCATCCGAAGTGTCCCCGACTCTCCGAAGGAGGTGGACTGACGTGGAGATGCTCGTTCCCATTCTTGCCGCCGCCGTGCGCAGCGGCACACCCATCCTCTACGCCACTCTGGGGGAGATTCTCACGGAGAGATCGGGCATTCTCAACCTGGGACTCGAGGGGCTCATGCTCGTGGGGGCCTTTACGGGATTCAGCGTCGCCAGCGGTACGGGAAACGCCTGGCTGGGCATCGCCGCCGCTTTCCTCTCCGGATGTCTTCTCGCTCTCGTGCATGCCTTTCTCTGCATCACGGGGCGTGCGAACCAGGTGGTGAGCGGCCTTGCACTGACCATGTTCGGCACGGGGCTTTCCTCGCTGCTCGGGCGAGGTTTCATCGGAGAAACCATTCTCGGCATCGGCGGCATGACGATTCCTCTCCTCTCGGAAATCCCTGTCCTCGGTCCGACGTTTTTCGACCAGGACCCGCTGGTCTATCTTTCCTACGGATTGGCAGTGTTTCTGACCTGGTTTCTCTGGTCCACACGGGCAGGACTCGCGCTCCGGGCCGTTGGAGACGCGCCTCGGGTGGTGGATGCCATGGGGCTTTCCTCTACGAGACTGCGCTATCTCTATACCGTGATCGGTGGGGGTATCGTCGCCGTGGGGGGAGCGTACATGTCCGTGGTCTACACCAAAATGTGGGGAGACCTCATGACGGCGGGACGAGGATGGATCGCCGTGGCACTGGTGATCTTCGCCATCTGGCATCCACTCCGGGCTGTGGGAGGCGCGTACCTCTTCGGTGGAGTGGGGGCGCTTCAGCTTCGTATCCAGGCTGCCGGGACGAGTATTCCCGCGCCTCTCCTGCTCATGCTCCCCTACGTGTTCACGATTTTTGTTCTTTTCGTCATTTCCGTGAGAAAGGGAAAGGGCATTCTTTTGGGTGCTCCCGCGTCACTTGGACAACCTTATCATCGGGAGGAGCGGGACTGAAATATCAGATGTGAAATACACCTGGAGTCCTTCGAGAAAAAATAGTTGTGGTTTAAAATAATTTTATTTAACTGATGACGTATCTCCGGTTTTTTTGCGGCGGACTGCGCTCAAGGAAAAACGACACCACACCCCGAAAGTCTTTCCTCCTTTTCGATTTTTTTGGTTTTGCAGGCAACGGGAGAGGGCGGAGAACATCTTGAAAGGTGTTTCCCTCTCCCCTTTCGTATTTCCCCCGGCCAGGAGGTCAAAAAAAGAATGGAGAGAGGGTTGACAAGAGGGTGTCTGAACCTCTAGCATTGTTCATGTAGTATATAATACATCATACATCACATAGGGGGTGTTGCCCCAGCGGCTTGAGTCGGGAAATCGGCGGTTCCTGTCGTGTTGTTCCTCCTGGCACTATCCGGATTTGACGAAAAGGAGTGGATGTCGGTGACTACGTACAAGAAACGTTTTTCCCTGAGTGGAGCACTGATCGCCTGCATGCTGTTCGTTTTGGCGGGTTCCGCCTTTGCGGCACCTGAGATCACCCTCAATTTCGCCGGGCAGAATCCCGCGGATCATCCCGCGACGATCCTGATGAACGAGATTGCCCAGGAAGTGGCAGAGAAGACCAACGGCCGCATCGAGGTCAAGATTTTCCCCGCCAATCAGCTGGGTGACTACACCCTGGTCTACGAGGAACTCATTCGCGGCACCATCGACATGTCCTGCACGTCCGTGCCCAGTCAGTTCGATCCCCGCCTGGAACTGCTCTACATCAACGGCTATGTGAAAGGGTACGAGGATGTGAGAAGAATCTTCGCCCCCGATGCGTGGCTCTTCGGAAAGATGGACGAACTCAACAGCCGTCTCGGCGTGAAACTCCTCGGCTTTTTCGTGGAGGGCATGATCGGTACGGGTACCACGAAGCCCGCCAAGGATCCCCTTGATCCCAAAGTGGCCAAGGACGTGCTCGTGCGCGTTCCCAACATGGATGTGTACAAGCTTGGCGCCGAGGCCATGGGCTACCGAACCGTCACGATTCCCTATGCGGACGTCTACCAGGCTCTCCAGACGGGAGTCTGCGAGGGTGTGAACGGCTACTCCACCGCTGCGGCCTACACCATGCTCCGGGATGTGCTCAAATACTGGTACATGACCAACTACTCCCTGGAGTGCATCAACTACATGATGAGCGGCAAGGTCTGGGAGAAACTTTCCCCCGAAGACCGGACCATCGTTCAGGAGGCAGTGAACCACGCGGCGGCGAAGAGCATCGAGCAGGCCAAGGCGGAGGATGAGAAGTACATGCAGCTCATGCGGGACAAGGGCATCCAAGTGTTCACCTACGAGGAGAGTGAACTCCTTCCTCTTTCCGAGGCCTGCGCCGGAACGTGGGCACAGTTGGAGAAGAACATGACCAAGGAACTCATGGACGAGTTCCGCAAGGAAATGGCGCCGGGAAAATAACTTCGAATCCGTGCGTTCCGGGAGAGGCATTCCCTGCGAAGCCCTTTCCCGGAACGCCGCACGATGAAAACCGCTGAGGGGAGTCTTCCCTCGGCCCTCTGCCGGAGAGGCGTGCCCATTCGGCGAGGGGCGGGAGGATTCTCGCATGTGGGAGGGGGCACGTCTCATGTCTTCATGTTCCGTCTGTGAGGAAAGTTCCGGGCCCAAAAAGCCCAAGACCCTGTTCGACAGGATCGCCATCACGACCTTTTCCAGCGTAACCTTCGGTATGTCCTTTCTGCTCACGATCCTCATCGGTGCCGCCACGTTCGTCCGTTATGTCCTCAAGGGCGATCTCTACGGCTACGAAGAGTGGGTGAAGCTCTTCGCCTTCTGGCTCTATTTCTCCGGAGCCGCCATCGGGGCTTTCAACGGGACGCACGTCTCCGCGGACCTCGTTCAGTCCTACGTCCCGGATGGGCATGTAAAACGCTTTCTGGTCTTCTTGAAAAATCTCGTGACCGTCGGCGTTACGCTCCTCTTCGTCTGGTACGGCTACGATTTCTTCATGTTCGGCTTCATGGGGCCCCTGGGAACCGGGGTGGCCATTCCGATGACGACGGTGTGGCGCATTCCCTTGTGGACGTCCTATCTGGCGATTTTCATCGGATTCATCTTCATGCTCTACTACTTCAGTCGCGAGTTGTTCAAGAGCGCGAAATCCCTGTTCTCCGGAGGTCGGTCATGATCTACGTGGCCATTGTCATTCTCCTGGCGTCACTGATGCTCGGTGTTCCCGTTCCGGTCAGCTTCATGGCCTCGGCGGGATGGTTGATCTTCTTCGGCGGGCCCGGCGGCGGCGGTTACGCTCCAAGCCAGCTCCTGCCCTACGCCTTCACCCAGATGAACTCCGTTTCTCTCATCGCCATCGCTCTCTTCATCATGGCAGGGGGCATCATGGAGCGGGGACGCATCGGAGAGAAGCTCATCGATCTGGTGGACGTGTTCGTGGGCCATCTCCGGGGCGGGCTCGGCATCGTGGGCACCATCTCCTGCGCCGTCTTCGGCTCCATCTCCGGAGCGGCCTGCGCCACTCTTTCCTGTATCGGTTCCATCATGTTTCCCCGTCTCGAAGCGGGGGGCTATCCGCGTGGACATGCGGCGGCCCTCATGGCCAACGCGTCCCTGCTGGGGCTCCTCATTCCTCCGAACGCCACGCTCATCATCTTCGCCTGGATCAGCGGCCAACCTGTCCTGGCATGCTTTCTCTCCACGGTGATGCCGGGCCTTCTCACCACAACGCTCATCTGTGCGGTGAACATGTGGCTCCTCCGGAACAACGAGTCGGTTCTCGTGGCCCACAGACGGAGTGCGGAGGAAAAATGGGCACTCTTCCGGGAGCGGGGCAAGCGTGCGCTTCCGGCGCTGATGCTCCCCGTCATCGTCCTCGGAGGAATCTACGGTGGTATCATGACCACCACGGAGGCATCGGCGGCGGCCGTGCTCTACGCCATTCCCGTGGGTATGTTCGTCTACAGGGGACTCGATCTCAAGGGACTCTGGAATGTGGTGGTGGAGTCGGGAGTGACCACGGGAGTCATCATGGCCATGCTCTTTTCCGTGTCCATGCTGAGCCGTCTCTATCTGCTGGAGGACCTCCCCTCGCGGCTTCTGCTCCTCTTCAGGTCCGTCTCGGAAAACCGTTGGGTGATCCTCTTCATGATCAACATTTTCCTCGTCATCATGGGGATGCTCATGGACGACATCAGCGTCGTGGTGCTCACCACGCCCATTCTCATGCCCATCATTCTCGAGCTGGGATTCAATCCTATCCACTACGCGGCCATCGTTGGCGTCAACACGGGGCTCGGCTGCATCACGCCTCCCGCTGCCCCGGTGCTCTACCTTGGGGGACGCCTCGCCAACGCGCCTATCAACGAAATGATGCGCCCTGCCCTGTGGTTCATGTTGCTCTGCTGGCTTCCGGTGCTGCTCTTCACGGCCTACTGCCCGAAGCTGGTGCTCTTCCTGCCCCACGTGATCCTGGGAACGCCCTGGTGACGGTACGGTGACGGCGAGCAGCTTCTTCTACCGGAACTTTTTTGCAGGGCTCTGTTTTCTCTGCCTTGCCATAGGACTTCTCTCCGGTTCCCCCTATGCCTTTTGGGGGTGTATGGTCTGTGGTGCCTTTTCCAGGAGTGCGGTGCGAAAACAGTGGGCCGATCCTCCCTGGGCAGAGGGGTTTCGTTCCGTCGTCACGTCGGCCTGGAGGAAAATCTGCCGCGCCTCCTGAAGCGGCGCGACCGGCCACGGGTTGTTTTTGTCTGTGCGAGGGAGCTTTGGGGGGATCCGACGACGAGAATCTCCTCTGCGGCTCCCTCGTCTGTATTTGCCCATGTCGCTTCGAAGGATACATGTTTTCCGGCGGTGTGCCTTTCTGCGTTGCCTCACCTGAAACGTCTCATCTCCGACCGTTGCTCCGCCTTTGTGTGTGCCGCCTTTCCCCACTTTTCACTTCCGGCTCTGTAAAAAGCCGTTTTGTGGCGTTGCCGATGTGACCTCGTGCCTGCCGGATGGAGTGAGAACGTACAATCTCTTTCACAAAATTGAGGAAGCTCTGATGAAGGGGGGTTTTCTCGCCCTTGAGCCTGAGCGTGTCTCGTTTTTGCAAGCCCGGCTCAGCGTTCTTCAGAGGTTCCTTGAATTGAGGAAGGAGGTCGTTCTAAAACAAGACGGCAGTCTACGAATCCTTTCGCCGCCGCTTTCTCCCCTTTCGCAGTCCTGTCCAGAACCGTCGCTTTGTTTGTGCTTCCTTCCTTCAGACGCAAGAAACACTCGCTCCTCATC
>DIMS01000126.1:0-916 GCA_002425685.1 Synergistaceae bacterium UBA5560 | reverse complement strand
AGGGATGACGTTATCCCTGTTCCGTCACAGCGGCAAAAGGATGCGTTGACAAGAAGGATTTTTTTGCGTAGTATTCCATGAAGGAAATCCTTCATTCAAAAAGAGGCGATGACGCTTTTTATTCACCGACGAGGGGGTTTTTTCGTGCGGGATCGTATCACGGCAAAGCGCGCCGACATGTCTCCGGCGCAGACGAAAATCGCCGCATATGTGCTCGAGCATCCCCGGGATGTGGCGTTTCTCTCCGCCGCGGAGCTGGCGGAACGCATCGGCGTGAGTGAGGCGACGATGATCCGTTTCGCAGCCTTTCTCGGTTACGAAGGGTACACGCTGTTCCGTGAGGCCGTCGGGGACGCGCTTCTGCAGCGACTTTCAACGCTCGAGCGAATGAAGGAGTATGCGCCGGAGGAAGAATCGAGCCTGTTCGACAGGGTCGTGCGGGACGACCTGGAAGCCGTCGCCGCGATCCGGACAAACACGTCCGAGAGCGACGTGGACGCCCTCGGACGGGCGCTCGCCGTATCCGGCGCCGTCTATATTGCGGGAAACCGCAGTTCCTTCGCACTCGCCTATTATTTCTCCTTCTACCTTTCCTGGATTCTTCCCAACGTCAAGCTTCTGAGCCCGGACATTCCCTACGAAACCCTCTTCAACGCGCCCCACGAGAGCCTTGTGGTCGGCATCAGCTTTCCCCGCTATGCCAGTTGGACCCTTCGAGTCCTTGAGGATGCGAAAACCCTCGGGCTCCACACCGCGGCGATTACGGATTCGCCAGGAAGTCCCCTGGCGATGCGGTCCACCTACGTGGTGACCGTTCCCTATCGTCCGGTGTCCTTCATCGATTCCTTCGCCGCACCTCTTTCCGTGATCAACTGTCTTGTACTCTCCGTTTCCTCCCACCTTGGCGAAGAGGCGG
>DIMS01000051.1 GCA_002425685.1 Synergistaceae bacterium UBA5560 | reverse complement strand
GACAGAGAGGCTTTCGAACGTCTTCTGGATCGTCTGCCGGAAACGGCCTGGGTGATCCTCGACGAGGCCTACGCGGAGTTCGCGCCGCCGGAGGAGCTCCCCGACAGAGTGCGGCTTCTTCGGGAAAAACGAAACCTCATCGTCGTGCGAACCTTCTCCAAATATTACGGGCTCGCCGGGGCACGGCTCGGATACGCCCTGGCCTCCGCCGACGTTGTCACTGCCATCGACACGGTGAGCGAGCCCTTCAACGCCAACAGAGTTGCTCTGGCTGGAGCCGTGGCGCTGCTGCGCCACGGAAAAGCGGAGCTTGAGGCGGCGCGGCAGCGCATTTTCGCCGACCGGGAACGGCTGCAGCGCGCACTGGAGGATCGGGGGTGTTTCGTGGTGCCCTCCCGGGCGAATTTCGTCTTTGCGGACACACCCTACGACGGGGAATCTCTTGCCAAGGAGTTGCTTCTGCAGGGAGTCATCGTCCGCCCCTGTTCGGGATGGGGATTTTCGGGTGCGTTACGCGTCACCGTGGGGACCACGGAGGAGACGGACCGTTTTCTTCGGACCTTCGACGAAGCGGTGCCCGCGCTCGCTGAACGCTCCGGTACAACTGAAAACATGGAATGGAACGTGGTGCTTTAATGAAAAAGGAGGCAAGGTGCGGATGGTAACCTTCGAGGCGGTCTCCAAGGTTTTCACCGACGGCACCGAGGCGGTGAAGGAACTGGATCTGGATGTCGGAGAGGGAGAATTCGTGGTGCTCATCGGCCCGAGCGGCTGTGGGAAGACCACCAGTCTGAAGATGATAAACCGTCTTGAGGAGAACACCTCCGGACGCATTCGCGTCAACGGTCGGGACATCCGTTCGGTGGACCCGGTGCAGCTTCGTCGGGGCATCGGCTATGTGATCCAGGAGATTGCCCTGTGGCCCCACATGTCCGTGGCGGAGAACATCGGCATTGTGCCCAGGCTTCTCGGATGGGACAGCGGACGCATCGACGCCAGGGTCGACGAGCTGCTGGTCCTGGCGGGGCTGGACCCGGCGAAGTTTCGGCACCGTCTTCCCGACCAGCTCAGCGGAGGGCAGAAACAGCGCATCGGTGTCCTGCGGGCCCTCGCGGCGGATCCTCCGGTGGTGCTCATGGACGAACCCTTCGGCGCTCTCGATCCGATTACCCGGGACGTGCTCCAAAGCGAACTCAAGGAACTGAACAAGTCCTTGCGGAAGACCATCGTCTTCGTCACCCACGACATGGACGAGGCGCTGAAGCTGGCGGACCGTGTGGTGCTCATGCGCCAGGGAAAGATCGAGCAGATGGGATCTCCCGAGGAGATCCAGAATGCGCCCGCCAATGACTTCGTGCGCTCTTTCATCGGCGAGGACCGTCTCGCCTCCATCTCTCCCGAATCCTCGCTGGAGATATTGCTTCACGATCCGTTCCTTCGGGTTGCTCCCGGAGAAGATCCCAGGGATGTCCTGGAGCGCATGGAGGACGACGGCCTGGAAACCGCCCAGGTGGTGGATGCCAGAGGGAATTGGATGGGCATGCTCTATCTGCCGGTGCTCAAACGGACGCTCCGGAACAGGGGAACCCTTCGGGAGGCGGTGCGGCGCAACCGAAAGCTCGTCCTCGAGGAGGCGGTCATGCGGGATGCGGCGGAGATGCTCGCCGACATGGATCTTTCCATCCCCGTGGTGAACCGGGAAAACGAGTTTCTGGGCGTGGTCACCAGCGGAAGCCTGGCCAGGCTTGCCATCGGCAGGCTTTCCCGGAGCAGGAAGGAGGAGAACGCCTGATGTTTCCTCCCGAACGGACCTTCTGGGAACTCTTCGTTACCTATGTGTCGGAGAACTGGCCCCGCATCCTGGCTCTTACGGGGCAGCACGTGATGATCTCCGGCATCGCCGTTTGCATTACCCTCCTCATCTGCATTCCCCTGGGGATCTACCTCACCAAGCGAGAGAAGCTCGCCTCGGTGGTCATCGGTGTGGCGAACGTCTTTCAGACCATTCCAAGCCTGGCTCTCTTGGGGTTTCTTATTTTCGTCTTCGGTATCGGTAACGACAATGCCATCTGCGCTCTCGTGCTCTACGCGGTGCTTCCGGTGTTGCAGAACACCTACACGGGGCTGCGCAACGTCTCTCCCGTCATGATTCAGGCGGCCCGGGGCATGGGCATGACGGAGACGCAGATTCTCCTCAAGGTCCAGCTTCCTTTGGCCCGGTCGGTGATCATCGCGGGCATTCGGGTTGCCACGGTATGGGTCATCGGCACGGCAACCCTCGCTTCGGCCATCGGTGGAGGGGGGCTCGGCAAGTTGATTTTCGCGGGACTCGGCGCCTTGCGGCAGGAAGTGGTGCTCGCCGGGGCACTGCCTGCGACGGTGTTGGCCCTTCTGGCGGACCAGGGCCTGAAAATGCTCCAGAATCATTTCGAGCCTCGAAGGAGGGCGCTCCGGCTGGCGCGCAAGTATGCGGCGGAGGAGAGTGTCCGTGAGGAAAAAGATGTTCCAGGAGAGGAGATGGTGCGGCATGAGATGTGAGAACCGACGGATGTGGTGGAGCTTCGGCGTGATGGGGATTTCCCTTGTGGGGGTCTTGCTCGGTAGTCTGGTGGTACCGGCATTTGCCGAGGCGCCCAAGGACTACAAGGGAACCATCAGTATCGGCGGACAGCCCTGGAACGAATCGAACATCCTCGCCAACATGGCGAAACTTCTGGTGGAGGCTCACACGGGGCTCAAGGTGAACTTCAATCCCGACTTCGCGGGTGTGGCGGTGCTCCACGAGGCCATGCGGAGCAACCAGATCGACATCTATCCCTGCTGGACAGGGTCCCACCTGATCGGCCTGCTGCGTTACGAGGGGCCGACCCTGGGGCGCGACGAGGCTTACGCTCTCGTCAAGAGTGAATTCGAGAAACGGTACGACATGAGCTGGGCCAAACCTCTCGGCTTCAACAACACCTATGCCATGGCGGTGCGCCGGGAGACCGCGGAGAAGTACGGCCTGAAGAAGGCATCGGACCTCGCACCTTTCGCGAAGCAGTGGCGTCTCGGGGGGGATTCTAACTTCGACTCCCGTTATGATGCCTATCCTGGATGGAGCAAACACTACGGAATTTCTTTCAAAGAAGTGCTTCCCATGGAATATGCCCTCATGTACAAGGCCATCGAGGCAGGGGAAGTCGATGTCATCGCCGCCTATGCCACGGACTCACGTATCAGAAAGCTCGACTTGGTGATCCTCGAGGATGACAAGGGTTTTTTCCCGGATTACAGCGCCTGTTTCGTCATCAACCGGAAGACCTTCGCGAAATATCCGCAGTTGCTTGATATTCTTGAAAAGGTGAGCGGCCGCATCGACGAGGCCACCATGACGGAGCTGAACTATCAGTTCGACGAGGGCATGGAGGCGGAAAAAGTGGCCCGGGACTTCCTCGAAAAGGAAGGACTCCTCTAGGAGGCGGGAACGTGGAAAAGACTCCGGGATACGCGGGATGCGAACTCTGGGTGGATCTGGCGCGGAAGACGGTGACGAAACATCCCCTTCGGAAGGACCTGCGCGGGTGTATCGGCGGTGCGGGCTATGCGGTCCGATGCCTTCTGGAGCATCAGCCCCCCCGCCTCGACCCCTTGCACCCGGAGAGCCTACTCCTCTTCGCCACGGGGCCGCTGACGGACTCCCGCGTTCCCGGAGGGGGAAGTCTGGAAATCTGCTGCACCTCTCCGCTGACCGGTGCCTGGGGGGAGAGCCGCATGGGGTGCGATGCGGGCATCGCCCTACGAAAAGCCGGTGTGGACGTGCTCGTGGTGACCGGTGCCGCGGCGGAACCGTGCGTGCTTTTTCTGGACGATGGAAAGGTCTCCTTTCTTTCCGGGGCAGCGCTTTTGGGAAAGACGACCCTGGAAAAAGAGCGTCTTGTGGCGGAGATGGTGGGAGATCCCTCCCTGCTCGTCCTCTCCATCGGTCCCGCAGGAGAGAATCTGGTCCGTTTCGCCTCGGTGATGCACCGCCACCGGGCGGCGGGACGAATCGGTGTTGGGGCCGTCATGGGGGCCAAGAAACTCCTCGCCCTGGCCGTTCGGGGTACGGGTACCGTGCCCCTCGCCGACCCCGAAGCTTTTCGCGAGACCGCCCGGCGGGTGCACGAGAAGGTGTTGCAACACCCCATGGCGAAGGAATTCCGCAGGGCCGGGACCATGGGCGGGTATGTCTGGAGCGATGCCTCGGGGGACCTGCCCACGAAGAACTGGCGGAGCAATTCCTGGGGAAAGGGAGAGGCTATCTTCCGGCATTTCATGGAGGAAAATCTCGTGGCCTCCAGGGGATGCTACCGCGGGTGCACGCTCCAGTGCGGACGGCGCGTCACAGTCGCCTCGGGGCCGTTCGCCACGCCCGAGCACGATGGTGGAGAGTATGAATCCGTGGCGGC
>DIMS01000122.1 GCA_002425685.1 Synergistaceae bacterium UBA5560 | reverse complement strand
TACCTGACTTTTACTGATCTTTAAAATACTCACGACACTCCTTCTTCTCTGTTTCCTGGGAAATCAATCTCTACGTTTTCAGGCACTGTTGCGCTCCTTTTGATGAAGCCGTTGAGGCCTACGCTGCAAGGCACAAAAGTTATTCCCAAAAGAGATCTTAGAGGCGGAGCAAAAAAGCATTTTTGCAGAATCAGAAAAGCCCGGAAGAACTCCCTCCGAAAAAACATCCTCGAAAAACGCTCCTCAGTCCTTCGAAAAAGATGCTCATCGAAAAGCGAGACTTCGCGAGGTCTGGATCACGATCCGTTCATAGCCATCCTTCTGCACTGCGGGGTAACGCACAAGAAGAGTGAGTACGGTTTCCCCATCCCGAGAAAAGAGAACTTTCTCGTAGAGAATCTCTCCTCCGTCAATACCGGAAAGAACGAACCAAAACTCTCTTGCCGCCTTATAGGTAATTTCCACTCCCTCTCTCCGGAGTTCCGCCGCCCGTTCCTGAAGCAGGGCCGAAGGAGTCGTCTCCAGGGCGTTGTAGAAAGCAAAAACCGCGAGAGATCCCTTTCCGTCGGGAGCGAGGAATTGTCGTCCGTCGTTGTTCGTCGGCACTTCCTGGGGAAGAAATGCCGCGGGCACGAGCACTTCGTACCCGAAACGGGTGTTTGCGTAGAGAAAAAAGTCCGATGCCTCCACTACCGGGGCAAGGACAGAGAAGGGAGAGAGAGGACAAAGGGCACAAAGAAAAACGACGCATGCGCAAAGACAATGCCGCATGGCTTCACCCCCAAGCGTTCCGGAAAAATCGCTATTTCGCCTCGCAAAGAATTCTCTCGAACACGTTGAAAGTTCTTTCGTCGTAGAGGAAGAGGGCGATTTCCTCCAGATCCGTCTCTTCCTCTCCGAGGTAGAAAAAAATCTGAGAGAACATGATCCTCGCGCACTCCTCCGGGGAAAAGCCTCCCACACCTGTCCCGAAGGCGGGAAGAGCAACCCGGCGCATATTTCGGTCATCGCAGAGGGCAAGAACATTCTTGGTCGCCTCGCGGATGATTTCTCCCGAAGTGACCAGGTCCTGTCCCATGACAGCGGCATGGATCACGAACTTGGCCTTGAGCCTGCCACCTCCCGTACAGACGACATTTCCACGGGGAATGGGACCGAGACGCATCGCCTCGATTTCTATCTCATCGCCTCCCTTGCGCTTGAGAGCCCCAGCGACGCCGCTTCCCATCCAAAGCCGGTCATTGGCGGCATTCGCGACGGCGTCACCGTCGTATTCCGCAATATTCCCCAGATAGAGGCGAATGGTCGTCGTACCAACCCGACATTCCCGCGTCACGGTACATCCCTCCTTCCTCCTCGTTCCCCACGCACGCACCCGAGCACGACATCCAAACCCACGAAAAAGGGGATCGCCCCAGGCGATCCCCTTTACTCTAGCGCATCGGTTGCACGACAACAAGCCCTTTCCCGGAGAGACGTCCGTCGCGAGAAAGCGCCTCGACCGCGATCAATATGCCTTGGCGAAAATGGCGAGCCTGGCATCCTTCTTTCCTGTGTAGAAACACGTCCCTCGAGTTTCGTCTGCCAGGGGGAAACAACGCACCGTCGCACCAGTGGCATCCTTGATGGTTTTTTCGTCCTCCCGGCTCCCCGCGAAATAGGCCTTGAGAAAACCTCCACGGTTCTCCAGCACGTCCTTGAACTCGTCCATGGACGAAACGGAAACGGTGTTGGCAGCACGGAATTCCGTCGCCCGCCGCAGCAGTTCCTTCTGGATCTCCTCAAGGAGCACCGGAATCTTCTCCACAACGGCATCCCGGGCGATGTCGCCGCGCTCGCCCGTGTCGCGGCGGACATACCGCACCACCCCTTCGGCACGTTCGCGCTCACCCAGTTCGAGCCGAAGGGGAACGCCTCTCTGGAGATGGAAGAAGAAGCGGTCGCCCGGCCTCATGTGGAATTGCATGTCTACCTGGGCGCGCTGACTTCCGAGAATTCTGCAGAGGTTTGCCGCCATCTCCTTCGCGTCTGGGAGGAGTTTTTCCTGTAGCATCGCCTCGTCGGGAGAGATGGGAAGGATCACCGTCTGAACGGGCGCCACTCGAGGAGGCAGAATGAGCCCGTCGTTATCCGAGTGAGTCATGATGATGGCGCCGATAAGGCGCGTGGAGACACCCCAACTGGTCGTCCAGGCATGCTCGAGCGTTCCCGCCATGCTCTGAAACTTGATGTCGAAGGCCTTGGCGAANNTGGCTTGTCCCGGCCTGAAGGGCCTTCCTGTCGCTCATCATGGTTTCGCATGTATAGGTGTTGTCCGCCCCGGGGAAGCGTTCGCCCTCGGATTTTTCTCCGGGGATGACCGGAAGGGCCAGTTCGTCCACCATGGTCTCCCGGTAGACTTCGAGCATTTTCAGAGTTTCTTCCATGGCCTCCTCGCTGGTGGCGTGGGCGGTGTGCCCCTCCTGCCAGAGGAATTCGGAGGTACGGAGAAAGAGACGAGGACGTTTCTCCCAGCGCATGACGTTGCACCACTGGTTGATCAGAATGGGAAGATCCCTCCAGGACTGAACCCACTTGCTGTACATGTGGCCGATGACGGTCTCGGAGGTGGGACGAACCACAAGGGGCTCCTCCAGTTCTTCGCCCCCCGCGTGGGTAACCACGGCACATTCCGGGGCGAATCCCTCCACATGTTTGGCTTCCTTCTCAAGAAAAGAATTGGGAATGAGGAGGGGGAAATAGGCGTTCACATGCCCCGTCTCCTTGAACCGGCGGTCGAACTGCTGCTGGATGTTCTCCCAAAGGGCATACCCATTCGGGCGTACCACCATGCATCCCCTCACGGGAGCGTAATCAGCAAGTTCCGCCGTCTTGATGACGTCGAGATACCATTGCGAGTAGTCCGTTTCTCTGGGTGTGATGTTGCGGGCCATATTCGTTTCCTCCTGTCTGCCGTCTTCTTCTTACACCGCGCCTCGGTCACGATGTCCGGATTGTATCCGGTGCAAGATCTTCCGTCCACACGTCCCGCCTCGCGACAAAAAATCAAGGAATCAGCTTATGTCCCTGGTAGGGACCTCCCAGCTCGAAACCGAAGGTCCAGCGCCCGCGGTCGTCGTAAAGGATCATGACCGATCCGCCCAGGAACTGCCCCGGCATGGAAAGAGCCACACCGATCTCCCAGGGGGATTCCTGCTCGGTCCAACTGTCGTTGAAGATGGCACCCTTGGCGGCAAAAAAGTCGCCGTAGAGCGAACCGAATCCGCTCTTCAAAAGGAGGCGGCGCACCGCCACACGAAGCCACGCCGCGTAATCCCCGTACAGCGGCGAACTGCCCAGGGAGCGCAGATCCCCGGGTGAACCGAGGTAGGCAGCGTGGACAGGATTTCCAGCGTTACCCCCCGTCACACCTCCCGCCACAAGGAGACGCATGTCCTCCCGAAGGGGTTTCACCCACGTGAAATCAAGGCTCCAGAGAAGCTCACTGCAATCCGCCCACCAGATGGAAGCGACAATCGAACTTCCTCGGGTCGGATCGGTGAGATCGTCGAGATCACCATACCGGAACGTCATCTGGGGACCCCAGTTGTGCTCATCCGCCACACCGGATTGTACGTATTCGCCGAAAATTCCCCATTCCATCTCAAGAGGACCCCACCATCGCGTTCTGGAAATTCCCAGCGTGTATCGGTCCCACTCGAAGGAACCGGCATTGCGCGTCTCGGTTTCCCAATGACGTACTGAAAAAGCGATCTCCTGCCTCCGGTAACCTGAAACGGGCGAAAAGTAACGTGCCTCGAGGCCAATGTTATCGCTCAGGAACAGGTCCGCCCGCAGAAGGTCGCCTTCACGGAAGAGATTCCGACTCAATCCCGTCAGGTAGAGCCACCGATGAGGGTCCAGATTCGAGGTGTACCCGTCGATGAGCACCGAGTAGGGAGCCGCCTCCTGGGCGAGGAGAACCACTTCGACGCCCTCCGGAACGGGATCGAGCCGGTAATCCACCGCTCCCACGTCGTCCCGCTCTCCAATGGTGACACAGGCATCGAGGATGACTGCGGGGTCCACGGGTGCGCCTATCCAGGACGCGTAAGTACGTTCCAAGAAGCTCTTCGTCACGGGAGGCACACCCTCCACCCGAACGCTTTTCACCAGGGGAGCGGGGACACGTTGACGTTCCCCCGGGAGCGGCGCCCGGGATGCAACGGTTCGAAGTCCCTGGAGTGCATCCTCTGCCGCTTTCCTTCCTGCCCGGACGATTTCCTTTTCGTTGCCTGTACCGAGCGTGGGGAAATCACCCACGGCAGGGCGTAACACGAGGGCCGCCTCGGCAAGGTCCTCCTCGACATTCCGTCGCGTCATGATGGTGATCCCCTGGTCAAGAACGTCCGTGACGAAACGAAGCCTCGAGCGGGAGCGCAGGCCGCTGGTGACGTCCACTGCAATGACGGGGTACCCGGGAAACACCTCTTTGGCGACACGAACGGGAATGTTG
The DNA here is from genome assembly GCA_002425685.1 of Synergistaceae bacterium UBA5560. Lineage (GTDB taxonomy): Bacteria > Synergistota > Synergistia > Synergistales > Aminiphilaceae > Aminiphilus. The sequence continues at coordinate 17,320 of DIMS01000122.1, read as the reverse complement.
GCCACGAGTCCACCATCAACCAGAAGCCGGCCTCCCATGGGCCAGGGTTCGAAGACACCCGGGATCGCCATGGACGCCCGCATGGCCGTGGCGAGTCCGCCTTCCCGGAGGATCACCTTCTCTCCCGTCTCCAGATCTGTCGCGACGGCGGCGAAGGGAATGGGAAGATCGTCGAAGCGAGCCACCGGGGCATGCGCGACGAGAGAGAGGAGCTTGTTGAGCAGGCGCGTTCCGTTGATGACTCCGAGAGGACCTGCGGGCTTGTTGTCTTTGTCGAAATCGATACGGAAGAAAGCCTGGTCCGGCTTGCCCTTCTGTCCGGCTGCAGGAACAGTTCTGTCCTGAAGGAGGGTCGCAATGTCCAGCTCCAGAACAACCCGTTCCAGGTCCGTTCCGGAATACCCCGAAGCGGCGAGCCCTCCCATGATGGCGCCCATGCTCGTTCCCACAATGCCCACCACAGGAATGCCCTCTTTTTCGAGGACCTGGAGGACACCGATGTGGGCAAGCCCCTTGGTTCCTCCGCCGGAAAGCGCGAGCACCACACCGCCCATCCCCTTTGGAGGAAGTGCCTGTCCCTCGTCCGCCTCGATGACACCCGCAGAACAGAAAAGCACAAGAAACAGCGCCGCTAGCCGTTTCAACATGACGCGATCTCCTCCCTTTGCCCGTTACCGAAGCATGATACCATAGACAAAGGATGTCGCGGGCCAGGAAAGAAATGTGCGAAAAGGGCAGGCAACATCACAGGGTTGCATGAAGGCTGACCGGGAGGCGAAGGAGATGCGGCGAAGAGCATTCATCACGGGAGGAACAGGCGGCATCGGGCAGGCTACGGCACTTCTGCTGGCGGAGAAGGGGATCGACGTGGCTTTTACCTACACCAGCAATGAAGAGAAGGCGCAGGATCTCGTCTCCGCCGTGGAGAAACGGGGGGGGAGCTGCCTCGCCTACAGGGCCGACGTCACGCGAACGGAGGAAATCGCCGCCGCTGCGGTGGATGCAGGCGGACGTTTCGGCGGCATCGATTATCTGGTGAACAATGCGGGCGTGCTGGGAAAGGCGACTCTGTTGCTGGATATCGACGAGACGGACTGGGATCACGTCCTTTCCGTGAACCTCAAAGGGGGATTTCTCACCACAAAGTGCATCCTGCCCTACATGATGGGCAGGGAAGGCGCGTGTATCGTTAACGTAAGCAGCATCGCCGGAAAGAACGGGGGAACCATGGGAGTCCACTATGCGGCAAGCAAGGCAGGGCTTCTCGGCTTCACTTTCCATCTTGCTCAGGAACTGCTCAATCTGGGAGTCCGGGCCAATGCAGTGGCTCCAGGTCCGGTGGAGACAGGCATGCTCAACGACGAGACCAGGGAGCGGCTCCGGAAACTCTCCCCTATGGGGCGCATTGCGCACCCCGCGGAAATCGCCGCCGCAATTCTTTTCCTTCTCGAAAACCGGTACGTGAACGGCGAGGTGCTTGATGTCAACGGCGGGCGCTACATGGACTGACGCATTCCGAACTCACCGCCAGAGAAAAAAGAGGAGGAGAAACACCGCGACCAGTCCCAGGACGAGAACTCCCCAGAAAAACCGGGTGATTCCGGAGAGACCTGCTCGAGATCCGCTTGCCGCTCCATCGGCAAGCTCCACTTTGATGTCGCCGTGAACAACGGAACGGAAGAAGGTGTCCTCCCCCTCGACCCGCCCGTAGATTTCGTACTGTCCGTTCTTGAGGACGCGAATCATGTACACTCGGCCCGGCACTTTGGGAAAACCCCGTCGTTCGAGCAGGAGCACGTCGCCGGGGTAGACATCCGAGAGAGGAACACCGTTCACGGGATCCACCACAGGGTCAAGAAGGCGCACGCCGGCCTCCGGAAGGATGACCGAAGCGGCCCCCTCTTCGGCAGGTCTGTTTTCCTCGTCTTCCTCCCCTCGTCGCTCTTCGCCGAGAGTGCTGTCCACATAGCCGTCGAGAGCGTTTTGGAGGGGCTGGATCTCCAATCCAAGGTCTCTCAGTTCCGGCAGGGAAACCATCATGACCCTGAGCACGCTCAGGGAAATGTTACGACCAATCGCCTCGCGCATACGTTTCTCCACGTGAACCGATGCGCCGCGCAACGCATTGGAGTCCTCGAAAAACTGGCGATTCGCACCGGAAGAATTCGAAAATCCTCCCGTCGCCAGTTCCAGTTCACCCAGCATCAGACCGATCATCTCGGGAAGGAACCCCCCGGATTGTCGGGCCAGCTGTTCCGCAGCCCACCAATCCCCCTCGGAAACCTTGGGAGTCCCATGAGTCCCCATTCCCGAAACCAACTCGAGGACCCGGTTCCAGACACGAAGCGCGCCGCTCCCCTTGTTGTAGGGAACCGGCGCGATGTTCCACCAGAGAACGCGTTTGTCCGGCGCCAACACAGCACCGAGAACGATGCTGATCTGGTCCGTATGGGGAAAGGCACACCAGAAAACCATGTACTGTCTGCCGTTCGCCGTAAGAAAGGCAAACAGCTGCGCCGGATCCGCGCCTCCTCCGGCCTCCATGTAACGCTGCACCAGGGTTTCCACTTCCTCCCGGCGAACACCGATCACGTACGAAAGAAGATGCTGCAGATAGGACAATTTTTCTTCCTGGTCCTCCATGACCTCCACCTACCTTCGCGTCATCTCTTTCCATGTCTTTCCGGCCAGAAGTGGAAGTGGATCCTTGCCTCATCAGCCTCTGAGGGAGGGCGCTCCCTTCGTTTCTCCGTCGAGGCGATATCTTCTGAGGTGCTCCTGAAATTCCCGGGCGATTCCGCTCAGTTCTTCCGCGGCGGAGCGCAGTTCTCCGCTGCTTTGCACCACGTCGGAAACCACGTTCCTGATCGTCAGGGCCTCTTCTTTCGTTCGCGAAGCGCCATGCGCCAGGCGATCTATGGATGCCGCCATTTCCTGGGCACCGGCGGATTGCTCCTGCGCCGTGGCTGCCACGTTCTGAATCTGGTCACCGATGGCAGAAATGGCGCCAAGAACCGCTGCAATGCGTTCCTCCATGACAACACTGTCCTGCCGTCCCTGAGCGGCAAGTGAAACGCCCCTGTCCGCAGACTGAACAGCCCTGTCCGTCCCACCCATGATTCCCTTGGCGAGATCTCCGATCTTCCGAGCCGCCAGGTTGCTTTCCTCGGCAAGCTTGCGTACTTCCTCCGCAACAACGGCGAAGCCTCTTCCCGCCTCTCCGGCCCGGGCTGCCTCGATGGCGGCGTTGAGTGCCAGGAGATTGGTCTGATCCGCAATACCCGCAATGCTCGCTACAATACTTCCGATCTCGCCCGCCTGGGCATGAAGACGTGCGACCGCCTCGGCCACATCCTTGAACGCATCGGACATCTCCGCAACCCGGCGAGTCGTGGAACGAGTGATCTCTCCGGCTTTCTCCGCGTCACTCCGGAGCGTCTCCGCGTGATTCGACGCCTCTGACGAAGCCTGGGCCGCCCCCTGGGCGCTCGATGCGACCTCTTCGATCCCCGCATTGGCAGATTCCACCGCCTGAGCGTTCTCGTCCGCGAGGGACTGAAGGGCCACGATCTTCTCTTCCACCGCCCGGATGATCTTGTCCGTGTCGTCCGCCACGGTATCGAGCATTTCCGCTTCTTTTTCGAGGCGGTTCGTCTCGGACCGGAGAGAAAGGAAAATTTCCCGCTGTCCCTGAATGATACCGTCCAGGGCGGCGCCTACCATGCAGAGTTCGTCTCCTCCGCACATGTCCGCCGCTGACGTGAGGTCACCGGCACGCACCGCATCGGCGGTTTCGAGAAGGACTCTGACCGGGCGGATGATGCCGCGCACGACAAAAAAGATCCACGCACCGAGCAGGAGAGACGCCGCAAGGGCAACCAGAATCTGTCGTTTTCCGAGCGCACCGATGGGAGCGAAAAGCCCCTCCTCGGGAACGGAAAGGCCAAGACTCCATCCCGAAGGAAGAGGCCCGAAATAAAGCCGCTTGCGTTCACCGGCCTGTGAGTAGGCCCCCGCGCCATTCTCCCCTCCGGTCATGCGTCTGCCCAATTCGGCAAGCTCCGGGGCAACCGCGTCGGAACGTTCCGTAATGCGGACCTTGAGGCGAACCTCTTCGTTCGGATGGGCGATGATCAGCCCTTCCTGATTGACGAGGAAACCGTATCCGGAACCACTGATCTTCTGCTCCACCACAAGGGAGACCAGCGTGTCGAGATCAATATCGGCGCCCACGACGCCGATCAACGAATCGTCTGCGGCCAGAACCGGCGTTGCGATGGTGAGAATGACCTTTCCTGTGTTGGCATCCACATAGGGATCGACATAGACGGTCTTCTTTGCCTCCACCGCCTTTTGATACCAGGGACGCGTGCGAGCATCGAAATTTCCCGGGGGAATCCATCCCGATCCATCCACAAACTTTCCGTTGGGAAAACCGAGATAGATATCCATGAACCCGGCGGATTTGTTGGTCTCGGTGAGCAATTCCATGTAGGGGAGGAGCATGGTGGACGTCACGCCGAATTTCTGCCACATGTATCCGACGTTCTCCGCAGCGTTGGCCACAACCTGTTCTTTTCCGTTCAGCCAGTTGGCCACGGAGATGACCGCCATGGACGCACCGTTTTTTCCCGAGACTTCCAATTCTTCCGAGAGAATGTTCCGGGCACCCACGTAAGCCATACCCGCCATGACACCCACCGCAACGAGCACCCCGATTCCGAGAAAGACCAAGCGCGCACGCAACGTCATCGTTCCGTCTCCTCCCAGACCGAAATAATGCGACCCCTTTTTCGCCAGGAACAGCCCGCCACGCGATTATACGTCTCCCTCTTCCCCTTTGGGAACATTGCGCGGAACGCTCGTTCCGGTACATCGGAAAAAGACGCTCCCATTCTCTCGTGAATCGAGGAGAGGCGACACCTCCAAAGGAATGCTGCAGTCAACCGACGACAATATGCCCCTTCCGCACACGTCATTGCGTGTTGTCGCGGTTCCGGGTACTCTCCGTCAATGGTCGCTGCGGAGCAAAATCATGGGGCGAAACGATGTCCTGCGGTCTTGTCCCATCGCCTCGCCCTATCTTTTCTCTATTCGTTTCCGGTCCTCAAAACAGCATCAAGNNCTTCGTATGCGAAATCGGAACACGTCTTTCAGGGCGATGAGGTTCCTCGGATCAATCAGCTCCAGGCGCACGGATTCGCCGAAGTGATCCCTTACATTCCGGAGCAACTCCCCCATGCGACGCATTTCAGATGCCATAGGGAAGGATTCCATTTCAATCCTCCCGTATTCGATGGGACAGCACCCCACACCGAAACCCGGGCGCTCCATGTAGACCTTGAGGACTCTCTCCATCAGCGATCACATCCTTACTTTTTTCCGAACGCCCGGGGCAAGCACAAGCACCTCAACCGTGCAGGGATACCACCAGATAGATGTTCCCCTGGGGAGCTACCTGGAAAGGAAGCGTGAAGGAAACGATACCGGGCTTCTGTGGAGGTACGGCCTTGATGTTCTCCCCCGCGATGATCTGGGGAGGAGTCAGATCCATCCCTTCTATGTCGAGCTTCATCAGCGTCTGGCCGCTCACCATGTTCGTCAGCTCTCCCACGACACTCAGAGCCACGTTGTCCTCCAGATCCGGGGGAATCATACCTCCGGACATGGCATTCACATAACTCGCAAATCCCTGGGCGTCCACCATGAGCGCCGCCGTGCCGTGCACCCCTCCTCCGACAAGCCCCACCAACGCCGCAACACGGCTTCCCGGGGCATTGACCCCTTGCGTCACCTGTGTCTTCACGAGAGACACGGTAACACCCAGAGTTTGGCTCACGGAGACCAATCCGGCTCCGAAACTGTTCACGAACTTCGACAGCAATTCTCCCGCCATTGTCGACGCTCCTCCTTGGGCAATCCGCCGATTTTCTCCTCGCCCTCCCGGTGAAGTCGAGGTTTTTTCCTCAAATCCCACCATTCTTCAGGCAAGAGGTGAAAGTTCCCGTCACCCTCCGCAACATCATTCTACCCGTCCTCCTCCGGAGATCCAAGAAGACTTCTTTTTTTCTCGGGTCCCAGTGCGGCAAGAAGGGTACTCCAGGCCGCAAGGTCATCAAGGGAACGAGGTGGGACCTGAAGCGAGAGGGGCAGCAGGCGCCGCATTCCCCTGGGAGGGTGCAACGCCCAGTAGAGCCGGCGGGCATAGAGCGTGGAGTATCGTTCCTCCACGACACGAAGAGAAAACGCACCTTCCGAGAGAAGCTTTTCCATCTTTTCCGATCCGGTTCCGTTCCCGAGGAAAAGAACCCGTACCTCCTCATCCGGCACGTTCTCCGCACATCCCTCGGTACGCCAGGGCTCCAAATCTCCCCATCGCCTCGTCCGGAGAACATTCAGAAAAACCGACAATGCCGAAATCGGAGCAATCCCCCCCAGAAGAAGCGTGCCATCCTCCCCCGAAAGGACCCAACCGAATTTTTCCCTTCCCGGATCGACGCCGGCTAACACGAGATCATGGCCTCCGTGGAAGCCCACCGGGGATAGAGCCACATCCACTGTTCCGGATGGGAAACGATCCATTCGCTGAGGACATCGTTACTACGCCGGACAGCGTCCTTCTCGTTCTCCCCGAAAGAAGCGCCATCTTTGCCCTGCAGTGGCGGGAGAAAATGAAGATCGTGGAAGATTCCATCCTTCCTGCGAACCATGAACACGGGCACCACGGAAGCTTCCAGTTTGTACGCCATCTTGACCGGACCATAAGGTGTGCTTGCGGGAAGACCAAGGAAAGGGACAATGAGTCCACGGTCCTTCGGATCCTGATCAAGAAGTACCGCGAGCACTTCGCCTTTCCGCAGACAACGAAGAGCTTCTTTCAGATCGAATCCCTTACCTATGGTGACGACACCGCAAGAGCGCCGCAGCTCGGCGATGAGGTCGGAAATACGGGGATCCCGCTGTTCCGCACCGATTGCGTTCATGGGATATCCCCGTTCCGCAAGCAAAGCGGCGGCCATCTCCCAGCTCCCGAAATGCGCCGTGAGGAGAATGACGCCCTTTCCCCGGGCGAGGGCGTCTCGAAGATGTTCTTCTCCATGAATGGTGACGAAACGTTTCACCTGTCCTTTCATTTGAGGAAGCCGGAGAAACTCCACGACACTGCGTCCTATGTTCCCATAGGAGCGCCGCACGATATGCCGTGCCTCGGGCATTCCCACTCCCAGAGCCCGGACGCAGCGAGCTTCCGCGCCGTCCACACGCTTCTTGTCCCAGATCCACAGCAGTGTTCCCAGCATCTGACCGACCCGGAGAGCAGTGCGGTGAGGCAGGTGATTCACCAATCGCCGCACAACACAAAGCATCTTCCAAACTGCCTCCCGATTCACCCCTGACGTCCCTCCTCGCTGTAACGACTTCCACACGGTCTCGTGCCTCCATGAAGGTCTCCCCTGCCTTCTCCGGAGCGCATCGTTCCTGTTCCGCTACATTCTCTCCACTGCCTACTTGACCGACAGTGAAGACATTCTATACTTTTCTCCATAATTCTGAAGCGACAAAACCGCTCGGGAGGTGTGTCATGCTCGGAAAAATCCTCTACCCTTCGGACCTTTCTCCCTTCTCCCAGAAAGGACTCTCCTGGGTCGCCGCCAAGGTGACACAAAAAGAATCGGAAATTATCATCGCTCACGTGGTGAACCCCGCTGCCGGGTACAACACACCGCACCTCGTCCGGGAAGCGGAGATCAGGCTCGCTGTCATGGAGCAGAGTCTCCTGCCTTACAATCTGCGCCACGACACGGTCGCTCTTGCGGGGGAAGAATTCGAAACCCTCGCGGAATACGCACAGAACGAGGAGTGCACGCTTGCGATTCTCCTCGCCGAACCGGACGACGATCTCCTCGCCTTCGTCCACAAACTGGCAATCCCACAGTTGATCCTCAAGGCCGACGGAGAGGAGCTCTCCGAGAGAGACATTTTCGAGCACGTGGTTATCGCCGTGGGGCTTTTCGAAGAGAGAACCGAACATCTTCTCGAAGCGGCACGAGCATTCCTCGAGGGGAGAAACGCCTCCGTGACGCTCCTCCACGCCGTCCCTCTCGATGACCCCGGCAACGCGGATCTTCTCGTGCAGGCCGCAGATGCGGCACTCCAGACCGTTTCGGATGCACTGACTCCCCTGGTAAAAGAAGTCCGCGCCCGCCTCGTGAGCGGCTATCCCGAGGAGGAACTCCCTGCAGCACTGCAGCAGCTGGAGCCGTCTCTGCTCATCCTGGGAGTCTCCCAACACGGCGAACTCTGGGAAGTGCTGGTGGGAAGCGTCGCCAAAGCACTCATTGAAGAAACACCTTGCCATATCCTCATTGTCCCGAACTGACGTTTTCCCCTTTCGGACACAACCACTCTCTTTCCATCATACCAGCATTTTCTCCGATCCGAACGAACGAAGCGGAGGCGCCGAGAGTTTCCGGCGCCTCCGCTTCGTCTGGAAGCCACACTCCTCCGGATTGCCCGGAGAAGACACCACCCTCGTAAGGCTGCCTCTCGGTTTACGCCCCGAGGGGAACCGTTTCCTTTCCCGCCATGAAACGCTGAACGAGGAAGAACGCAAAGAGTGTCGCGATGACCGCAACCTTTGTCACCGTTCCGGGGAGAAACGCCGCGACCCCCGCCAGAATTGCGATGGCCCGGGAGGGTACTCCGAGATTGCGGAACATCCATCCCTGCCCTCCCGCCGCCAAGGCCACCACGCCGAGGAGGGAGGCCACGACGAGAATCGCCAGATGGAACGGCTCGGGCTGCTGAAGAAGAATCATGGGCGTGTAGATGAACGTGTAGGGCAACAGATAGGCAACAATGACCATGCGCGTCGCGTGGATACCGGTGCGCGTCGGGTCTGCACCGGCAATGCCCGCTCCGGTGAAGGCGGCGAGGCAGACGGGAGGCGTGAGATCCGCCATGATGCCGAAGTAAAACACGAAGAGGTGGGCCGCCAGGGGCAGGACACCTAGTTTGATCAGCGCGGGAGCGATGATGGTGCTCGTGACGATGTAGTTGGCGGTGGTGGGAAGCCCCATTCCCAGCACGAGGCAGGCCACCATGGCGAGCATCAGGGTGGGCAAAAGCCGTCCCCCCGCCACGTCGATGATGTTGTTCGAGATTGTGAGCCCCAGGGACGTGAGGGACGACGTGCCCACCACAAATCCCACGAGGGCGCAGGCGATGGCCACGCCGAGAGCCCCCCGGGCGCCCTCGTCGAGAGCGGCGAGGATCTCCCTGATGCCCAGGCGCGTGTGCGCCCGGAACATGCTCACCACCACCACGGAGATGATTCCCCAGTAGGCGGCGGCAAGGGGTGTGTATTTCTGGAGAAGCATAGTGATGATCACCGCGAGGGGGATCAGGAGATGCCCGTCCTTGCGGAAGACCTCGCCCACCCGGGGCAGTTCGGAGCGATCGAGCCCCTTGAGTCCCCGCCGCCGGGCACGGATGTGCACGTTCACGAAAAGCGCTCCGTAGTAGAGGATCGCGGGAATGATAGCCGCTGCGGCGATCCGAAGATAGGAGATGCCGAGGAATTCGCTCATGATAAAGGCCCCCGCCCCCATGATGGGGGGCATGAGCTGGCCGCCCGTCGAGGCACAGGCCTCGACGGCTCCCGCATACTCGGGAAGATATCCCACGCGTTTCATCAGAGGAATCGTGAAGGCCCCCGTGGTGGCCACGTTGGCTACGGAAGAACCGTTGATCGTCCCGAGAAGCCCCGAAGCAACGATAGCCACCTTCGCGGGCCCGCCCGGGCTGTGCCCGGCCACGGCCAGGGAAAGCTCGTTGAAGAAGCGCGCCCCCCCGCTCCGGGAAAGAAACGCCCCGAAAAGGATGAACATGAAGACGAAGGTGGCGGACACGCCCAGGGCCACACCGAAGAGTCCCTCCGGGGTGAGGTACATGTGCTGGATGATGCGGGAAAGCGAGTAGCCCCGGTGCATGAACATTCCCGGCGCATATCGCCCGAAGGCGCAATAGAGGAGAAAGAGGAAGGAGAGCGTGGGAAGCACCTTGCCCACGATGCGCCGTCCCGCCTCGAGGACAAGCACCATGGTGAGCACCCCGAGGACGACGTCCGAGGAAAGCGGACGCGCCCCTCTCCGGGCGATCTCGTTGAAGAAGAAGACGATGTACCCGGTACCCACCACGGCAAGCGCCGCCAGAATCCAGTCATACCAGGGAATTTTCGTACGATTCAGCTTCGGGGACGCGGGATAGAGCAAAAACACCGCCGCGAGCGCAAAGGTCAGGTGCACCGCCCGCTGGATCGCCGTGGGAAGAAGGCCGATCCCTGCCGTATACATGTGAAACAGGGACATGGCGATACACCAGGCGGAGACCACATATCCCTGCCATCCCGTCAGCCTCCGGTAACGGCTCTCCGTGTCGTACTTCTCCACCAGGCGCTGCACCTGCTCCTCCGCAAGAGGCTCGACTGCAGGAACGTCACCGACGGAGAACTTTTCCACGTCTTTCTCGTTATTCGACATTGTGCTGCATCACTCCCCTGAACATGAAAAAAGCGGGGCGGCGAAGCGCCCCGCCGCTGCGTGTTGTCCCGCGCGGATATTACTGAATGACGCCCACTTCCTTGTAGTACTTTTCGGCACCGGGGTGCATGGGGATCTTGAAGAGCTTGGCGTTCTCGGGGAGCATCGTCTCCATCTTGGAGTTCACCGCCACCACGTCCGCCTTCTTGTCGAAGGCGTTCTTGGTGAGCTGGTAAACCAAGTCGGCATCAACGCTGTCCTTCACGGCGATGATGTTCCAGCTTGCATAGGTCTTCACGGGCGCGGTCTGATTCTTGTAGAAGTTCGCGGGAATCGTGAAGGGAACCCAGTAGGGGGTCTGTTCCATGACCTTGTCGAGCACTTCGTCGGAGAGATCGATGAATTCCACGATATCCAGGGTGGTGACTTCCACCACGCCGGCGATGCCGAGGGATCCCACGACGATGCCGCAATCGATGCGCTTGTCGCCGAACGCCGCGGCCGTATCGGAAAGCCCGAGGTTTTCCGGAGTGATGTCCTTGTCGGGGTCGATTCCCGCAGCCTTCAGCAGCTCCCGGGCAGTCACCTCAGTGCCGCTCGCCACGGCACCGATGGAAACGCGCTTCCCTTTAAAGTCCGCAATGGATTTGATGCCGCTCCCTTTGGCGACGAGGAGGTGAATGGGCTCGGGATAGAGGGGAAGCATGGCGCGGAGATCTTTCTGCGGATTACCCTCGTACTTTCCCTGCCCCATATAGGCATGGTAGTAGAGACCGTCCATAAAGCCCATCTCCGCTTCTCCGTCGGCCATGAGCTGAATGTTGTTCACCGTGCCTCCCGTGGACTGGGCACTGGCCTTCATGTCGGGAATCGTGTCGCTCCAGATTTTTGCCAGTGCAGCTCCCACAGGATAGTAGGTGCCGCCGGTGGTTCCGGTACCGATGTTCAGAAACGTCGCCGCAAACGCACCGCTTACCAGGAGACCCAAACACAGAACCGCACAGAGCGCACTCCACAAAGCCTTCTTACGCATACAATCCCCTCCCCATGTGTGTGGTGTCCAATAAAGCATACAAAGAAAGCAGAGTGGCGTCAACTTTCCCAGATGATTCACGCAAGGCCGGACCAAACATCTCCGTCATTGGGGGTCCGCCGACATGGACGAATGAGACGCATCCCTTGCGCCATCTCTATCACGACAAACAGAGATATCTTCGCCCATCCTGTTTTCCAGATGCGCGAGAATAATGGGGCGAACCATACCGGAGCGGGAGCGTTTATGCCGATACATGGCGTCATCGGCCTCCCGGAAGAAAGACCACACGGAACCCCGCCCTCCAAAACGCACCGCATACCCCATGGAAAGGCTGAGGTAAAGAGCTCCTTCGCCGTTGCTCGTCTCCACCGCACGGAGAAGCAGATCCGAACGTTCCTTGACTATCCGCTCGTCACATCCCGGCAGGAGCACCGCGAATTCGTCGCCGCCAATGCGGGCAACGACATCGGATCTGCGAAAAGTATTCCGAAGCAATTCCGCGCATCTTCGGAGGAGACGGTCTCCCTCGGCGTGTCCGAGCGTGTCGTTCACGAGCTTGAGACAATCCACGTCGAAAACTGCAATACCAAGGGGATCGAACCGCCCGGCATCGAGCCGGCGCATTTCCTCCTCGAAATAAGCCCGGTTGTACAGGCCGGTGAGCATGTCGTGGAGAGAAAGATATTCGAGCTCCTCCAGTGCCTTTCGACGATCCGTCACGTCCAGGAGAATACCCTGGAGATGGCTCGGCGTTCCATCCGCTCCTGAACGGACCCACGTACGCTCCTCGATCCAACGGACATCTCCGCTCTTCGTGAAAAAACGATACTCCCGGATATACTCTCTATGTCCCTCCTCCACGTGGTTCGCGGTTTCCCGGAGCACATCGACCCGGTCTTCCGGGTGGATCAGCGCCCAGTAGGAAAGCGCTCCTCCCAGGAATTCTTCCGGAGCATAGCCGAACTGGCGAACATTTTCCGAGATATACTCCACTGGCCACTCCGGTCCGACTCTCCAGAGAATTGCCACCACGGGGCTGCGTCCGATGATCGTCTCCAGCTCGTTCCGCCGCCGAAGCGCTTCCTCCAGATTTTCCATAGCCCGCTTGAGCTCGGTGATGTCGAAGAGAACACCCTCCATCCAGCGGGGAACACCCTCTCCATCCCGAAGAATCCGCCCCCGGTCGAGAATCCAGCGGGTGCCTCCATCCCTATGGACAATGCGGTATTCCCGGGAATAGCGGTCCTCCCTCTCGCCGTCAACGAGCCATTGAAGAAAAGCCTGGCGATCCTCCGCAATCATGATGTCCGGAATGGAAAGATCACCGTCGTCGAGAAAACGTTCCACCGCGTATCCGGTGATCTCCGTCACGGCGCTTCCGATGAAAAGTTTGCTGCAGAAGACATCGAGACGGCTTCGATACACGGCACCGGGGATGCTCCGCACGAGATCCCCGTAGCGTGCCTCGCTCTCGGACAACGCAACGAGAGAACGCTCCTGCTCCAGAAGAGATTCTGCGAGCGCTCGGGCATGACGACGTGCCCGTCGCCGCAGCACATGGAACCACCATCCCCCAATTGCCAGGAGAACCACGAGTGCACTCCAGAAAAGAACGCGCTCCACGTCACTCCGCGTTCCCCGAACAACGCCGAACCACGCATCGTGAATCTGACCGTAGCGCCCGGTGGATCGCAGAATATCCATACCCTCCGTGAGAAGCGCCAAAAGCCTCGCGTCGTTCTTTTGCACGGCAAAGCAGTACTCCAGAGGCACAAGCGGCTCTCCCACGGACGTGACGTTGTCGATGCGGTGCCGTCTGAGAAGGTAGTGACCTTGATAGGTACCGAGCAACGCCGCATCGCGCACTCCACTTGCAAGGAGGCGCAGCGCCTCCGCCGGGGTCTCCACGGGAACGATCTGGCCGAAAAGGCCGTACTCGGCAGCGAAGTCGTGCATGACATCGCCTCTCTGGACAAGAACCGATTTTCCGCGAAGGTCGTCCAAAGAGGAAACCGGCGTGCTTTGCCTTACGAAAATGCTGTGAGAAACGAGCGTGTGAGGCGGTGAGAACTCCACAAGACGACGGCGTGCCTCCGTGCGGAACATGCCCATCAGCATGTGGATCCGGCCTTCCTCCAGGGCAGTACGGACATCACTCCAAGGGCCGAGAACGATGCGAACGCGCAATCCCATCGCTTCCGCCAGAGCATGCAACAGGTCAACGTTGAACCCCGCAGGATGTTCCTTTTCGTCGAGGAATTCATAAGGGGGAAAATCATGGTCTCCGCCAACGAGGATCTCCTCCTCGGAAGCGGCGAAAAGAACGGCGGAAAAGAACAACGACACGAGGAGAGCGGCGAACACGGACCATATCGGAACGACCCTGCGCATTCCGCTCCCCCCTCCGGCAACGGATCGACCTGGGGATCCCCTGTCTTCAATGCTCAAAATTGCCGTGTTCTCATTTTACTTGACGAAATTTAAGGGTGCAAGTACAGCACTCAACACATCACGGAAGATACGGCAAGGCAACTCGATCCCGGAGAAGGCATCCCATCTTGGCCCTGCTACTTCGCTTTCTCGGGAACTCTTGCAGGGCACGACCTGTCCGCCTTCGAGCGGAGGATACCCCCGCGTGCTTGTCACACATCCGACGCGAAAGCAACAGGGACGACAGGAAGAGCTCCCGTCGTCCCTGTTGCTCTTTTCTCTTTGGGAAGACAACCCACGCCGCTATTTTTTCGCCGCGAGTTTTTCCTTGTAGAGAGCCACAAGATTCGTGTAGTTCTTGAAGACCTCTTCTCTGAAGGTGAGACTGTGCTTGCTGTAATACCGCTCCACTGTCTCGTCGTAATCGTGGGTGCTCTTGGCGAGATTATCCTTCAGGATGTGCGTGCCCACGCGAATGTTGATGACGGGCTTGAAGAGAATGCGAAGGTTCTTCACGTTGGGATATTCCCGGTAGATCCATTTGCGGTTGTCGTCCCAGTTGATCATCATGAGCCCGTATTCGCTTCGGGTTTTCGCGGTCCAGACGAGATTGGACTGGGCGATCATCAGGGAGGCGATGAGGAAGGGGTCCACCTGAAACTGCTGTGCCGCCGCCTCCACGTACTCGGCGTAGTTTGCCGCACGCTTCTCGCTCATGTCCTTGTCCACCGTCCGGAAATAGGCCGTAAGTGCGTCTTTTCTCGCGCCGGCGTTCTCCGGGAGATTCCAGAGCTTCATGTACGCCACATCCGGGCTCGTCCGGAAAAGCGGTGTGTAGGCAAACGAAGGCAATGCTCCGAGCAATACCGCCGCAAGAAGAAAAACCGCAAGTCCCACGTTCCGTTTTGTACCACCGTTCATGATTGTTCCTCCATTCCCTTCCGGACACATGCTCCGCCTCCGGCCTCTCCATGGTTCTCTCACCCGGAGATTCGTGCATCGTACCACTGAAAGGATTCCCTCAACCCCGAAAAATGGCGTATTCCCACTTTGCCGGCTACGGGAAAATCTTCCCGGAAAATCCGGGTTCTCTTGCCCGAGCCAAGTCCCACGTCGACTCTTCGCCGCTTCAGGACGTCCCCATTTTCTCGGGCTTTTCGTGCCCGAGAGTCCAGCGGGAAAGCCCCAGTTCCTCCACTTTCCCGGGTAGAGGAACTCCCCTTTCGTCCCATCCCATGATGCCGTACAGCAGGGTACGCGCCTGCAGAAACGCCTCCCTCGAAATCGTCTTTCCCGCAAGCGCTCCCTCGGGCAAAGGGTCGAAGAGACGGGGAGGGAGCATGTCATCCTCGTCGGAGAAACCGAGTCTCAGGTTGAGAAGGCGCGTTGCCGTAATGCCCCGTTCTCCTATCTTGAGCAGTTCCCAAAGGGACGTGTCCCACCCCGTTCCCGCTCTCACGAGGTCGGGAAGCGCCTGGATGGGAAAATGACTTCTCGGAGCGAAGACGAAGAAGCATCCGCCCAGGTGATTCAGCGCACTCCAGAAAGACCATAGATACGCGTCGGCGACGATCTTCGCCGGATCGAAGGCCAAGGGGTCCATGGGATCGAGCACGCCCAGGCAGGCTACGGATTTGAGGGGGAATCCCTCGGGATTGACGAAGAGCGTGTCGTGGGCGAACTGCATGTGGTCGGCGCCGCCTGCGGCACAGGCATACCCCAGGGCGACCCCGACCTTCCCTCTCGGATCGTGCATGGGCAGTTCCTGCCCCTTCACGGTGAGGACAAAGGAACCGCTTTCTCCTCCAAGACGTTCCGACGCCCGTTTCGACCCCTCGGCGAGGAGATCTCCGATCCCCTCCCGGGCAGCAATGCGGGAGAGGAGACGAAGCATGCCCTCCTCGTCGCCGAATCCACAAACTCCCGCCTCGGAGGGGGAAAGAACACCCTCTTCCACGCACTCCATGAGCCAGGCGATGGTCATTCCTGCAGAGATGGTATCGAGTCCGAGGTCGTTGCACCGTTCGTGGGCTTTTACCACCGCATCGAGTTTTTCGATGCCGCAGAGCGATCCGAAGGAAGCCACGGTTTCGTACTCGGGTCCGCCGAAGGTGGGATCCGCGTCGTAACGCCCTCCCCCGGTGACGCGTTTGCAGCGAATGCTGCAGGCAAAACAGGACCCTCGATCCTGAAGAAACCGTTTATTGTAGACCTGCCCTCCTATTTCCGTCGCAGCCTCGAAGGTTCCGCTGCGAAAGTTCCGGGTGGGAAGAATGCCCAGCGTATTGAGCCCGACCACGCCGCCGGGCGTACCAAACTCCCGGAGCCCGGAAGCGAGAGGATTTTCCTGCCAGTCCTTGAACAGATCATGGCATTTTCTGAGCATTTCTCTGTCTGCGGGAGTTTCCGGTTTCGGCGCGGGACAGACCACGGCCTTGATCCGTTTGGATCCCATGACCGCACCCAGACCGCACCGCCCGTTCGCGTGCCGAAGGTCGTTCACGATGCAGGCGTAACGGACGCGTCGTTCTCCTGCGGGGCCGATGAGCGCCGCAGTGATTTTCCCGTGCCGCTCCTGCAGTTTTTCCAAAGCCGCCTTCGTTCCCAACCCCCAGAGATCTTCCGCGTCACACACCACAACGGTTCCGTTTTCCACCCACAGGTAGACGGGACGCTCCGAGGCTCCTTCCACGACCAGAGCATCCACACCCTGCGTGCGGAGAGCGGGACCGAACGATCCTCCGGCCTCGCTCTCTCCGTACGCGCCCGTAAGAGGACTCCGGGCATAGACACCGTAACGGCAAACCCCGGAAAAAGCCAACCCGTTCAGCAGACCCGCGGCAAAGATGAGAGGATTCTCCGGCCCCAGTGGATCCGTCCCGGAGGAAACGCGTTCCAACAGGACGGGAAGCGCCAGCCCCTTCATGCCGCCCCAGGTCCGAACCTCCCTCGGGGAGACATCCTCTCGCTCGATCCGACAGGAAGGAAGGGAGAGGAACAGCCGGATCGCACTCGTTCGTTCGTGCTTCACCGCGAGCATGAGGCATCGCTCCTTTCACTCGGGAACACTCGACGACAAATCAGAGCCGAGCCACACCAGTCTTTCGCGCCACCTCTCCCACACGGGCAGCCATTTCCGAAACCACCCTGGGGTCGAAGGCGTCGGGAATGATGTACTCGGGCCGCAGTTCTTCCTCGCTCACGAGAGAAGCAAGGGCCTCCGAGGCGGCAAGCTTCATCGCCTCGTTCACAACCCTTGCCCGCACGTCCAACGCCCCTCTGAAAATTCCGGGGAATCCGAGGCAATTGTTGATCT
>DIMS01000007.1 GCA_002425685.1 Synergistaceae bacterium UBA5560 | reverse complement strand
AAAAATGCTGCGCCGCTCTCGGAAAAATGCGATGCGAACTGCGAGTAGGAGAGGGCAAATCCTACTTGATCAGGGCTTCCGAAGAATTTGTGTCGCACCTTTCGCATCAGTAGCGGAACGCCGGCGAGGAAAAGCGATAAGGAGACGGAAGAGACATTTCGCGGGGAGGGAAGGAACATGAAGGAACCGAAAAAAGAGACCGTTCCGAGGCAGAACGCACGCCGGCGACCGGGGCGGGGGGGGATTCTCCTTCTGCTCGTGGGGATGTGTTCCCTCGTCTTTTTCGCCGACGGAGTCGCCCGGAGAGCTTCCGCGGCGGAAGAGGACGTTCCGGAGGGAATGGCGCTCCGCTGGGCGAACGCACTCTACCTCGCGGTTCCCCGGGAATGGAAACCCGTTGTGGAGCGGGATGGGGTGGGCTTTTTCAAAGGGATCCACCCCGATGCCGGGGCGGACGGTCCGGTGATGATGGTCATGGTGGGGCTCATGGAAGCTCCCGGAGCGGGAGGCTATCGGGCCTTTCTGGAGGATATCGAGAAGGGCGCGAAAAAGGACGACATCGCGAACTTCACGAAGCGGGAGGAGGACATCACCGTCGCGGGACTTCCCGCCCTGTTCTACTCCTTTTCCGGCGACGTGCGGAAGGGGGAGGTCTCCCGTTCTGTGGAGGGAAACCTCGTGATCTGCAAGGAACCCTGGAAGGACGATAAAATCTCCGATTCTCCCCCGTCGCTTCCCGGGGATCCTCCGGCGGAGCGCTTTCTCATGGTGATGCTCGGCGGTGACGCCGCTTCCATCGAAGCGGAGCGGGAGACCATCAAGCACATGCTCGGCTCTGCCCGGAGGGATGCGCCGCCGCTGCGGGAGGCGGCGCGCATGCCCTACGGTGCCGAGGGAGAGCGGTTCCGATTCACCTTCGGCCCGGCCGTGGCCGCCGACGGGGTGCTCGCCCTGGGAGATTCCCGGGCCTACAGAGTGACCCTCTTCTCGCCCGATGGGGCCGTGCTCGCCGAATGGGGTTCCAAGGGCGAGGGGGACGGCGCCTTCTCCTATCCGAGGGCGCTCGCCTTCGGGCCGGATGGGTCCGTCTACGTGGCGGACGATCGTTCCGGCTATACGGGGGACGTGCAGCGCTTCTCCAGGGACGGAAGGCTTCTCGCTCGGGTGTCCGTGGGCACCAAACTGCTCGGAGAGCAGGGAATCAACTACGTCACCCATCTGGGCGTCAGTGAAAGCGGAGAGATCTTCCTCGCCGGGCAGAACTCCCTCGGCGACGGAAATTCCGCGGGGATGCTCCGTCTCTCCCCCGAGGGGAACGTCCTCTCCCGGTTTCAGGTTCCGCAGGGCTTCCGGGCCATGACGCTCTTGCCGGGAGGAAAGATCGCCCTGGCCTACGCCCCGGAGGGGGACGTCAGGGCGGAGCGCATCGCCGCCCATGCCCCGTCGGGAGAGCGTCTTGCGGAATGGAGCATCTACGGAACCGGGGCCGGCGCGGAGGACATCGATGAGGGAGTGTACTTCCGCCCCACCTTTCTCGCGGGAGACGCGGAAGGGCGTATCTACGCCTTTGACGACGCAGAGGAGGCACTCTGGATGTACGGGCCGGACGGGGTGTTTCTTCAGGTCGTTCCGCTGGGGAGGAGCTTCGGGATCATGGAAGGGCTCGCCGCCACACCCCGGGGAGACCTGATCCTTCAGGAGAGGCCCGGTTCCATGTCCGCCTCGCCCGCAGCCCTGGTGCGCTTCGAGAACGCCTTCCCCGCGAGGGTTCCCGACGACGGCCTTCCCTCCGCTTTCGTGTCGCCGCCGGTCGAGACCGCTCCGCCCGTCGCCGCCGGCGGGGATGCTCCGGGCGATCCCCTGCTGGAGGAACTGGAACGGCTTCGCAAGGCGCTGACCCTGCGGGAAGAGGGCGCGGCGAAGGAAAAGGCCGGTGACCTCTCCGGCGCGGTGGAACTTTTCCGCGAAAGCCTGGCGCTCGCCCCCGACGCGGAGCTGGAGGCGCATCTCGCGGCGCTCGAAAAAAGCCGGGAAACGTCACCCGGGAGCGACGCCTCGCCCGTACCGCCCTCCGTGCCGGCGGACGCTCTCGCGAGATACGAAGAGGGCGTCGCCCTGCAGCGGCAGGGGCGCTACTACGAGGCCCTCCTCAAGTATCGGGAGAGCCTGGCAGTCAACGAGGACGCCGCTCTTGCGGACTACGCGGACTCTCTGGAACGCCTTCTCCGGGAGCGTGCGCAGACGCTCGTGGCGCGGGCCATCGCATACCAGAAGGAAGGACGTCTGGAAGAGGCCCTCGCGGCATACCGAAAGAGCCTGGAAAGTTATCCCGATCCGCGCATTGCCGAGTATGCGGACAAGCTGGAGGCGATCCTGAAGGCCCGCAAAAATCCCTGAGTGCTTCGGGACGCGTTTCTTTCGAGACGATTTCCCCGATGCCTTCCGGCGTTTTCCTGTTCCGGGGTGCGCTCCATCGCTTTCCGGACGCAAGGATGGAGTATCGCTTGCAAGAGCGGGCGGATATTTTCCTCACGGAATGTGCTTTTGGGGTAGAATGTGGCCGTGGAAGCGCACAGAGAAATTCCACACTTTGAAAGGAGATGGAAGTCGTGGCGAAGAAGGGACGTCTGGAATTTGTCAAGATGAAGCAGGCGGGAGAACAGGTCGCGTGGGTCACCGCCTACGATTTCCCCACGGCGCAGTTCGTGGAGTCGGCGGGCATGGACATGATCCTCGTTGGCGACTCTCTCGGCATGATCGTGCTGGGCTACCAGGGAACCATTCCCGTCACCATGGAGGACTGCATCCGTCATTGCCAGGCCGTGCGCCGGGGTGCACCGAACACGTTCTGCGTGGGGGACATGCCCTTCCTTTCCTATCAGATCTCCGACGAGGACGCCGTGCGGAACGCGGGACGCTTCCTCAAGGAAGCGGACATGGACTGCGTGAAGCTCGAAGGAGGCCGCCGGGTCATCACCCGCATCAAGGCCATCGTGGATGCGGGCATCCTCGTCATCGGCCATATCGGTCTCACCCCCCAGAGTTCGGGTCCTCTCGGCGGCTTCAAGGCTCAGGGGCGCGACGCCGCGAGCGCCCGGGATCTCATCGAGGATGCGCTGGAGATCGAAAAAGCGGGGGCTTTCGCGCTCCTGCTCGAGGCGGTTCCACCGGAACTCACCCAGTTCCTCACGAAGAAGCTCACCATTCCCGTCTATTCCATCGGCGCGGGCGGTCCCTGCGACGGGCAGCTTCTCATCTGCGGTGACATGCTGGGCTACTTCCAGGCCTTCACGCCCAAGTTCGTCAAGAAATACGCCAGCGTGGCGGAGATCGAGATCAATGCCTTCAAGGAATACGTGTCCGACGTGAAGACCGGCAAGTTCCCCACGGACGATCACGTGTACCACATCCTGAAGGGCAAGGAAGACGAATTCTACGCCATGCTCAAGGAGTACGAGTAGACGGGAGCGGGAACGACAGACCGCGAAGGAGGCGGGAGGCACATCATGCGATTTGCCGAACGAGTGTTTGCCCTTCAGGGAGAGAGCGCCTTCGACGTTCTCTCGAAAGTCCAGCGCATGGAGCGGGACGGACGGGACGTGGTGAGTTTCGCCATAGGAGAGCCCGATTTCGACACGCCCGAGCACATCAAGGCCGCGGGCATCCGCGCCATCGAGGAGAATCACACCCATTACACCCCCTCCGCGGGAATCCTTCCCTTTCGGGAGGCCATTGCCCGCTACGTGGGACGTACCCGCGGCATCGATGTCTCTCCCGACGAGGTGGTGGTCACGCCGGGGGCCAAGCCGATCCTCTTCTGCGGCATTCTGTGCTGCGTCAACCCCGGCGACGAAGTGCTCACGCCGAGCCCGGGATTTCCCACCTACGAGTCGGTGATCCGCTATGCCGGAGGCGCTCCCGTTCCGTTGCCCTTCGTGGAGGAAAAGAACTTCAGCTTCGATCCCGAGACCTTCCGGCGTCTGGTGACGCCGAAAACGCGCATGGTGCTCCTCAACTTCCCTCACAATCCCACGGGAGGCGTCGCAAGCCGGGAAGACCTCGAAGCCGTCGCGGCCATCGCCCGCGAAAAGGATCTTTGGGTTCTCTCCGACGAGATCTACCGTGAGATGTCTTACGAGGGAGATGTGCCGAGCATCGCCTCCCTGCCGGGGATGAAGGAACGTACCATCATCCTCGACGGGTTCTCCAAGACCTACGCCATGACGGGGTGGCGTCTCGGCTTCGCTGTCCTTCCCCGGGAACTTGCCGCACACGTCACCAAACTCGTCACCAACTCCGTCTCCTGCACGGCCGCCTTTGTGCAGACGGCGGGAATCGCCGCCCTCGAAGGACCCCAGGACGCGGCCCGCAGTATGGTCGCCGAATACCGTGCCCGGCGGGATCTCCTCTGCGACGCCCTCGCCACGCTCCCCGGCGTCGTCTGCCAGAAACCACGGGGTGCCTTCTACGCCTACGCCAACGTTACCGAGGCCTGTCGCCGCCTTGGCGTGAGCGACAGCCGGGCTTTCCAGGAAAAACTGCTGGAGGAAGCGGGTGTGGCGGTGCTTTCCCGGAACTGTTTCGGTTCGCGCAATGTCGGAGAGGACCAGGAGTACGTGCGTTTCTGCTACGCCACCTCCCGGGAGCGCATCGCCGAGGGGCTTCGCCGCATCCGGGAATTTCTCGAAAGGTGAATGTATGTGCTCTCCCCTCCCCGAAACGATGCGGAGGACGCCGGAGAGAGTGGAGCACAAAGGAAAGGCGAACAGAGCGGAGGTGCCGAAAAGGGCTTCCGCCCTGTTCGTTTTTTGATTCTGAAGATCGACGCTTTTTTGTAATATTTTCGTGAAAAAAAGGTGTCATTTCTTGGTTGTAGCATTTTGGTGACACTGCACAAGAAAAGCACGATGCGCTATACTGTATCGTAGATTGTCCGAATTCTCACACTTGCGTGTCTTGAGCGCTTTTAGGGTTTCTCCTTGAGGTGCCCTTTGGGAATGTGCCGTAGACTGCGGAATCTGCGGCAGAGGGCAGGACGACGGGGACGCAACGGAGTCGGAGAGGAAGGGGGTGGTGTGTCTCGTCTTGGTATGGGGGCCGGACGGAAATGTTCCGCCTCTCCGGGGTTGTCGCGAAGGCCCGGAAACGGAGAGGACGGAAGAGCGACACGGCGGCGAACCACGGTGACGAACCGTGGCAATGCAGCAGGGGGGTGGCATGAGTGTACGGATATTGGTGCAAGGCATTGCGCGTGGACCTGACGACCCAGACCTATCGTGCCGAGGATATCCCTGAGGAGACGATGCGGAAGCTCGTGGGCGGCGGAAGCCTGGGTGCGAAGATTCTCCTCGAAGAGACTCCCGCCAACGTAAACCCCTTTTCTCCGGAGAACAAGCTCATTTTCGCCGTGGGGCCCCTCCAGGGGACCAATTTCCCCGGAAACGGAAAATGGAGCGTCATCACGAAGGGGCCGCTCACGGGAACGTTCCTCGATTCCGCAGGAACGGGGCATTGGGCACCTTTCTTCAAAAAGACCGGGTATGACCTGGTGATTTTCGAGGGTAAAGCTCCCAAACCCGTCTACGTCTTCATCAACGACGAGGGCGTTCAGTTCAGAGATGCGTTCCATCTGTGGGGCAAGGACACCGTCGAGACCGGGGAATGCATCAAGGAGGAGCTGGGGGACAAGCGCATCAACGCCCTGAACATCGGTCCCGCGGGAGAAATGCTGAACCCCGTGGCATGCATCACCTGCGACGGACACTCCTTCGCGGGGCGCGGCGGTGCCGGTGCGGTCATGGGATCCAAGAACCTCAAGGCCGTGGCGGCCTGGGGAACCAAGGAAGTTCCCGTGAAGGACCGGGAAAAGGCCGACGAGTACTCCAAGAAGATCTTCAAACAGCTCCACGAGCAGGGAGCGGGCTTCCGCCAGCACGGAACGCCCGTGGTCATGGTTCCCCTCCAGGAGATCGGCGACGTTCCCATCAAGTACTGGCGGGGAGACGTGTGGAAGCGCGGCGCGGGCCTCATCGGAGCTCCCCGCTACACGGACTACCTGAAGGTGAAGCCCCTTCCCTGCATCAACTGCCCCGTGGGGTGTCACCGTCACATCCATTACGAGTTCCCCAACGGAGATGTCCTCGAAGGAAACGGCCCCGAGTACGAGACTATCGGCATGATGGGCTCCAGCCTTCTCGTCGAGGATCTTCCCGCCATTTGCCTCGCCAACGACTACTGCAACCGCATGGGCATGGACACAGTCTCCACCGGGGCCTGGGTGGGCTTTCTCATGGAGTGTTACGAGTACGGGTGGCTGACGCCGGAACAGCTCAAGGGCATGGAGATCCGCTGGGGCGACGGCAAGGTGCTGCTCGAACTGTGCAAGCAGATCTGCAGGCTCGAAGGACTCGGCGCCCTCTTCAGGGAGGGGATCCGCGGCGCCGCCAAGGCGGTGGGACGTGAGGCGGAGCAGATCATCGTCCATGCGAAGGGGCTCGACTATCCCGCCCACGATCCGCGGGCCGTGTTCGGGCTCGGGGTGAACTACGCCACCGCCACGCGGGGCGCCTGCCACGAGCGGGGCAATCCCCAGGCGACGGCCCTGGGCCTCTTCTATCCCGAACTGGGGCAGGACGGCCCTCCGGACCGCTTCTCCGTGGAGGAGGCCGCCAAGTGTGCCTTCATCATGCAGAACACGAGCACGCTCTACAACAACCTCACCCTCTGCAAATTCATGGTGGGCGGCGCCGGGCTGACCCTCACGGAGATCACCACGGCGGTGAACCACATCACCGGCTGGGACGTGGAGCCCGCCGAACTGGTCCACACGGCGGAACGGGGCTTTACGCTGCAGCGCTTGGTGAACGTCCGGGACGGCATCCGGCGCAAGGACGACACGCTCGCTCCGAAGATGACCATGCCCGCTCTCGTGGGCGGCAGGGCCGGCAAGACCCCGACGCCGCACGACAAGATCCTGGACGACTACTATGCCCTGCGGGGATGGAACGCGGACGGCGTTCCCACGGCGGAGACGCTGAAATCCCTTGGTCTTGAGGAGTTCATCCGGTTTCTCCCCTAGGGGGGCCCGACGGTTCGGACGCTTGGTATGACTGGAGAAAGAGCCCCGAGAAAGGCGGCTTCATCCGCCTTTCTCTTTCGGATCAGGAAAGGAGCGTTTCCATGCCCAGGGCACATGTCGGGTGGAGTAAAGCCGCCTGTCCCGTGGCGGCGGCGAAGGAAGCGGTTGGGAAGGCTCTCTCGGGCGTGACGGAACCGGCGGTGGTGTTGTTCTACGCCAGTGCCGCCTACAACCAGGAAGAACTGGCGGCAGCGGCGAAGGAAGCGGCGGGAAACGTGCCCGTCATGGGCGGTACCTCCTTCACGGGGGTGATCACTCCCGACGGGTTCATCGGCGGAGATGAAGGATTCTGCGGCGCCATCGCCCTTGGCGGATGTGGTCTTGCCGTTGCCGCAGCGGGTGAGGAACGGGGCGAATGTCCCCGCGAGGCGGGACGAAAGGCTGCGGCGAAGGCCATGGCCGAACTCGGAAAGGCGCCGAGCTTCTTCTTCATGATCGCTCCTCCCGGCGAGGAGGAGCAGTATCTCAAGGGGATCGAGGATGTGGTGGGGCGCATTCCCTTCTTCGGGGGAAGCTCCGGTGACAACGACATGTCGGGAAAAATGAAACAATACGCCGAAGGAGTGGTGGTGGAGAACGGTGTGGCGGCGGCCTTTTTCGCCACGACGGAGAAATTCGCCAACGCGTACACCGGCGCGTACCGGAACACCGGCAAATGCGGTGTCATCACCAAGGTCGAGGGGCGGCGCCTCCTCGTCGAAATCGACGGAAAACCCGCGCTCGACACGGTGGCAGCCTGGATGGGTAAGACTCCGGCGGAACTTCAGGGAGGTAATCTGCTCGGAGCCACCATCACCGCCCCTCTCGGCGTGGTGGATTCCGAAGGAGATCTCGTCTGGGTGCGGCACCCCCTATCGGGAAATCCCGACGGAACCATGCAGATAGGCAACGATCTCGCCGAGGGGACTGCGGTGTGTCTGTTGGAGGCGACCCGGGATGAACTTGTGGAGTCCGTTCCCGCTGCGGCGAAGAAGGCCCTGGGCGATCTTGGCGTCCCCGCGGGCGCGCTCCTGATCGTGCACTGTGCCGGGCGTGCCGTGGGCATCGGAGACCGCATGGAAGAGACGGTGGTGAAGCTCAAGGCCGCCTGTGGCGATGTTCCATTCCTGGGCATCCTCACCTTCGGCGAGTACGGCTATGCGCCCTGGAGCCGAAACGGCTGCGGCGGGCTGACGCTCAGTTTCATGGCTTTGGAGAAGTAGCGGGGGCGGAACGACGGAACACTGCGGTGCCCCTGTCCGGGGAGCTTCGTGCGTGTTTCCGTCTTCCGGCTCGATGGAGGAGGAGACGGAATGGCAGTACGAGTTGCCTTTCTCGGCATTCTCAGGAAACACCAGCCCGAGGCGGACGACAAGGGATTCTGGCATCCCGACGCGGCGGGAAAGACCCTGGAGGAACTGCTCGCCTCCACCACCCTCGGCGAATCCGGCATGAGCACCGTGCTTCTCGTGAACGGAGGCAGGGAAAAGCTCGACTACGTCCTGCGGGACGACGATAAAGTCCAGGTCATGCCCATGGTCGCGGGGGGCTAGACGCGACAGGGAAAAACAGCACGAAGAGGGAACGGCACTGCCGTTCCCTCTTCGTGCGCAAGGGGGTCGGCAAACTCCATGCCCGTCCCCTGTCCCCGAAGATGTTCCTTCGGTCTTTCCGCTCTTGACAGGCTGCCTCTTCTCGGTGACCTTACCCTGTGAGTGCGCAAGGGTGCACCCGGGAAGAGGGGATGGACGATGGAGGTTCCGGCGAAGAAGGCGAGAGTTTTACGGGCGGCGCTGGAGACATGGCGCCGGGAGGGACGGCTTTCGGAGGAGACGGCCCGGAGCCTTGAGGCAGACATCCGGGTGATTCCCTTCGACTGGCGACGGCTGGCCCGGTACGCTCTTTTTGCCTCGGTGCTCTGCCTGGCCATTGCCGTGGGGGCGATCCTCGCCGATGAGGTCCTGATGGAGTTTCTGCTGCGGGTGCTTGCACTTCCGCCCCTTTTCAAGTGCGTGGTGTTCTTTGTCCTGGGGGCGCTCTTCTTCGCGGCGGGAGTGCGCCGCCGTGCCCGGACCCCCGAGCGGCTCTACTCCATCGAGAGCCTGTTTTTTCTCGGGGTGCTGAGCGTCGCCACGGGAATGGCCTTTCTCGGCATGTTCTTCGGGAACGAGCGGCTCTATCCGCTGCTTCCGCTGGGTGCGGCGCTTCTCTACGGTGCGCTCGGGATCATGCTGGAGTCGAACCAGGTGTGGGCCTTTGCGCTCCTGTCCCTCGGCGGCTGGATGGGGGCCGAGACGGGTTATGTCTCCGGCTGGGGCACCTATTATCTGGGCATGAACTATCCGCTGCGCTTCGTCCTCTTCGGCGCCGTTCTCACGGGGCTCGGCTACGCCATGGGACAGCGTTCCAGGCTCGCCTTCCTCGGGACGACCACCCGCACCATGGGCTTTCTCTACCTGTTTCTCTCCCTCTGGATTCTCTCCATCTTCGGCAACTACGGTGACGCGGCGTCCTGGTTCGAGGTGCGGCAGATGGAGCTGTTCCACTGGAGCCTGCTCTTCGGCATCGTCGCGGCGGGAGCGGTCTACCGGGGGCTGAAGCGGGACGACGGGCTCGCGCGGGGGTTCGGAACGGTCTTTCTCTGTCTCAATTTCTACACGCGCTTCTTCGAGTATTTCTGGGCGCCGCTGCACAAGGCGCTCTTCTTCGCCATCCTCGCGGCGAGCTTCTGGCTGCTCGGATCGAAGGCGGAGCGGATCTGGAGCGACCTGCGGCGGAGGCGGAGCGCCCGCTCGGAAGTGTCGGAGGATCTCGACGACGCCGACGAGGAGTGACCGCCGTTTTTCGCCCCCGAAGGGACGTGACGAAAGAAGGCGGAGCGCAGTACGATGTGCGCTTCGATCTCTGCGCTGCCGTTGACGTATAATGACATGGTTTTATACTTGCTGCAGAGAGAAGGCCCGGACAAAAGGACGGAACGGCGGTTCGCCTCGCAAATCCGGGCGGCGTGCCCGCCGGAGCGGACAGCGTCAAAGAGTGCCGCAGGTGCTTCGGGGAAGCGGGAGCTTGCTTCGACACCGTGTGTGTAAAGGGCTTTCCCCGCTCTCGCAACGGGAAAGGTTGTTTTCCGGACGACGGGAAAGAGGTGCGTTCTCATGGAATCCGCAAAACCTTTCGTGCACATTCTCATTCCCTATGGATCATCCTCCCTGGAGCTGGTCCTTCCCGAGGAACGGATCGCCGGGGTTCTCCGCTCCCGGGTGCACGACCTCCTCCCCGAGGCCGCCGGGGGCGAGCTGGTCCGTCGCGCCCTGGGGGCTCCCGTCGGGGCGCCTCGGGGCGCGGAACTCGCCCGGGGAAAAAAGCGCATCGTGGTGATCACCAGTGATCACACGCGCCCCCTGCCGAGCCGCGTCACCCTGCCGCCCTTCCTGGAGGAACTCCGGAGGGGATCCGGCTGCGGCGACGGGGAGATCACGCTCCTCATCGCCACGGGAACGCATCGCCCCATGACGCGGGAGGAGCAGGTCGCCCGTTTCGGCGAGGAGACGCTCCGGCGCGTGCGGGTGGTGGTGCACGAGGCCACGGCGAAGGAGGAGATGGTCTCCATCGGGCGCCTTCCCTCGGGAGGTCCCTGCGAGATCAACCGCATCGCCGCCGAGGCGGATCTTCTTGTCGCGGAGGGCTTCATCGAACCCCACTTCTTCGCGGGATTCTCCGGGGGATGCAAGAGCGTGCTCCCCGGAATCGCAAGCCGTTCCTGCGTGTTGGGAAACCATTGCGCGGAGTTCATCGGCCATCCGAAGGCGAGGACGGGCATTCTGGAGGGAAATCCCCTTCAGACGGACATGCTCTTCGCGGGCGAGGCGGCCCGCCTCGCCTTTGTCCTCAACGTGGTGCTCGACCGGGACCACCATGTGGTCGCCGCCTTCGCGGGACATCGGGTGGAGGCGCACCGTGCGGGGTGCGCCTTCCTGCGCGATCTCGCGGGCGTGACCGTCGCTCCCGCGCCCGTCGTGGTCACGTCCAACGGGGGCTATCCGCTGGACCAGAACATCTACCAGGCAGTGAAGGGCATGACGGGAGGCGAGGCGGCCTGCCTTCTCGGAGGTGTGATCGTCATGTGCGCGGAATGCCGCGACGGCAACGGAGGCGAGCGCTTCGTGGGGGAATTCCGCAACGCCTCCGGGTCGGAGGACGTACTCGCCCGGATCGGGGCACGGAAGCGGGACGAGACGCTTCCCGATCAGTGGGAATCCCAGGTGCTGGCCCGGGTTCTCTCCCACCATACCGTGGTGCTCGTCACGCAGGAGAAGAACTTCGCCGACGCCCGGACGCTGGGGTTGATTCCAGCGGCCACGCTTGAAGAGGCCATGGTCCTGGCGGAGGCGCGCATGGGTGTCGCTGCTCCCGTTCTGGTGCTTCCCGACGGCGTGGCGGTCATCGTGGAACCCTCCGGTATCGCTGCGTGACCGGCGGAGGGAATCTTTGTGGCTTGATCGCCACGTAAAGATAGGGCACAATAGGGGGGAGAAACACATTCTGTGAGGCTGACCCCGGAGAAGAAGAGGCTTTCACCGAAATCTTCTCTCCGGACAAGATGCGTCAAGGGAGGATGTTCAGAGATATGAAGCGAATGAGTGCAGCCCTTTTTCTGCTTTGTGCCTTGTGTTTCACCGTAGTTTTTCTGTTTTCGGAGCCTGCCGTCGCGGGAGGGTGACCGACCTGTACGGTCCGTGTGACCGAATTCACGGCGGACAAGACCGAAGGGGCCGCACCGCTGAAGGTTACCTTCACCTGCAAGGCGGAGGTCACCAACGGCACTATGTGGAAGTATCAGTGGAACTTCGGCGACGGAACGACGGAGGAGACGGCGACGGACGCACTTTCGGCGACGAAGGAGCACACCTTCGTCACCGCCGGCACCTACACGGTGCGGGTGACCGCCCGGAGCGCGTCGCAATCCGTGGATTCGCGAGTTCTCGTCGTCACGGTCAACGCGGTGCCCACACCGACGATCTCGGGTTCTCCCACGCCGTCCCCCTCCGCATCTCCCTCTCCCACGGAAGGGGCGGGTGGATCGGGCGGCGGCTGCAACACAGGGGGTGGGACGCTTCCGGCTCTGGTTCTTCTTGTTCCGGCGTTTTTCCTGTTCCGACGCAAGGGATGACCTCTTGAAGGCCTCGAAAAAAACGCAGTGACGGACGCCCCTTTTGCGAAGAATCCGGCCCGGGCCGGATTCTTCGCGCTTTCGGAGCCGGAGGAGCCGGACGGAAGGGGCAATCGGAGTCGCTCTGAGATATAATCCATTTCAGAAGAACTGCGATCAGAGGGACATGCGGTCTCTTCGGGAGGCGGAACGCTCTCCGAAGCGGAGGGGAGGCGATTTCTCGTGAGAAGAACCAGAACGGCGCCTTGTTCCCGCTCTTTTTGTCCTCACACGCTTTTCCCCTTCTTGTTGTGTTCGGTGTCGAAACGTGTTTCCAGGTTCTTCTTTCCTCTTTTCCCCTTCTTCTTTTGTTTCGCCTTTCTTGCGACACTCTTTGCCGCGTTCCCCTCGGAGGGGCTCGCCCGGACGGAGCTGCTCTCCCTCGACGCCCAGGTCCGGAATGCCCACGTCACCGCGATGCGTCTCGCGGCGCTGCGTGACCGAGTGCTCGACCTCGTCTATCGGGGGCGGTACGACGAAGCCCTCGACAAGGCCGGAGGGTTTCTCCTCGTGACCTCCGCTATGGCCTGGCCGGCGGAACGGGTGGAGTACGCTCTCGCCGCCGGCTACATCGCCTCCCGGCGCGGCGACGACGAGCAGGCGCTGGCCCTGGCGGAACGTGCCCGGGAGCTGCTTCGCGCCTCCGGGAGGATCCCGGAAGAGATGCCGGAAACGCTGCGTTCCCTTCGGACGGTGCAGGAAATCCGCATGCTGGACGGCGTGATCCGCGCCTTCCAGGGAGTTTCCCGCTGGGACGATGCCTCGGCGACGCTGGAGGAGCTGAAAACCCTGGCGGAGCGGACCGGAAGCGACTACGGCAAGGCGCTAGTCGCCCTTTCCGGAGGCGTTGCGGCCTACCGCGAGGGGCGCCACGTCGAGGCGGAGACACTGTGGCAGGAGGCGTTCAGGCGCGGCATGGCTTTGCTGGAACGAGACGCCTCCCGGAGCGCCTCGGAGGAGATGCCGGGAAATCCGGAGATTCCTGGGCTCGCGGCGAACCATCTGGCTCGTCTCTCCATGGGTGTGGAGGATCCGGCCCGGACGCGGGAACGTTTTCGCGCAGCCCTCGAGATCTCCCTCGGCGTCCCCTCTCCCTGGCTCGAGTTCGTTGTGCGGCTCAACCGGGCGGAATTTCTGGACCGCTACGCCTTCGAGGCGGAGGAATCCCTGGCCGATCTGGAGCGCTGTGAGGCGCTCGCGGTCTCTTTGGGTCTTTCGTCGCAGCGTCTCTGGGTGTGGAACAATCTGGCGGTCTTTTTTCTGTCCCGGGGCGAGTACGGCCGGGCCAAGGAGGAACTCGACCAGGCGCTGCGTTTTCAGATGTCTCCCGCGGTTCCGGAGGATGTGGGGGTGTACGTGAACGCGGGAACGCTCGCTCTTGCCACCGGAGAGGAGCAGGAGGCGGAGCACGCCTTCCGCCGTGCCCTTGAACTCGCGCAGGAGCGGGGGGACCGCCGCACCGAGGCGGGGATCCTGGTCAATCTCGGGATTCTGGCCCGCAGGGGAGGACAGCTCGAAGAGGCGAAGACGCACTTCGGCAGAGCCCTCGACGGCTATCACGCCCTGGGTATGGAACGGGAAGCGACGGATCTCATGGTGAACATGGCGAACCTGGGCATTGCCGCGGAGGACTGGGAGCTTGCGGAACGCGCTCTGGAAGTGGCCGCCGAGGGCTATGCGGAGGTGAATGACGTCGCGGGTCTCGCCCTGGTGACATCCAATAGTGGCTTTGTTCGTCTCCGACAGGGGCGTTTCGCCGAGAGCGCGACCCGCTTCGAAGAGGCCCTCACTCTGGCGAGGCGGGTGGAGGATGCACCCCTTGCCTTCGCCGCCCTGCACGGGCTTGCCCAGGCCAGGGTGGCCCTGGGGGACGGCGAGGCGGCTCTCGGGCCGCTTCGGGAGGCGGTGGAACTTCTGGAGACCGTCCGAGCCCGCTTCGCCTCGGTGGAACAGCGCGTCGCCTTTCTGGAGCACCGTTACGACGCCTACGATCTTCTCGTGGACCTTCTCGTCGAACGAGGAGAGCTGGAGGAAGCCCTTTCCGTGTCGGAACGCATGAAGGCAAGGTCGTTCCTCGACGTGGCAGGAGGGGGACAGGTGGAACTCCGGGAGACGGATCGGGAACTCTATGAGGCCCTCGCTGCCCTTGAGGGCGAACTGGAACGCCTTGCCGCGAAGAGGAGCGCCCTCCTCGCCGCAGGAACTCCGGACGAGGGAAGGCGGCTCGCGCTGGAGCGGATCGAGCGCAAGGCCGCGGAACTCCGGGAGAAGCTCGCCTCCCTGCGAAGCCGGGTGGCCCTCGCGTCGCCGGAGCTGGCCGCCCTCTCCGCTCCCGCACCTCCGCCTCCGGCGGAAATGCGGCGTCTTCTTCCCTCGGACGTGCTCGTGGTGAGCTATCACCTGCTGCCGTCACGGACCCTCGCATTTCTCGTCACCCGGGACGGCGTGCGGTGCGTGCCACTGCCCCTTCTTTCGCGGCAGGCCGTGGAGGACGCGGTGAATGCCGCGCTGCCCTCCCTGCGGACTCCCGAGACGGAGCCCCCTTTTCTGGAGCTTTCCCGCCTCTATCTGGGGCTCGTGGCACCCTTGGAGAACGTTCTGTACACGGCGCCTCATGTGGTGGTGATCCCCCAGGGCATTCTCGCCGCCATTCCCTTCCAGACGTTCTGGACTGGAACGGACTATCTCCTGCAGCGGGCGGCTCTTTCCTACGCGCCTTCCCTCGGCATCTACACTCTGCTCGTCGCCCGGAGAAACTCGGAGGCGACGAGGTCGAGACCGTTGCGCTTTCTCGGCTTCGGCAATCCCGTCTTTTCTGATGGCTCTCTTGCGCCGCTTCCCTTCGCGGAGCAGGAAGTCCTCGAGGTGGCACCCCTCTTTTCCTCCTCGGAAATCTTCTTCGGCGCCGATGCGACGGAGACGCGCCTTTTCGCAAAAGCCGCCGGTTTCGACGTGGTGCATCTGTCCACCCATGCCATGGCCGACGGAAGGCGCCCCCTGAACAGCACGATCTACCTCGCCGCCGACGGCGAGAACGACGGAGAGCTGCGGGCATCGGAAGTCTTCCGCCTGCCGCTCTCCGCCGACTGCGTTGTCCTGAGCGCCTGCGAGACCGGCCTGGGGCGACTGAGTCATGCCGAGGGGCTCATCGGATTTTCTCGCTCCTTTTTTCACGCGGGAACATCGTCCCTGCTCGCGAGTCTCTGGAGCGTCTTCGACGCATCCACGAAGGATCTCTTCGTGCTCTTCTACAAAAACTGGCTCTCCGGGGACACCAAATCCCAGGCGCTTCGGAAGGCCCAGGTGACGCTTCTGGAGCGTCTGCCGCACCCCGTGTTCTGGGCTCCCTTTGTTCTTTTGGGGGAGGAACGATAAAAAAGCGACGGAAGGAAAGGGAGACGTATTCCCGGGGCTGAGGGGCCCCCGGCACGAAGGAGGCGTGATCATGGACGGAAGAAAACTGCTGTCGTTGTTTCTGCTGGCGTGCTGCCTGGCCGTTTCCATCGGCGTTGCAGAGGGAGCGGACATCGACATCACCCTCCCTCCGGGATGGAATGCCCTGGAGCCGACCCGGGACGAAGTGGCCCTGTGCGAACTTCGGGACGACAAGGACCGGGCGGTGGTGCTCCTCCGTCTCCGACGCATCGATTTCGGCTCCCCCGAGGAGGCGGAGGGATTCGCGGACTATCTCCGCAACAAGGCCCGCTACGATGAAAGCACGACGCTGCTGAAAAACAGCGACGGTATCCTTGCGGGGTATCCTTCCATCGTGCATCAGGTGGTGGAGAAGACTCCCGACGGAACCCTCCAGCGGGAGATGTCCTATCTTCGCCTGGAATCCTCCTGGTACGTCTTCGAGTTCTCCACGCTGCCGGAGGATTTCGGGAGATTGCGTGACCGCTTTGCCGAGTTCCTCCGGGGCGTGCGCATCACCGCGTCCGGAGGGGTCGTTTCTTCTCCTGCGGCGTCCCCCGGTGCGGAAAGCACGGGAACCCAGGCTCTTCAGGCCGGGCCGGCTTCCCCGGCGGTTGTCCGGGAGGGGGCGCTGGCCTTCGAGGTTTCCCGGGAGTGGAGTGCCGTGCCGCCCTCCGATCCGTCCGCAAGCGCCTACTTTGTCCTTCGCGAGGGCAGCGGAGCCCGGGCGGAATTCCTGTTCTACCGGGAGGAATTTCCCTCCCCCGTGACCCTCGACACCTATTTCCATGCGGTCGAGTCGGAGGGGCAGGACAGTTTCAAGAGCTATCGGCGCCTGGATCTCAAAAGGACCTCTCTTGCGGGGCTGGAGGCGCTGCGGCTGGAGTTTCTTTTCACCGTGGAGGGCAACCCCGCACAGCTCAAGGGGCTTTTTTACGCGGTGGTGACGGAGACGGAGGGGTACGGGTTTCTCTTCGACGCCGCCTCCTCGGACTTCGACGCACTTCTTCCCGCTTTCGAACGAATCCTGGCGAGTGTGCGCCGTGAGACCGCCGGGGCTTCCTCTCCGGCGGGAGCACCCCTCGTGCATCAGGATCCGGCAGGCCTCTTCGCCGCGCCGCTTCCTTCGGGAGCGGTGGCCGTGCGTCCCATCGAAGGCGGTACGCTCTATCGTCTTCCCGGAGGCGAGGAACTCCAGCTTTTTGCCGTGAAGGACGAGGCGACGGCGGAAGACGTCAGGGCCAAGATCGCCGAGGGCAAACGCGCCCACGGCAGTTCCGTGGTACAGGCCCGGGGGCGGAAGGCTCAGGTCTTTCTCTACTCGTCGCCGGATGCGGCGGGGGTGTCCCGGGCGACGGTGGTCGTCCGTTTTGCCGCAAGCGGGGTGCTCCTCGTGGTCACGCTTCCCGCGGCGGAATACGGAAAGGCCCAGGAGTGGCTCCTGCCGTTCATCAAGGGGTTCTCGTTCCGGTAGGTTGCATCGGTTGCAATGGTCTCCCCTCGTCGCCTGCGGTTTCGAGGCGGGGCGGGTGTGCTCGTCGGCCTGTGCCGCAGAAGGAATGTCCGCGCCGGAGGATGTCCTCTGTCGCGGTTCGGAGGTGATTTCGTGAAACGCGGAATAGTGTTGGCGTTCCTGACGGTGTTTTTGGGCATGTGTGTCCCGGGGTGGTCCTTCGGGAACGGGTTGATGGTGATCGGGACGGACCCTCCTTCCGGGTCGGGAAATGTGTCCCCGGAACTGCGGGAGATCCGCATCCGGTTCAGCGCTCCCGTGAAGCGGAACAGTTGGTCCCTCGTCTCGGAGAGCGCCGGAACGTTTCCCGAACTGCTCGGCGATCCGCGTTTCGAGAGGGATCCGTCGGGGGGCGCCGAAGGGGTCTCCGTGTGCGTGCTGCCCGTGCGCCTTCTTCCGGGGACGACCTATGCGCTGGGGGTGAACAGCCAGGGAAGGCGTGGATTCCGAAGTGCCTCCGAAGAGGCGGATGTGTGTGCTCCCTTCGTGCTGGTCTTCCGTACCGCCGCGTCGGTGGAGGCTCCGTCTGAAAGCACCCCTCCGGCGACGGTTTCCCCTGCGTCGCCGGACCTCAGGCCCGCCTCCGGCGCGGGGGTGCTCTTTCTCTCCGGCGTCGGACGCGGCATTACGCCACCCTCGCCGCCGGAAGTCAAGAAGCCGGATCGCCCTCCCGTGTCCGGAAGGTGGCTCTACCGGGACGAGGGAATGGATATCGAGCTGGAACTCCTCGCCGACGGAACCTATCGACACGAGCTGCGGAGCGCCTCGGGAACCGAACAGACCAGAGGACAGTACACCTTCGAGAAAGGGGTGCTCCACATCCGTCCCGACGGCGAGGCTCCCTTCCGCCTCGGCTGCCGGATCGTGGGGGAATCCCTGGAGATCCGGGACGACGAAGAGCACACCTACCTGTTCGTGCGGCAGACGAGCCCCACCGGTGCACATGATGCCGCTCCCCCGGCAATTCCCCTCTCCGGGGATGCCCCGGACGTCCCCGGCAGGGAAGACCGCCGTCTCTTCGAGCCCTACACGGACCGGACGGAAAAGGCGTTTTCGCTCCTGCTTCCCGAGGGGTGGAGCATCGCCGGAGGTGTGGCGCGGAAGAGCCTTGTTCCTCAGGAGGGGCTCTCCCGGCTTCTGGAGGAAGAACTGGATTTCGCCGTCCGGAGCGATGCTTCGGGGACGGCGGAGATGCACTGGGTCTCTCCAACGCTCTACGTGGACATGCGCGTCGCGCCCGTGGAGGGCGCGTTTCCTCCCGGGGCCGCCTACCACGGCATGACGGTCTTTCCCTATGTCGCGCCGGGGGATTTTCTCCTGCAGACGCTCTTTCCCGAACTGCGCCCCGGTGCGACGAACCTGCAGGTGGTGGAGGAGCGTGCGCTGCCCGCACTCGCCGCGTCGTTCCGGCTCTTCTTCGAGAAACATCTCCTGCCCTGTCTTCCCGTTCCTCTGGATTTTCGCTACGAGGCGACGCTCCTCACCGTGACCTACGATGAAGAGGGCGTCCGCTACCGGGAAAAGCTCGCCACGGTCCTGGAGAACCGCGGTCCCCTTTCGGCGGGCCAATGGTGTGACCGCTTCACGCTGACGGTCCGCTTTCCCGAGGGAGAGGAGGCGCGCTGGGCGCCTCTGTTCGGCGTGGTGGCGGATTCGCTGCGCATGTCTCCCGCGTGGGTCTCCGGAGAGGTGAAGCGATGGATCGAGAGAGGAGAGCTTCTCGGGGAGAGGAAGGCCGAACTCCGGGAGTTCGAACGAGCGTTGGCGGAAGTGAGACGGAGGGCCGGGGAGAGCCTGGTGGACGACATGTTTCTCTCCCTCTCCGGGCAGGAGACATACCGCAATCCCTTCTCGGGAGAGGCGGAGACCGGATCGAGCCAGTGGCACTTCCGGTGGCGGAACAAGGCTGGTTCCGTGGTCTACACGGACAAGTCCGACTACGATCCGAATCGGGATCCGTCCCTTTCCGGCGGAGAGTACCGCAGGAGCACTCTTCTTCAGTAGCTCTTTCGACGAGGACGCGATGGTGCAAGAAACACTTTGAAAGCCGCGAAGCGGCATGGACACGAACCAGTCTCCGATAGTTGCTATTTCCGGAAACAAAGCGTGTTCCCTTCGAGAGGTTGTTTCGGAGGAGGGCGTGTAAGGGGGAATCATCTTGGAACGTCTTTTCGTCTCGCCGTTGTTGTCAAGTCCTCTCACGTGGATCGCTTCGGGAGTGCTTCTGGGGGTGGTGGCGCTTCTTGGTTTCCGGTGGCTCCGTCGTTGCCGCGCAAGGGATATGGTCTTCGATCTGGACCCCTATACGATTCTCAACAAACGCCGTGCCAAGGGATTTCTCACGTCGGGGGAATACGAGGAAATGCGGCGGCGCGTCGCCTCGTACAGCGCCGCCATGGTTTCCCTCGATGACGCGTCCCGGGAGGATGCGCTTTTCTGTCTCAAACGCTATGCCAACGGAGATCTGCACGAGGAGGACCTTCTGAAGGAACCGATACTGCAAAACCTCCGCCGGGAATCCTGAGATCTCCGGGAAAAGCTCCGGCGCACGTGCGGAATGAAGGGAGGCGCCTTCGGTCACCGTGTGGGCGGTTCCGCCTGATTATTCCCCGTCGTTCCCAGTAGAGATGGGGGTTGTTGCAGGGTGTCCGTCCCATCTCCAGCGAGGGTCGGACAGCGTCTCCGACGGGGGAGACCCGGACGGATGGTTCGGCATGAAAGAGAATCCGACGAAGCGAGGAGGAAACGGAATGGAAAGGAACACTTCCGCTCTTTTTTGGCGCATGCTTGATGTCGTCGAGGGGGACATCGTTCCCCTCACGCGGGAGGGGGTGCGTCAGGGACACAAGGTCTTCGGCGCGGCGGTGCTCCGGGCGGACGATCTCTCCCTGGTTCTGGCGGGAACGAACCACGAGGCGGAATGTCCTCTCTGGCACGGAGAGGTGTGGACCATCAAGGAATTCTTCGCTCCTTCTCCGGCGGATCATCCTTCCGTGCCGCGGCCGGCTCCCGAGGAATGCCTCTTCCTCTCCACCCACGAACCCTGTTCCATGTGTCTTTCCGCGCTCGCATGGTCGGGGTTTCCCCGGGTCTACTTTCTGTTCGGCTACGAGCGCACCAGGGCGGACTTCCAGATTCCCCACGATCTGCGGATCCTGGAGGAGATCTTCGACTGCCCGAGTCCTCGACGAAAGAGTTCCTTCCTCGAACTGTTTTCCCTGGAAGAAATGATTCCCTCTCTGGCGAATCCCGGGGAGGCGCAGGCCCGCTTCGAGAGGCTCCGCGCCG
Organism: Synergistaceae bacterium UBA5560; assembly: GCA_002425685.1. Taxonomy (GTDB): domain Bacteria; phylum Synergistota; class Synergistia; order Synergistales; family Aminiphilaceae; genus Aminiphilus. Next base: position 7,615 of record DIMS01000007.1, on the reverse strand, counting down.
TCTATCTGGAGCTCTCGGAGACCTATCAGGCGACGAAGGAGCGGAGTTCCGTCATCGCCCGAAAGTGAGTCTCCGTCGTCCCGCTCTTGACAGACCTGAAGGTGGGGGCATAAGATGTTTTCAGTTAGAAGCCTCTAACAGGGAGGAGGCGGAACATGTCCATATCGGCCCGCATCGAAGACTACATGGAAGAAATTTTCTCCCTCGAAATCGAAGGACGAAAGGCCACGGTGACGGAGCTTGCGTCGCGCCTCGGCGTCACCAAAGCCACGGTGGTCTCGGCGGTGCGGCGGCTCGTCGCCGCCTGTCTGCTGGAACACGAGCCCTACGGCGCGCTCCATCTCACCGAGGCCGGTCGGGAAAGGGCGCTTCGCATTTACCGGCGCCACGAGCATCTCTCGTTTCTCTTCGCCGAGATCCTCGGCATCGAGAAGGAGAAGGCCGTGGACATGGCCTGTGCTCTGGAGCACGCGGTGGACGAGGAATCGGAGATGCGCCTCCTCGCCTTCGCGGATTTTGTCTTTCAGGCCAGACGGCAGGGACTTCCCTGGGTGGAGGATCTCCTCGCCGCCACGCGGGATACGTGTCGCCTCCCCCGCCCTCTCGTGATGATTCCCGAGAACGGAAAGGGTGTCGTGGCGAGGGTCACCGCGGGCGGATTGCTGCGAAAGCGTCTTCTCGAAATGGGGCTCGTTCCGGGGTCCCTGGTGGAGTATCTGGGAACGGCGCCGCTTGGAGACCCTCTTCATGTGCGGGTTCACGGAACGGACATCTCGCTTCGCCGGGACGAGGCCACCACCGTGTGGGTCTGCCCCTGTCGCGAGGAGTCCGGTGAGAAGGAAGGATGTGCGCCATGTGTCCGGTAGAATGCGTTCGTGAAGGTTCCGCTGTCGAAATCGTGCGTCTTGCGGGAGGCGAGAGGTTCTGCCGCCGCCTCGCCGAAATCGGTGTGGTGCCCGGCGCGAGGGTCAGGGTGGTGCGCAATGCCGGAGGAGGCATTCTTCTCGGCGTGGGCGATGCACGCTACGCTCTCGGAGAGGGTATGTGCGGACGAATTTTCGTGCAGGAGGTGCCTGAAGGCGCGGCGGTCTGACGTCTGAGCGCACATTTCCGGGACCATGCGCCTTTCCGGCGCCGGAAGGAAGGGCGCTCCGGAGTTCCCGGGACGAACAGGGCCTTGAAGGACAAAGAGAGTGTTTTCCCTGAGGGGGGACACTCTTTTTCCGGAAAAGACAAGAGTTTGTTTTCTCTAACAGAGATGCGTCTGCCCGGATGGATCTCTGTTTTGGTTGCCGAGGGAAAAGGATGGATGTGTCCGCACCAAAGAAGCACGTGTGGTCCCAGATTGGTTTGTTTTGTCTAACTTTTTTGGGGCTGCGAACATGTTGTAAAAAAAGCAGGGGGGAACGGAAATGAGTGAGCAGTGTCAGGCTCCACAGTCTCTCGACACGGTGGAGCCCGGAAAGTCCTGTGTCGTCATCAAGGTTGAGGGTGAGGGAGCGCTCCGAAAGCGTGTTCTCGATATGGGGATCGTTCCGGGAACGACCCTTCGGGTGGAGCGGAAGGCACCTCTCGCGGATCCCGTGGCGGTGTGGTTCCGCGGGTACGAGCTGAGTCTCCGTCTCGACGAGGCGAAGGTCGTGCTGGTCCGGATCGCCGGAGGCGGGTGTTCCTGCTGCTCCGGCTGCGGGGGGAGGTGACCGCCGTGGGTGCGGTGATCGCCCTGGCGGGCAACCCGAACACGGGAAAAACGAGTCTCTTCAACCGGCTGACCGGTTCCCGGGCCTCCGTAGGCAACTGGCCCGGCGTGACGGTGGAGCGCAAGGAGGGGACCATGCGCGTCGGTGGCGAGGAACTCACCGTCGTCGATCTGCCCGGCATCTACAGCCTCGGTGCCGCCTCCGTGGACGAGCAGATCGCGGCGGAGTTCATTCTCCGCGACCGTCCCGACGTGGCGGTGGTGGTGGTGGACGCGTCGAATCTGGAGCGCAGCCTCTATCTGGTGGTGCAGCTCCTCGAAATGGGACAGCCCGCCGTGGTGGCCCTCAACATGGTGGACGCCGCGGACTCCCGGGGAATTCAGGTGGATGTGACCGCTCTGGAGCGGTTGCTCGGTGTTCCGGTGGTTCCCACGGTGGCCACCTCCGGCGAGGGCGTGGAGGGACTCAAGACCCGCGTCGTCGCCCGTCTCACCGCGCTGCGCGGCGAGGGTTCCTCCGGGGAGGGGCGCAGGGATTTTGTCGTTCCCTACGGAGAGCGGGTGGAGCGGGTACTCCGGCGTCTCGAAGAGGCCCTGTCGGGTTTGGGGATTACCCTTCCCGGTACGTCGCCGAGGCTTGCGGCGGTGAAGCTCGCCGAGGGAGACACGCTCTTCTTGAGCGCCCTGGCGAAAAACCTGCATGCTCCGGAATTCGAGGAGGTTCTTCAGGGCGAGAGCGACCGCCTCGAGAAGGAGCTGGGTTACGATCTCCAGACCGCGGTGATCGAGCGCCGCTGGGGATTCCTCTCCGGTGTGGCCGCCGAAGCGGTGCGGCGGGATCTTTCCATCGCGGAACGGCTTTCCCTCTCGGACCGCATCGATCGCGTCGTCACGCACCGCCTTCTCGGGCTTCCCCTCTTCCTGGGGATCACCTGGCTGGTGTTCACCCTCACGTATCTCCTGGGCGACCCCGCGGCGGATTTCCTGGACGGCGCCATCGGCTCCCTCGGAGAGTGGCTGGGAGGCGTTCTCGCGTCCATGGGTGCGTCGGAACTGCTCCAGTCCTTCGTGATGGACGGCGTGGTGGGCGGTGTGGGCTCCGTGGTGGTCTTCTTTCCCCACATCTTCCTCCTCTTCGTCTTCATCGCTGCGCTGGAGGATTCGGGGTACATGGCCCGGGGTGCCTTCGTGATGGACCGGATCATGCACTTCCTCGGACTGCACGGCAAGAGCTTCATCCCCATGCTCCTTGGATTCGGCTGCAACGTGCCCTCCATCATGTCCACGCGTATTCTGGACCGTCCCCGGGACCGGATGATCACCCTCCTGGTGCTTCCCTTCATGAGCTGTTCCGCCCGCCTTCCCGTGTACGTTCTCTTTGCGGGGGTCTTCTTCGGCGAGCGGGCGCCGCTGGCCATCTTCTCCCTCTACGTGCTGGGAATTCTCGTGGCGGTCGCGGCGGCGAAAATCCTGGGGAGCACCCTGTTCAAGGGAGAAAGCTCCCACCTGGTGATGGAACTGCCCCCCTACCACCTGCCCACCCTGAGGGGTGTGTTCCGTTCCGCCTGGGAACGGGGAGCCATGTTCCTGAAGAAGGCGGGAACCTTCATCTTCGCCGCGGTGATCCTCGTCTGGGCCGGGGCGAATCTGCCTCTCGGCGTGGAATATGCCTCTCAGGAAAGTCTTGTGGGACGCCTGGGATCCGCCGTGGCCCCCTTGCTGGAGCCCGCAGGCTTCGGTTCGTGGCAGGCCGGTGTGGCTCTGGTCTTCGGTCTTCTCGCCAAGGAGGTCGTGGTGGGCACCTTCGGCACGCTCCTCGGCGTGGGCGAGGAGGGAATCGCCGCCGTGCTGCCCCAGTTCTTCACGCCTCTCGCAGCCTACGCGTTTCTGGTGATGACCCTGCTCTACATCCCCTGCGTGGCGGTCATCGCCGCCTTCAAGCGGGAGACCAACAGTTGGAAGTGGACGGGATTCCTCGTCCTCTACACGACACTTCTCGCCTACGGCGCGGCGGTCCTGGTCTATCAGGGAGGGCGGCTCCTGGGGTTGGGATAGCGTGGCGGCAGACAGGGCGCGGAAGAAGACGGAAGAACGACGAAAGCAAAGGCCCCCCTCTGAGAGGGGGGCCTTTGTGTGCGGCGCGAGAGGCTCTTTTTTCGCACGACACGAAGGCGGGATCTCGCCGGAGAAAGTCGTCGCCGCGACAAGCAGGCGTTGCCGTCTGGGCCTGCGACGCATCTACGAAGTGCTTCAGCCGCCCTTGCGAACTTCCTTCGCCCAGGAGTCCTTGAGGGAGACGGTGCGGTTGAAGACCGGACATTCCGGCGTCGAATCGGGATCGACGCAGAAATAACCCTGACGGAGAAACTGGAAGCGTGCCTCCGGGTCGGTGTTCTTCAGGAGCGGTTCTCCGAAGGAACGGCAAACCACGAGAGAATCCGGATTGAGGTAATCCCTGAAGTTCTTGCCTTCCTCCAGGTTCGACATGTCCTTTCTCGTGAAGAGACGGTCGTAGAGGCGCACTTCCAGGGGAACGGCATGGCGTGCCGAGACCCAGTGGAGCGTTCCCTTGACCTTGCGGCCGTCCGGCGCGTCACCGCCCCGGGTGGCGGGGTCGTAGGTGCAGTGCAGCTCCGTCACGTTGCCCTCCGCATCCTTGATCACGTTCCGGCAGGTGACGAGATAGGCGTGCTTGAGCCGCACCTCCTTACCCGGGGAAAGACGGAAGAATCCCTTGGGGGGCACTTCCTCGAAGTCGTCCCGCTCGATCCAGAGTTCGCGGCAGAAGGGGACGGTCCGGCTTCCCGCGGAGGGATCCTCGGGGTTGTTGCCCGCCTCGAATTCCTCCACCTGATCCTCGGGATAGTTGGTGAGCACCATCTTGAGGGGGCGGAGCACAGTCATGACGCGCTGCGCCGTGGCGTTCAGCTCGTCCCGGAGGATCGACTCCAGGTATTCCGCCTCCACCATGCTGTTCGCCTTGGCCACGCCGACCAGGGCGCAGAAACGGCGGATCGCCGAGGGCGTGTAGCCCCGGCGGCGCAGGCCGCTGATGGTGGGGAGGCGCGGGTCGTCCCAGNNCCAGGGTGCAGATGGAGTGGGTCACGCCCTCGATGGCGTCCTCGTAGCCGTGGGCGAAGTCGTACATGGGGTAGATGCACCAGTCGTCCCCCGTGCGGTGGTGTGCCACGTGGAGAATCCGGTAGAGCACGGGATCGCGCATGTTCAGGTTCGGGTGGGCCATGTCGATCTTCGCCCGGAGAACGCACTCGCCGTCGGCGAAGTCTCCCTGGCGCATCTTCTCGAAGAGCGCCAGGTTCTCCTCCGCGGAGGTGTTCCTGTCGGGCGAATCCGTGCCCGGTTCCGTGAGGGTGCCCCGGTTTTTCCGGATTGCCTCGGGAGTCTGGAAGTCCACGTAGGCCTTTCCCTCCCGGACCAGCTCCAGAGCCCATTCGTAGAACCGGGTGAAGTAGTCCGACGCGTAGGCGAGCTTCGCCCAGGATGCCCCGAGCCACGCCACGTCGCGTTTGATGGCCTCCACGTATTCCGTCTCTTCCTTCGTGGGGTTCGTGTCGTCGAAGCGGAGGTTGCATTCTCCGCCGAACCGTTCCGCCAGGCCGAAGTTGAGACAGATGGATTTGGCGTGGCCGATGTGCAGGTGTCCGTTCGGTTCCGGAGGAAAGCGGGTGATGATCTTCGTCACTCTTCCGGAGGAAAGGTCATCGGTGATGATGCGTTCCAGGAAGTTCGGCTCCCGGGAAACGCCCGCGTCGAACAGGCCGTCCGTGCGTCTTTCTGCGTCTCTCACATCCATGGCAGTTCCGGAGGACGCACCGCGCCTCCGTTTCACACTCCTTCGCCGGGGAATCGTTCGTGTCGCGAGCGGCAGGCCACCTCGGAGGAGGGCACCCCCCACCGTTTCGCTTTCTTTTGTATGTCGCCTATTTTTGCACGACCGGGACGAAAGAACAATGCGCTTTCCCTTCCGGAGATGTTTTTCCGGGAGAGAAAGGGAGAGGGCGGTGCATCACGCCTCGCCCGGAGTGAAAGTGCGCAGCGCCCGGGCGAGGCGGAGCGCGCCCTCCTCGGCCATTTCGGGGGTGACCTTGGCGAAGGAGAAGCGGATCGTGTCGAGGCCCTCGCCTTTCTCGGGAAAGAAGATCGTCCCCGGAATGATGCCGATCTTCTCTGCCTCCACGGCGAAGCGGGCGAAACGGACCATGTCCTCCAATCCGGGAATGCGTCCCCAGAGAAAAAGCCCTCCCTCGGGAACGTCGAAGGAGAGCCCCAGGGGAACCACGTGCCGTTCGAGGGCGCTCACGAGAGCGTTCCTTCGGGTCCTGTAGGCATCCTGAAGGCGTCCGAGATGAGTGTCCAGGGACCGGTTCTTCAGAAAATCGAAGAGTGCATACTGTATGGCGGCGGGCAGGCTGATTTCGTTGGCGACTCGGAGAAAGGCCAGTTTGGAAATGACCTCGGAGGGGGCCACCGTCCAGCCGCAACGGACGCCGGGGGCAACGATTTTGGAAAAACTGCCCAGGTAGAGCACCCGGGCGTCATCGCCGGCGAGGCTGAGATAGCTTGCGGGTGCCTTTCCTTCGTACCGGAGGTGGTGGTACGGGTCATCCTCCAGAATGATCACGTCGAATTTTCTGCAGAGTTCCAGAACCTTCCGGCGTCTCTCGGTGGAGGTTGTGCAGCCGGTCGGATTCTGGAAGGAGACGATGGTGTAGAGGAATTTCACTCTGTTTTGGTTGAGAACGTCCTCCAGCGAGGTGGGAAGGATACCGTCCTTGTCAACGGCGACGGGAGCAAAACGAGCTCCCTGTTTCACGAAGGTAAGGATGGCCTCGGGATAGGTGGGGCTCTCCAGGGCGATGCAATCCCCTTCGTCGATGAGAGCTTCCGCGGCGAGGCTGATGCCTTCCTGAGAGCCGTTGGTGAGAAGCACGTTTTCGGCGGTGACCCATTTCGGAAGAAGTCCGTCGGCGTGCATCCACGCCGCGATCCATTCCCGGAGTTCGAGAAGTCCTTCGTTGTGGGGGTAGTAACTGAAGAGAGCGGGATCCTTGAAAGCCTTCAGGACGGACGTCGAGAGTTCCTCCAGAGGAAAAAGCTCTGCCGAGGGTTCTCCCGCAGTGAAGGAAATCGCCTTGTGCTCCACCACGAGTCTGATCATCTCGGCGATGAGGGAGGAATGGAGGCGCTCCCTGGCCATGGTGCTGAAATGAGTGTTCCAGTTCACGGACATGATTCGAACCGCCTTTCCGACAAGTTTTTCGCAGGATCGCGTTTGTCCCGGGATGTTTTCCCGGTCGCCTTTGAGTATTCGGTCGGTCGCCGTTCGATGCGTATCCGGAATCGGCGGGTCGCTCCTCCGTCTTCGCATGCCGGGCGAGTGTGTCTCGTGAGGTTCTTCCGGAGACATTTCCGCCTCCCGTCTCATGTCCACGGAACGATCTTTCCGGGATTGAGGATGTTGTGCGGGTCGAAAGCCAGTTTGACCCGCCGGATGAGCGCCATCTGGGCTTCGTCGAGAAAGAGGGACACGTCCTCCCGCCGCTTGAGCCCCACGCCGTGCTCTCCCGTGAGCGTTCCTCCCAGGGCCTTTACGATGGGGTAGAGTTCCTGCTGCAGCGCCGCAAGGCGCCGCTTCCAATCCGGAGGCGTGCCTCCGGAAAAGAAGATGGTGGCGTGGAGATTGCCGTCCCCCACGTGTCCCATGGTCTGCGGCACCGTGCTGTGGCGTGCGCAGATCTCCCCCAGACGGTCGAGAAACTCCGGAATGGCGCTGGTGGGGACCACGATGTCCTCGTCGGCGTACTCCGGGGGAAAGAAGGCCCACGCCGCCTCGGTGAGGTTCTTCCGGATCTTCCAGAGCCTGTCCCGCATGGTCCGGTTGTCCGCCACGAAGAC
>DIMS01000044.1 GCA_002425685.1 Synergistaceae bacterium UBA5560 | reverse complement strand
GCTCCCGTGTCGGCGTGCATGGCGATCACGTCGGATCCGGCATCGATGAGAGCCTTTGCGGCTTCCTTCTCCTTGCCCGGGTCGAACCACGAGAAGATCCAGACCACCTTGATCTTCGCGTCGGGGTTGACCTTGCGGACACCCTGAGTGAAGGCGTTGACGCCGCGGATGACCTCGGGGATGGGATGGGCCGCCACGTAGCCAATGACGTTCTTCTTCGTCATCTTCCCCGCCACGAGTCCCGACAGATACCTGGCCTGGTACATGCGACCAAAATAGGTCCCCACGTTTTCCGCCTGTTTGTAGCCGGAGCAGTGCATGAACACTACATTGGAATATTTCTTCGCCACTTCGAGCGTCGCATCCATATAACCGAAGGAGGTCGTGAAAACGAGCTTCGAACCGTTCCGGACGAAGGTCTCCATCACCCGGGCACTGTCGGGGCCTTCGGGAACGGATTCCACGATGCTCGACACCACGCCCGGAAGCGCCTTCTCCATGTCCAGGCGTCCCTGCTCGTGCATGTAGCTCCATCCGCCGTCACCAACGGGACCCACATAGACGAAACCAGGCTTCAGATCCTCCGGTTTTACCGGAGCGTTCGCCCAGGCCGAACCGAACAGGGCTGTCACCAACAGGACCGCCGCAACACCCAACAACAGCTTCCGCATCTTCCATCACGCCTCCTCTCGGATTTCCGAAGCGCCTCGGCTCCGGACGGCTCTAATACTACCATCTTTTCCTCCGTTTCACGCAAAAATGTCCGCTTTCCCCGCTCCCGACAACAACACTCTCGACAAGATGCCGAAGCACCCTTCAAAATTGTATCACAGCTTCCTCTCCCCGCATTCCGCAAAAACGTTGCTGGACGGATCTCGAGGTGCAAAAAACTCCGATCCGACATGGGAAACGACATTCCACAAATCCCATCCCATCATAATGAAAGGGCAAATGAAAAGGCGGCGGTTTCCCCTCAGGAAAACCGCCGCCCTATCCACATCACATCCAATGAGACTAAGGAAAAACAAAGCCATGTGCGCCGCAGCGCCCGTCTCCTCCGCCACTCCCCACGACTAGATCTTCGTTACGTTGACCGCCTGGGGCCCCTTCTGTCCCTGCGTCACCTCGAAGGAAACCTTCTGGCCTTCCGCGAGCGTCTTGAAACCGTCGCCGAGGATGGCGCTGTAGTGCACGAAGACATCCTTACCTTCGTCCGTGGTAATGAACCCGTAGCCCTTCGTTTCGTTGAACCACTTAACCGTTCCCTGTGCCAAGGTAAAGCCTCCCAAAACCTTTGGATTTATCGGAATAGAATTCCCGACATCTATAACGATAATCCCCTCCGGCGGAATTGTCAAGCTACGCATCATGGTCTCCCGACGCAAACAGATTCGCAACAGGTTGTTTTCAATTTCACCAAAACGGCTCTGGCAAGTTCCCCATGGCACGTGGGACAATGGGCTCGTCACCGCGGAGATCCGCATCAGAGGATACTCCTGAGGAAGAGACGCAGCCTCTCCAAAAGAAGTATTCTTCGCAGAAAGGGTTTTCGCTGGAGAGCCTCCGCATCTGAGACGAAACGCGATAACGTATCCGGAAGCTCTCCACATGCGTTCCATCCAGTGAAAGCGGAGGGACAAAATGATCACCCGGGAGGTTCACATCATGGAAACGGATCGCATCATTCGTGTCAAAGCTTCGCCCAAGCAACAGGAAGAACGGCTCCGGCGTCTGCTGCGGGTTCTCCTGCTGCGTCACGGTGAGCCGCTCTTTCCCGGGAAAACACGACGCTTTCTCGGCTCCACGGACGTCCCGCTCTCTCCGAAGGGGCGCGAACAGGCGGAAGCCATGCGCTCCACTCTGCGGGATCTCCCCCTGAGCCGCATCATCACCAGCCCTCTCCGACGGACCTCCGAAACAGCGTCTCTTCTCGCGGCAGGACACTCTTCACGGGTAGAGACCGTCGAAGCACTCCGGGAGATCCACCTAGGAACATGGGAAAATCGGACATTCGACGACGTCGCCGCCGCCGAGCCCGAACTGTTCGCGGCACGAGGGCGGGACCTCTGGAATGTACGCCCTCCAAAAGGAGAAAGCTTCCGGGACGCCGCTTCTCGCGCACTTCCGGCCTTCACGGCCCTTCTCGCCACGCGGAGCGGCTCCTCCTCCGGAGAGCGTCGCATACAGGAAGAACAGGAGATGCGGATTCCCCCCTCCCGCAGAGGGCTTCCTTTTCCAGCTTCGACGCGGCACATTGCTGACGAAGTGATCCTCTTCGTCGGTCATGCGGGTATTTTTCGCCTGATCCTCGCCGCGGCGCTGCGGATTCCCCTGGAAGCGACCTTCCGCATGGAACAGGACTATTGCGGTGTCCACGTGCTGGAGCAACGGGAGCTTCTGGAGGCGGGAACCAGCCCTCTCCGGAGCAGACATCAAGAGACGGAGGGAACCGTTCCCGCCGAGGGCGAGCACCCCACCTTCTCCGAGAATATGTCTTTCCGGCTCCTTCGCCTCAATTGGAGTATCACTCCCCCGGAGGCATGATTTTTTCACTCCCTTTGTCTCACGCCGGAAAAAGCGCGGGAGGATCGGAGAGGGAGCCCGCTCGGGCCATGCTGCTCACCCTCCTGATCTCTCCCCTCCAGGAGAGGTGACAATTGCGATTCCGCCAGCGCTCTCCAGGGAGCGAGAAACGTGAGCTTCGCCACTTCTCCCGCGAGAACACCCCGAAGGAGTTCCGGTTTCGCCGCGAGACGGCGCGCCAGTCCAAGAAACGAATTCCCCCCACAGAGAATGCTGTCCCTGGGAACACCGATCCCTTGCCCGACAAGCGCCCGAGTTCTTTCGGAAAGTGAGCCGAGAACGGCACACTCCACCACATCTCCTTCACGCTGTCCTGTCTGAACCACCGCAACCGCCCCGGAACGAAGAAGAAGAACGGCTCCCACGGGAAAATCCTCCACCACATCGCGAACCAGTCCCACCAAGTGAGGATCAAAGTGGCTCCCACCGGCACGATCGAGAATTTCCATGGCCTCCCATGGCAGAAAACCAGGTCTGTAGGGGCGGTCGGACACGAGGGCATCATAGGCATCGGCGATGGAGACGAGACGTACGAGACAGGGAATGGCCTCTCCGGCGAGAAGGTCACCGCTGGAGGGTCCGTATCCTTTACCATCCCATCGCTGGTGATGATGCACCACGATCCCTCTGGCCATGGGCATGATTCTTTCATGGCGACGTACGATGTCGAGCCCCCACTGAGGGTGTCCGCGCATGAGTTCCATTTCGTCCACCGAAAGCACGTCCGGCTTGTTGAGAATCTCCTCGGGGACTCGCATCTTCCCCACGTCGTGGAGTATCGAGCCCAGACCGACATTAACCCGGTCCTGCCAGTCCAGAAGAGAGAGCACGCCGTAACCCACGGCTTTTTTTGCCAGAGCGAGGCTGAGTACCATGACCATCCAGGAATGCTCGTAGGTGTACTCGTCGTGGTTGGCGAGATGTTTCACGTTCGAGAAGAGCACTCCACCATCGGAGAAAAGAGCGTCCGCCACTGCGTGGAGCGAGGCACTCAATCGGTCCAGCAGGGCAACAGGAAGAGTGCGCCTCGTCTGGAGAAGCGTAAAAAGCTCCCGAATCTGGGATTTGACCTGTACCTCCCGGTCCGCCGGAATGGAAGGAAACACCTCTTCCCTCGGTTCCAGTTCGTCGAGAAGACGAACCTTCACTGACTCGATGGAACTCCGGCGCAAGGCGTCGATGATGAGATCCGAGAGGATGGTTCCTTTGGCAAGCAAAAGCTGCCCGGAAGATCCCAGGAGAGTTTCCGCCACAACGAGTCCGCTTTCAAGAAAGGCCACAGGAACGATCATGGGCACGACGGCCGCCTCCTCGTGCCGCGAAACGGATAAACAATTCCGTTGCGGCGGGGTGTCCCGCGTAGCATACAGGGGAATTTTCCAAGGCACCAGCGGACGGAGACTCTGGGAGCACCACCCCCGGAGGGAAGTTTCCCGTGCCTTTGGACTCAGCTTTTTACCGACTTTTGGAAAACATGGAGAGGTCAAGGCCCCGTGTCCGTTTGAAAAAGATCACGGAACACTCGGGAAAACCGGAACGTCGATACGCAAGCCCGAGGACCTGTTCTCCGATAACACCAGCAAGATGACCGCGACAATGGAAACGCTCAATTGATCAGACTTGATCAGTCTCCTCTCCCTTTTTCTCTTCGGAAAAACCCACAAAAACAAGCCCCCCCGCGGCGCCGACAGCCAACCCCAGAAGAAGGACAAGGGAGAGGACGTGACATCCGACCACCTTCAGCGCCATGGCAAGAGAACCTAAATAGAAAAAGCCCGCCAGGGCCTTGCGAAGAACCGTTTCGGAGAGAGCCCGGTTCACCCGGACCCCGAGAGCCGAACCGAACCACGCACCCGCTGCCAGCGCCATCAGGGGAACGACGGAAATCTTTCCGGCGAGAAAATACAGTATGGCACCGTAGGGAGCGGTGATCATGATCACCAGGAGGCTCACGGCCACGGCCAGGTGTGCCTCGAAGGCACAGAGCGCTACCAAAAGGGGCACCATGAGCGACCCCCCTCCGATACCGAGAAATCCCTGGAGAAATCCCACCAGAAGCCCCACGAAGAGGATGTTCCATACCGAAACGGGGACCTCGAGATCCTGAATCCGAAACAGTGGGGGAAGCCGCAGCAGTTTGTTCCCGGGCCCCACCCCTTTCTGGAGTGCCTTTTTTCGAAGAACGAGAGTTCCCGACAGAATCAAAAGCATTACGTAGGCAACGCGGATTACTCCGTCCGCCTTCCCTGCCATGTCCAGAGCAAGAGCGAGATTCTTCGCGTAGGCGGTGGTGAAGAAACTGCAGATCCCCATGGGCAACACCACCTTGAGAAACATCTCCTTCGACGCGGTTCCGCCGCGAAGATAACGAACTCCCGCCAACGCCGAAGTCCACGACGTGTAGGCAATACCCATGCCGACGGAAAACGTCATGGGATGTCCGAGGGCATGAAGCAGGGGGGTGATCACGAAAGCGCCCCCTACGCCGAAACAACCGCTGAGTATTCCCGCGCATCCTCCGAGGATCACGAGCAATGCCGATTCAAGCAACTGAGCCATGAAACGTCTTCCCCCCCTTCTTCAATGGCATTCATCATCGCGCCGGCACCAATGCCGGAACACGGGGGCATCCGCTCACCCCCGTGCGTGCAACACGCATGTACCCGGAGGTTTCTCCACCCCGAACTGAACGGAAACGGTTCCGTCCACCGGAATGCGCACCTCCGCAGAAAAACGCGCGGGCAACATCGTCTTCCCTGCACACGAAAAACCGGCGAAGATCCCACTCCCCTGATCACGGGGAGAAACTCCTCGCCGGTCCACGATCATCCCAATACCAGAGGAGCGTTCAACCACAACAGAAATGTTTCAGGCAGCAATACCTGCGCTCCGTCGAAAGAATGCTTGCCTCCGACCAGTGTCGTGCCAAACGGAACTGCCCACGCTCCTCCGGCTCCTATCCTGCGATAAAAGCCAGGAAAACCAGAGGCTCCGTCCCCGTATTTCGAAGGCCGTGCCGTTCGCCCCGAAACGTCACGGTCACATCGCCGGGCCCCACCTCGTACTCGGTGTCACCGTCAAGATAGACTCCGGCCCCTGAAAGCACGACGTAGACTTCCTCGTCCACCTCGTGGGGATGTCCTCCGACGGCCGCACCCGGATCAAGGGCGATACGTCCGACCATTTTCAGATGACTTCCCTCCCGAGCATCTCCCGGAGAAATGGCATAGGTGCACCAGCCGCCACCAGGCCCCTTCTGCAACCCCTCGCGACGAATCGCTTCCAACGCATTCAACCGACAAAGCATGTCCCCACTCCTCCTTTGCCATGCCACGGAATTTCTGCACAGAGAATCTAAAAGTCCCGATTCGGTGATTCTTTCGGATTATGGCGCAGAATGATCTTTTCATACTATGATAGCGCCGTAAAGAAAGGCACGAGGCCTACTCTTTGTTTGATTGTACCGCAAAATCGTACCGCAAAACCGGCGCGAAAAGGGGTGGAGAACATGCGAGCAGTCGTCCTCCAAGATTACGGAGATCCGGAGGTGCTGCAGATCAAAGAAATTCGGACTCCGGGTCTCGACTCGGAGGAGGTACTCGTGAGGATCGCCTACTCGGCCCTGAACCGGGCGGACATTCTCCAGCGACGCGGTCTCTATCCCGCGCCGGACATCGCCGGAAACGGCCCGGAGGTTCCCGGGCTGGAGTTCTCCGGTGTCATCGAGGAAATCGGTGCCAGGGTTCCCAACCACAAACGGGGAGACCGGGTGTGCGGCCTTCTCAGCGGTGGCGGCTACGCCGAATACGCGACAGTGCATCACCTCATGCTTCTCGACATCCCGAAAAACCTTTCCCTCGCCGAGGCAGCGGCAATTCCCGAGGTGTTCCTCACCGCCTTCGACGCTTTGGAGGACAAAGGAGCTCTTGCTGCCGGAGAGACCGTGCTCATTCATGCGGGCGGGAGCGGCGTAGGGACTGCGGCGACGCAGATCGCCCGCATTCTCGGAGCTTCCAGGATCTTCGTCACTCTCGGTTCGGACGAAAAGGCCGATGCAGCCCTCGCCCTCGGTGTCGATCGCGCCATCAATTACAACCGGGAGGACTTTGCCGCAATCGTTCTTGAGGAAACCTCGAACGAAGGAGTCAACGTGATTCTCGATGTTGTCGGAAAAACCTACATGGAAGGCAACCTCCGCGCTGCGGCCGTGGAAGGACGCATCGTCTGCATCGCCTACCTTGGAGGTGGCTTGGGAGAAATCCACCTCCCCACACTCCTCCAAAAGCGGTTGCGTCTCCAGGGAACCCTACTTCGGACACGCCCGACAGACCAGAAAATGGAACTCTCCACGCGCTTTTCCCGGCGGATGATGCCTTTTTTCGCCCAGGGAAAACTACGCCCCGTCATAGACTGCGTCTTCTCCCTGGAGGATGTGGCCGATGCCCACGAGTACATGGAGCACAACAGGAATTTCGGGAAAATTCTTCTTGCGGTGAATCCGGAGCTTTAGCCCGGCGGACGGACAAAACCCTTTTTGACGTAGAGAGTGGCCATTTCCGGAGGAAGGGGCGTGCTGTAGAGGAAACCCTGAACAAAGCGACAGCCCAGGCTCTTCAGCACGGTCAGTTGTACCGCATTCTCCACTCCCTCGACCACCACATCCAATTCGAGACTGCGGGCCATGCCGAACATGGCCTCCAGGATTGCTGCGTCCCGGACGCAGGTCGCGATACCGTCCACAAAAGATTTATCCACCTTGAAGCCGCTCAGGGCAAAATTCTTCAGGTAGCCGAGAGACGAATATCCCGTTCCGAAATCGTCAATGTAGATTCGTACCCCCATGTCGTCGAGCGCCCGAAAGATTTCCCGTGCCGCGTCGCGGTTCGCCATCAGGCTGTTCTCGGTGATCTCCACGGCAAGACCCGACGGTTCGAGTCCTGTCTTTTCAAGAACTCCCGCGACGAGAGAAACGAGATTCCCCCGGGCGACCTGCAGGGCGGAAATGTTCACCGAGATCTCCACCGGAGGAAACCCTGCATCCCGCCATTGTCGATTCTGCCGGCAGGCCTTGTGGAGTACCCACTCACCGATGGGGAGAATCAGCCCTGTCTCCTCCGCGAGGGGAATGAACTCCCCCGGAGAAATCACCGTTCCATCCTCGTTCCGCCAACGCAGAAGCGCTTCGACCCCGATGAGGCGTCCCGTCTCCACCTCCACCTGAGGTTGATAGTAAAGCACGAATTCTTCCCGCTCCAAAGCGCGTCGGAGACCATTCTCCATCACCAGTTTTTTCGAAACCGCCTGGTTCATGCTCTCCGCGTAGAAGGAATACCCATCGCCGCCCTGCTCCTTGGCCCGGCGAAGCGCCAGATCGGCAGTGCGCACGAGTTCCACCTGGTCCTCTCCATCCAGGGGATAGACGCTGATCCCGATGCTCGCGGTGAGATAGAAGCGTTGCCCCTCCACCTCAAAAGGCTCCCGAAGGCTGGCGAGGATCTCCCGGGCAAGTCTCCCCATCTCCCCGGGAACGACAAGCCTGGGCACCAGTACGGCGAACTCGTCGCCGCCCATGCTGCTCACTGTATCCCCTTCCTTGACGAGTCCTCGGAGCCGCTCCCCCACCGCCACGAGAATCCCGTCTCCCGCGGCGTGGCCGAGAATGTCGTTCACATTCTTGAAGCGATCCAGGTTGAGCAGAAGCACGCCAAGCGAGCCCCCCTCCCGATGGGCCTGGGCGACCTCCACCATAAGGCGGTCCCGAAAGAGATGACGATTGGGAAGCCCCGTGAGGCGGTCGTGGTAGGCCTGGTGTGCGATCTGCATTTCCTGGGCCTTGAGCTGGGAAATATCGCTGAAGACCGAGACGAAATGCCGGATGACTCCACGCTCATCCCGCAAGGCGCCGATGGAGAGCCACTCGGGATACACTTCGCCGCTCTTGCGGCGGTTCCAGATTTCACCCTGCCAGTGCCCCTTTTCTGCCAGGGATCGCCACATGGATTCGTAGAATTCCCGTCCGTGATGCTTCGATTTGAGTATGCTCGGGCGCCTGCCCAACGCCTCCTCAGGTGTGTACCCCGTTATTTCCGTGAAAGCATGATTAACCATTGTAATGATGCCCGCAGCATCGGTGACAACGATTCCCTCCTGAGCGTTCTGGATGATCCCCTCCGCCAGATCCAGATCCAGATCCCGCTCAACCAGACGAAGCTCCGTGACATCCCGGCAAAGGACCGCGACGTGTCCTCTTCCCGCCGGAAAAAGACGCATTTCCAGAAACATCGTCCTGTCGGACAATTCGAGAGGAAATTCGCAATGCACGCAGAAACCGGAACAACGCACTTTTTCGAAAGCCTTAACCGCACGGGAGACCGTCTCCTCCGAAAAGATCGGCAGATCCGAAAAACGCTGTCCCGCGGTCATTCTCTCCCGGAATATTTCGAGAAATGTCGTTTCTGTGCCCATCCGACATTCCAGAACGCTGCCCTGCAAATCCAAGAGCAGAATGCCGTCGGGAAAATTCTCCAGAAACGCCTCCAAGACCTCTCCATGGCGATGCTCCACGCCGCACTCCCTTCCTTCGTTTTCGCCGATCATCCCAGGCAAGACACCATCTCTCTCCGGAAGAATCTCTTCCTCCGGCTCTCTCCTTCCGCCGTCCCCAGCCATGGAATTCCCTCCCGGTGTCTTCACATACGGCCCAAAAGATCGTTCTCTTTTCTCTCACTGTATCACATCTTCGCGACAAGAACCTCCGCAAGCCTCACGGACAGAACGACCACCGATCTCCATCGCAGAACGGAAAAAGGGACCAAGCCACCCCTCGCGTGTGGTACAATTGCGCTACACCGAACGAAAAGGGAGGGATGGGTGTGGCGATTTACGTCCATATCAGCGGCGCCCCGGAGAAACTGAAGGCATGCCTGGAGAACAAGATTGCGATACTGCCTCAGGATTTCGAAGGAGCCGCAAAGGGGCAAACGATCTACTACTTCTACGGGTTCCTCGAACAGACCTACGTCATGGCTCGTGCCGTACTGACGAAAAGCAACGACAAGGTTGCCGACGACACGCAGAACGGCAAGGGATGGTCGGTAAAGAACCTTGAATACTGCACACCGCTTGGTCTCCACGAACTGCTCCTGCCTGAGCCATGGCGCTTCCTCGAAGACAGCGCGGAAGAAATCCCCTCCTCGGTGGAAGAAATTCTCGCACCGGAATTCGAGACCCGTACCACGGGAGCACCCATCGACCCGGACACATGGTGGAAACCCGTGCAGCCTCCGTCACAAACGGCCTTCCCCGAATCGCCGGAACCGTCCTCCGAAGAGGATCCCTGCATGTGCGAGGATAACCCCGAGGCATGCGAAATTCCGCCCCTTGACCCGCGTCATCTGGACGACACCCCCGGGGAAGAAGCGGAGACGACATACCCGTCCTCCGGCGAGGAAGAGGCGGCGGCTTCCATGCGGGAAGCATCCACCGAGCCCCTCCCTTGGGAAACGGCCCCGGAGAGTTGCGGAGGACACGGAGACACAGGCACGATTCTGCCCCGAGGAGGGGAGGAGGGAGCACCTTCCATGGAGAAGAAAATGAAGCACGGTTTCGTCGTCGGCTTTGTGATCGTCCTCACCCTGGCAGTGCTCGTCGCCACCCTTTCCCGGCTTGACAGCTTCCGGAGCGATCTGCGGAACGTGGCGAACATGCTGGAAAAGAGCGCCGCCGTTGCGGAACAGAACGCGCAAGACATCTCCAAGATCACAGCCCGTTTGGGAGAACTGGAAAAGGCCGTGCGAATGACTGCCCGAAACGACGCCGCCCTTGCAGGGGAAATCAAGAGCGTCAAGGACGCGTTGGTGCAACTGCAATCTACCCCACCCCTCGATCCCGGCGCTTCGAAGGAACTGGTCCAACTCCTCCAGAACGAACTCCGCAACCGTGACGAACTCATTCGTCAACTCGCGGTGCCCAAACAGCAGTAGCAGGTTCCCAACCAAGAAAATCACCCGGGGGAGGCCTTCGGGCCTCTCCCTCTGCATTTCCAGGGATTCTCCCGTTCTTGCATGTTCTTCTGCGCTCGTCCACGACATGTCGGGGATGTTTTTCGACATGCCCCCGTTGCCCCGCCCTCTGCCATAAATCCTGACATTTTTCAAATGCTTCCGTAAAAACAAAAGAAAGGTAGAATGGAATGCCGAAATGCCTCACATGTAAAAGGAGAGGATCCGATTATGGAACAACAGCAGGGGCGTGCCGTCATCACCGTTCTCGGAAAAGACCGAGTAGGAATCATCGCAGGAATCAGCGCCGTTCTGGCCGAACGGAATGCGAACATTCTAGACATCAGCCAAACCATCGTCGGAGGCTTTTTCAGCATGATCACCGTGGTCGATCTGGACGCATGCCGCGGCACCTTTTCGGAACTCAAGGAACTTCTCGAAGCGAAGGGACGCGACCTGGGCGTGCAGGTGACAATCCAGCACGAGGATGTCTTTCGGTTCATGCACCGCATTTAGGGGGGAAGCCGCATGTCGTCCATTCATTTCCACTCCTCGGAAATCTTCGAGACCATCCGCATGGTGGCGGACGAAAAATTCGACATCCGCACCATCACCCTGGGCATTTCCCTTCTGGACTGTGCCTCCGACGACATGGACACCCTGTGCCGCCGCGTCTACGACAAGGTGACCCGAAAGGCGGAACACCTTGTCCGCGTTGGAAAGGCGCTGGAAGAAGAGTACGGAATCCCCATCGTCCACAAGCGCATCTCCGTCACACCCATGTCCCTCGTCACTGCCTCCTGCACGACGGGCGATCCCGCCGATGCGGGCAGAGCGCTCGACCGGGCCGCAGAAACCGTAGACGTCAACTTCATCGGCGGCTTTTCCGCCCTCGTGCAGAAGGGATGCACCGAGGGAGACCGGAGGCTCCTCGAAGCAATCCCGCGAACCCTCGCCTCCACGGAACGGGTCTGCGCCTCCGTCAACGTGGGATCCACCCGGGCGGGCATCAACATGGACGCGGTGGCTCTCCTCGGCGGACTCATCAAGGAAACGGCGGCTCTCACGGCAAACCGGGGCGGCATCGGCTGCGCCAAACTCGTGGTCTTCTGCAACGCCCCCGAGGACAATCCCTTCATGGCCGGAGCCTTTCACGGAACCGGAGAGGCGGAACAGGTGATCAACGTGGGTATCAGCGGCCCGGGCGTGGTGCTCAACACGGTGCGGCGCAATCCGCAGGTTCCCCTGGGCGTGCTGGCGGACGAGATCAAACGCACGGCCTTCAAAATCACCCGTATGGGCGAACTGGTCGGGCGCGAGGCGGCACAGCGCCTGGGCGTTCCCTTCGGCATCGTGGACCTCTCCCTGGCTCCCACTCCGGCCTGGGGCGACTCCGTGGCGGAGATCCTCGAAGCCATGGGGCTCGAACGGTGCGGCACCCACGGCACAACCGCCGCACTGGGGCTCTTGAACGACGCGGTCAAAAAAGGAGGCGCCATGGCCACCTCCCATGTGGGCGGACTGACCGGGGCCTTCATTCCCGTCAGTGAGGACGCGGGCATGATCCGCGCTGCCGAAGAGGGCGTTCTCACTCTGGACAAACTGGAGGCCATGACCTGCGTCTGTTCCGTGGGGCTCGACATGATCGCCGTCCCCGGCGACACCCCCGCATCCACACTGAGCGCCATCATCGCCGACGAAGCCGTCATCGGCATGATCAACCGCAAGACCACGGCGGTGCGGATCATTCCCGTCCCCGGAGCTTCCGTGGGAGACCGGGTGGAGTTCGGCGGTCTGCTCGGCAGCGCTCCCGTCATGCCCGTGCACAAAGAGGAGTCCCGGCTCTTCATCAGTCGCGGGGGTCGCATTCCCGCTCCCGTGCAGGCCATGACGAACTGAGCACCTCCAATTACGGAAGCCAGATACGGAATGAAAAAGGAGCTACGCTCATGAACACCGATCGCCCCCGCGTTTCACCCTACATACCGCTCTTTTTCGGCATCTGTGCCATCTCCACGGGAGCCATCTTCGCCCGCCTCGCCGATGCGCCCTCCCTGGCCATCGCCGCTTACCGGGCCGGCCTGGCTTCCCTGATTCTGCTTCCCTTCGCCCTTGCGACCCGGCACAAGGAAATGGCCGCTCTTTCCAGGAGTGATTTGTACCGGGTCATCGGCGCGGGATTTTTTCTCGCTCTCCATTTCGCCACGTGGATTTCCTCCCTCGCCTTCACCACCGTGGCGAGCAGCGTCGTTCTCGTGAACACCATCCCTCTCTGGGTAGGCTTGCTCTCTCCCTTCGTGACGGGAGAGAGGCTTTCCACCCTGACCAAAATGGGCATCGCCGCGAGCGTTGCGGGAGGCGCCGTGGTGGGATGGGGGGATTTTTCCCTCGGAGGCAAGGCACTTCTGGGTGATTTTCTCGCCATCTGTGGAGCGCTCTCCGCCGCAGGCTATTTCCTCTTCGGCCGCATCGTCCGCCCCAAACTCTCCCTTCTCTCCTACGTCTTTCTCTGCTACGGCACGGCGGCAATTTTCCTCGCCCTTGTCGTCCTCGTTTCCGGCACCCCCGTCACAGGATTTTCCTCCACCACCTGGTGGATGTTCCTCGCCATGGCGATCATCCCGCAAATCCTGGGACATTCCAGCTACAACTGGGCGCTCCGATGGCTCTCCGCAGGGTTCGTGGCCGTGGCGCTTCTCGGGGAGCCCATCGGCAGCACGATCCTGGCCTACCTGCTCCTCGGTGAGAAAATCACCTTCATCCGGCTCGCCGGAATGGCCCTTATCGGCTGCGGCATCGTCCTCGCCGCAAAAGGCGAGCACTGATGTCTCCGAATGCGTCCGAAACAGAAGATTCTTCCGTCGGATTCGCTCCACCCCGGCGCCTCTTCGTGGTAAAATTGAAAAAAGATTTGCACCGGTAGCGATCAGGGAGTTTCTCCTGCACGATCTCCGGAGCATTCTGGCGGTTTTTTCGTCATCATGGCGATGACACGGAATCTTTTCTCCATACCACGACAGGAGGGGTAAGGCATGTCCGACGTGTACGAATTCGAGGGCAATACGGCAAAGCAGGCGACCGAAGAGAGCACCGTCGAAATGGAGACATCTTCCCGAAGCGACACGGATTCCCTGACGCGACGCATCAACAACCTGGAGATGACGGTTCTTGCGGTGGCACTCGTCCTCGGCATCGGTCTCGGGTGGGTGTGGTGGAACGCCCGGGGACTCGAACAAACCGTGGCAAGCCAGAAAGCCCTCATCGAGACCCTTGGTAGTACGGTCGCATCCTACCAGGCGGAACTCTCCGGCCTGAGCGGACGCCTTGCCACCGCCGAACAGGGACTCGGTACGGTGGAGCAGCTTCGGGGCGAGACCGCTGCCGTGGCGAAGGAATTCGAGTCCATCCGTACCGGCGTTGACGTTCTCGCAGGAAACATGAAAGCCGTCTCCGAACAGCTGAATCGCCACAGCGACATCTTCACCAGGGATGCCGAGGCCAACAAACAGCTCATCGAGGCATTGCAGCAGCACCTCCAGCTCCGCCAGTCGATCCTCGAGACGGTGAACTGAACCGAAAGCGCACTCTTGTTCCCGAGGCAGAGAAAACCTGTTCCGGCTCTGCCATCCGGAACAGCGTGCGTCGCGAAAATCGACCACCCACAAAAGAGCGCCGGTCTTTCAAGACCGGCGCTCTTTTGTTTCGACGCACTTCGGAAATTCTCTTGAAATCCCTGAAGGAAGTGCCCAAGGCGCTCCCTCGCACAACTCCTACCGGATCATTTTTTCAGGAACAGCGCCACCGGAAGAAGAAGCAACACCAAGCCCGGGGCCATGCCCATGTCACATCCGCCGCCACCACCACTTCCGCCATGGGTGGGAGAAAGGGTAGGCGTGATGGTACCCGTCACCGTCGGCGTGACCGGCACATCCTCGAAAACCGTGAAGGCTTTGAGACAGACGTTCGTGTTCGCCATGGCCGTCGTCATGTCGGTCCAGGTCGTTCCCGCATCGCTGATGTAACTCTGGTCCGCCAGCGCCGACGCCTTGTCGCTGTAGCCGACTTCGGGGTTCTCGATGGGGATGGGGAAATTATACCCCGGTGTGGTAAGCTCCACCACCACGGCGAAGCGCGTCCCCGTCGGGAGCACCACATCCTGGGGAAGTCTCACCGTGTGATACCCGGGAACTTCGAGCGTGCCCGTATGCACCAGTTGCCGCGTTCCGCTCATGGGGTTTCCTGCAACACCACCGGTCCAGATCTCGACGCGGAATGTTGCATTCGCCGACCAGGCATAGAAGGCCACGGCCTTCAACACCTCCTGGGTCGCCGCAGAGGTTCCCAACGAACTCTCCTGGGAGGTGAAGACATTGGCGAACCAGCCCGTCGTGCTGGTATATCCATACCCCGTGACCCGGCCCAATGAGTCATAATCGTAGATCCTGTCGAAATTCGTCTTGTCCGCGCCGACAAAGACCGCAGGGTACCCCAGAGTGGGCTCCGCATACGAAAGATAGAAGTACCCCGATGCACCCCAGCTCGTGCCCCAGCTGTTCTTCACAATCCACGCACCATTGGAGCCAGGATCGGTGCCGAAGTTCGTCGCCGCGTAGGCATCGTCCCAACCGACAATGGTGACGATATGCCCGCCTCCGGTCGAGGCGGCATTATAGTACGCGTTGGTCGTGCTGTTGAATGCCGCGTTGTCCCAGACAATGCGGACGGCCACGGCACCGTAGGTGAGGATGGCGTTCTTCACCGTCGTCGCATCGAAGGTGGCACCGAGATAATAGACATGCTCCAGATGCTTCGCCACAGGGTCCGTCGCCAAGGGACGGCTGGCCTCAGGCCAAGGACTGACATTCTGATAGGGACGGTCCGCCTCGTCCACCGCGCCGGACCATCGGGCGAGGAGCGCCGTGGCTTGTGTTACATTGCCTCCCTGATCGAAAATCGGGTCTTCATCAGCCTCGACGGCATTCTGCGTGAAAGACGGCTTGGAGGCACTCTCGTCCTGGTACACGAAATAGGCAAGATGCCACTCGGAGAAATCCTCCACGTCCCCCGTGGCCTTTTTGAACGTGGACTCCAGAGACGCCATTGTTCCGAAAGCCCAGCACGTGCCGTAGGGGTTCTGATCCCGCACAGCCGTGACGTAGCCGTAGGTGCGCAAATCGTAGGCGGCGGGGATGGCCTTCGCGTGAAGCCCCGGGAATACAATGATCGAAGGATCGATATGGGAAAGATCGCCCGGCGCCGGGCGATATCCGAGCGGATGGCCGCTTTCCGTCCGGGTCTTCAGCAAGACACCGGCGGCCATCTGCTGTCGGTACGCAAGATAGTCGGGATTCAGCGGAGCCACCCTGCCCGCATCCGCAAAAACCGGAGTTACAAAGGCAAGAATCAGAACCCCCAGAAGAATAAGAACACGGGCACATCGTGTTTTACCGCAGGCAGACATGGACAACACTTCCTTTCCTTCTTCACCCCGGCCACTCGTTTCCGGATGACCGGTGATCGACACCACGCCGAGAAACCCCTGCTTCGCAATAGAAACCGTTGTCGAAGTATCACCGGAAACATCCGCGAGAATCGCGCACAACGGGGAACGTTCCGTTTCACGCGATACTCTCCCCTTCTTCAGACCACCTCACTTCCCTGCCGTAATGACGTCCTCTGCCCGAAGGAAACCCACGGGGTTTTTCTTCAAAGTTTGCCTCTTTACTTTTCCACGGATTTACCGGGAAAGAACACGTTTGCCCTGAAAAGAGCACCCGCCTTTCCTATTTTACGGTGAGCGCGTAGACGTGCGTCCGAAGGGGCGGGAGGTCCTCCCAGGAACGTGCGTAACGGAAGACCATCGTGCTCGCGCCCTTTCCGACGGCATGAAAAATCCAGAGTGCCGAACCCGAGGCTCCCGCACGTCCCCGATTGGAAGGATCACCTGGCGGTTCGAAAAGACTCCCCGAGAGAACCGCTACCTTCGAGTCACTGGATTGAAATACGGTCCACCCGTACCCCGTAGAGGGGTTCGAGGCGAGACGCACCACCACGTCTCCGCCAACGCGAGTGTCCCCGTAGGAAAGATTCAGGACCGTGGCACCCTCTTTCCGGAGACGCACCCCATCGAGGCGGACATCCCGCTGCCCCTTGCGCACCCAGCGTAACGAGAGATCCCGGTCCATGGTCAATCCCACCAGGGAAAACATCCCTTCGGCATTGGTAACGGCCGTGTGCGTCGCCCGCCCGTCCCATACATGGACCTGCACCCCCACAACCGGAGCATGGAAGGAATCCACCACACGCCCCTCAAGCACTGCCTGAGATGCCCCGGCCGTGCCCGCTCCCTCACAGAGCCACAATACCACCCCCAATACCATTGCGCACAAAAGCAACATTCTTCCAGTTCCTCTCATCTCTCCCGGCCTCCTTTCCAGATCGCCTGATTGTCTCTTCCTCCGTCAAGCATTGTAGCACATCGCATCACAGGACATCGTTCCTTCCGGAAAAACCCTCTTCAGAGGTCTACCCCATGGCCCCGGCTTTCGGGAAGAAGCTGCCGGCCCTTTTGGCCGAATTCGACCGGATGGACAGAATGGAAAAACGTATCCGACACTGTTATACTGCATGAAATGCAACAAGATTGCATATTCGAAGGAGGGGATTTTTATGCGGTACCTGCGAGATCAGCGTCTTGTCCAGATTCTCGTTCTTTGCCTCGGCCTTTCTCTGTGCGCTTCAATGTCCGTCGCTGCGGAAGAATCCGTGGCGGTGGCAGCAAGCCTGGGACCGACGATGGAAAAACTCGCCGAACAATTTTCCTCCACCACGGGAAATCGCCTTACGCTCGTCAACGGCGCCTCGGGAAAACTCGCCGCCCAGATCGAAGCGGGAGCGCCTTTCACTCTCTTCCTCAGCGCCAACGAGAAATGGGCGCGGCACCTCGAGTCGAAGGGGTTGCTCACGGACGTCCACCCCTACGCAGAATCGCCCCTGGTACTCTGGTGGGCCAAAGAAAGTGCACCGACAGTGGAGATGCTGAAAGAATCCACGATGAAGGTGGCCATCGCGGATCCGGCGGCGGCCCCCCTCGGAGAACTAGCAAAGGAATGGCTTATCCGCGAGGGGATGTTCCAGGTTCTGGAGCAGGAGAAACGGCTCGTCATCGCCGGGGATATCCTGAAAACAGCTCTGGCGGTGAAGAGTGGAGGGGCTGACTTGGCTTTTGTCGCCTTGGGGACGGCACAGGAGCTGGGTGGTGGATTCGTGCGGGTTTCCTCGCCTCCGGCGCGCTATTTCGGAGGCCTCGTGAAGAATACTGCCACGGACGTCACCGCGGAGTTCTGGCGCTGGCTCCGCTCTTCCGAGGCCGCTCCCCTGTGGGAAAAGGCTGGCTTCGATCCGGCCCGGGAATAAACAAGACTCTCTCATGGTATCCGCCCTTCGCCTGAGCCTGCAGATTCTCGCCGTGGTTCTGCCTCTTCTTTTCCTGGCAGGAACTGCTCTGGGGTGGCTTCTCTCCAGAAAACATTTTCCCGGAAAGCGGCTGGTGACGTTTCTGCTCCACCTGCCGCTCGTCCTGCCTCCCACAGTGATGGGGCTGTATCTGCTTTTTCTGCTCGGGCAAACACCACTGCTCCGGGAAATGAAGCTCCTCTTCACCCTCCCCGCGGCCATGCTCGCCGCCTTCACAGCAGCGTTGCCTCTGGCGGTGACGGGAGCCCGAACAGGTTTCGCTGGCGTTCCGCAGAATCTGGAGAACGCCGCACGCTCTCTCGGCGACGGGGAATGGCGTGTCTTCTTTCGCATTTCCCTTCCTCTGGCCCGGCGGTCACTTTTTGCGGGAATGGCTCTCGCTGCGGCCAGAGCGCTGGGGGAATTCGGTATCACTCTCATGATCGCCGGCAACATGCCGGGACGAACCCAGACGCTTCCACTCTACATCTACGGACGGGTGGAGATGATGGATTTTTCGGGAGCCCACGCGGCGGCGTTGCTTCTCGTCTTCGTCGCATCGGTCTGTCTTTTGACGGTCCATCGTCTCGAGGAGGGGCGCCATGAACCTTCCCGCTGATGGAACCCCATCCGTGCTCCCGCTCGAGCCGGAGACACGGGCTTTTTCAGAACCGGAAGAAATGACGTCCCGAATCGAAGGAGCCATGTCAACGCCTGGGGAAGAACGCCAGGATACGCCGCCCTTTCCGACGCTGACGGCACGGGCATTCCTCCGGAAAGGGACTTTCCAGCTCAACGCCGAACTCGACCTTTATCGGGAGGTCACCGTGCTTTTCGGCCCGAGTGGCGCGGGGAAAAGCCTCACCCTGCGCCTCCTCGCCGGGTTTGAACACCCAGAGAGAGGGCGCATCGTCCTTGATGACACAGTTCTCCTCGATACGGAAAATCATGTTTGCGTTCCTCCCGGAAAACGGCGAATAGGCATGGTTTTTCAGGATCTGGCCCTCTTTCCCCACCTCACCGTTTTGGAAAACGTCGCCTACGGTATAGGTAGAGAGCGTTCCGAAAACGCACGGACCGCCCCTGTGCCGGCAAAACCATTCCGAAAGTACTTTTTTGAGACAGCGCGGGAGATTTTTTCCCGACCCGGAAAGAAACCGCCACGCCACGGCGAATGGGAACAGGCTCGCCTCTGGCTTTCCCGCCTAGGTATGGCGCATTTCGAGGAGCGTTTTCCCTCGGAAATCTCCGGGGGACAGCAACAACGAGTGGCTTTGGCACGGGCACTGGCTCCGGAGCCGGATCTGCTGCTCCTCGACGAACCCTTCAGCGCCCTGGACGGGCCGGTCCGCCGCAATCTGCGGCGGGAACTCCGGAAACTCCAGCGTGAAAGCGGTGTCCCCATGCTGTACGTGACGCATTCCGTGGAGGATGTGTGCGCCCTCGGGGATCGCATGACCTTCGTCACGGAGGGACGTTTCGCGGGGGCACTCCCCGTGGAAAAGCTTTGGGGAACTCCTCTTTCGGAACTCCACTGGAAAGCTCTCGGGTGGGGAACATTTCTCCGGGGGGAGCTCCGCCTTTCTTCGGAAGGACCCCGTTTTTCCTGGGAGGACGGAATCCTGCAAATCACTTCCGAAAGACTCCTCGCCGCATCTCCCTGCGACGAAGAGCGTGGCTCTTTCCACTCCTCGCTAGGGAAAAACAGAAAAATGAGCCGGGCCGCTGCGGTCTTCGTCGCCCCTCAGGACATAAAACTGATTCACCCCGACGCTCCCGTGGACCCGTTCCTTGAAACGAATCTCTTCAAGGGACACATCGTGGAGGCGATACACCTAGGGGGCATACTTCGCCTCACCGTCGAGACGGCGGGAACACAGTGGCAGATAGAATGCGCTACCGCAAATTTTCCGCAGAACTCCTTTGAGGAGGGGGCGATCTGCCGTTTCGCCGTACCTCCCCAAAACATCGCCGTTCTTTAGGACCGCATACACGTCGAGGTCTTGCTGCAGGAAAAAAGCGAACGAAAAGCGCCCCCGTTAAGCAGGGGCGCTTTTCGTCTGGGAAGGAGTGGGCGAAACAGGGCCTTTCAGGCCCGACAGGAATTGCGCCTTTCCAAGATTCTCGTCACGATCCGACGGGAGCTTTCCTCCTGGAACGGGACATGAGATCCCTACGTACAGAAACTCCCACGAGATGTATCAGTGGCACGACAAAGAGGGCCAGTATGCCCGAGATGGCAATCCCTCCCGCAGAGGCGATTCCGATGCCGTTGTTGAGTTCGCTTCCCAAACCCCGCGCGATCGCCAGGGGGAGCATGCCGAGCACCGCCGCCAGGGTAATCATCACCACGGGACGGAATTGATCCACCAGAGCCTGAAGCATGGCTTCCCTGCTTTCCACGCCCCCCGCGCGGAGAGTTTGCATGCGATCCACCACGAGGATGGCGTTGTTCACCACGATTCCCACCAACATGACCGTTCCGAGCAGGACGAAAATGGACATGCTCTCCCCCGTCAGAAAGAGCGCCCACAGAACGCCGATCAGGGCGAGAGGAATCGTGGCGAGGATCAGGAGAGGGCGCTTGAAGGATTCCATGATCGCCGAAAGGGTCAGATAGGTAAGAAAGATCGCGAGCACCATGGCTTCTCCGAACTCCGCTCCGGCATCGCCCATGCGCTCATAGTCCCCGCGGAGACGAGCCTCGTACCCTGGAGGAAGCAGCCCGTTGCGGCCGATGCCATTCGTCAGCATCTCTCCCGCCGTACCGAGGGGAATTCCGGGCAGGAGATTCGAGAAGACTTTCGCCACGCGCTGTTTGTCGGAGCGGGTGACCTGCACGGGAGCGCGACGTTCCTCGATATCGGCAAACCCTGCGAGCATGACCGGCATCCCCGAGGAGCCGGGGATCTGAAACTCTTCCACCTGTTTCTTTCCTTCCCGTTCCGCAAGTTTCACCCGGATGTCGAACGTCCGCGCTCCGCTGCGGTAGACCCCTCCCTTCATTCCTTCAAGATTCGCACGGAGAAGCACCCCCAGGGACTGGGGAGACATGCCGCTGTCGGAAAGGATGGCCCGTCGCGGGATCACACGAAGTTCCGGTTTTCCCTCCCGAACGGACGTGTCGGGATCGACGAATCCCGGAAGGCCTTTCGCCATTTCCTGTATCGCCAACGCGATGCGGTCCAATTCGACGAACTCTTCCCCGGCGACCTCCAATTCCACAGGCATGCTCTGCCCTCCAATGAGATCCCCGACGTTCACCGTGACGATGCTGTCCGGATAATTGCGAAGACGTCTCCGTATTTCGTCGAGAATATCATCCATTCCGAACGCACGCTTCGTCTTGTCCGAGAACTTGAGGAGCATCTGGGCCAGATAGACGCCTTCCGAGACCTGGCCGGGCAGACTGTCCACCTTCCCCACGCTCGAATAGAGATGTCGCAGCTCCGGCAGATCGCGCAGCAGTGCTTCCGCCTCCTGAATCCGCTCCACACTCCTCGGAAGATCCTGCCGCGTGGGATATTCGAACTTGACAAAGACTTCGCCCCTGTCGATTTCAGGAGAGAAACTGAAACCGATCCGCGGCATCAGCGACAGGGAATGGGCAAAGATGCCCGCCACCAGGCACAGACAGAGCACGGCAACCCAACGCCGCGCCACAAGCCTCCGAAGAAAAGCCGCGTACACTTCAGCGGCCTTCTGCAATAGTGTGTTCCAGCGACGCTCCATGCGATTGAGGAAGGAATCCTGCCGCCCCCCGGCGCGGAGAAGAACGGCGCACAGAATGGGCGTGAGCGTGAAAGAGATGAAGAGGGACACAAGGTTCACCGAAAGTGCCGTCAGCGCGAAGGGGCGAAAGAAGATCCCCATCAGCCCTCCCATGAGGCCGATGGGCAGGAGAACCACCACGTTCGTTCCCGCGCTGGCAATGACGGCAATGGCCACATCGGCCGTTCCCCGCCGTGCGGCCTCCCAGGGCTCGCTTCCTTCACGGAAACGGCTCACCACACTCTCCAGCACGACGAGGGAGTTCGTCACAAGAATTCCCACGGAGAGACCAATGGCGAGCAGGGTGGAGATATTGAGGGAAAACTCGAGCAGGTTGAGAAAAAAGAGGGAGATGACGATGGTGAGCGGCATGGAGATGGCCACCACGAAGGTGGATCGGAAATTGTAGAGGAAAAAGAAAAGGATCGCCGCCGTGAGGAGGATCCCCTGCCAAATGTTGCCGGTGGTGCTGTCCACCGTGGCTTGAATGAAGGAGCCCTCGTCGGAAACCCAGACGAGCTTCATGCCGCCAGGAAGCATCGTCCGCAGCCGCTCCACGGCGTCCCGAACGTTCTCCACCACTTCCACCGCATTGGCGTCGGCCTTCTTCACAATGCGGATGCTGATTCCCTGTTTTCCGTCGAGAAATGCCTCGGTACGCCGTTCCTCCGTTCCCAGAGTCACCTCGCCGAGATCCCGAAGATAACGCCGCGCTCCGTCCCTTCCCGCCACCTGAAGGGATGCGATGTCACGCACGGAGGAATATTCGGCGTCGAAGCGGACCGAGTATTCCGAACCGTAGTCGCGCACGCGTCCTGCGGGAGTGCTGTTCACTCCTTCCCGAAGGGCCTGGAGAATGTGCACGGAGGAAAGTCCCGCCGCGGCGAGGGCATCTCTGTCGAGGCGCACATGCACCTCCCGCTCTGCGCCGCCGAGAAGTTCCACATTGGCCACACCGGAGATGACGGAAAGGCGGTCCTTGAGCGTATTGTCCGCGTAATCGTAGAGATCGTCCACAGGAAGATCTCCCGTGAGAACGAGCGTCACGATGGGAGTTGCGTTGATGTCGAACTTCTGCACCACCGGTTTCTCCACACCCTCGGGAAACTTGCTCATCTCGAGGTCGATCTTCTCTCTCACATCCGTGGCAACCACGTTCACATCCACGCCGAGGTGGAATTCCAGCACCGTATTGACCACGTTTTCCATACAAATGGACGTGACATGCTTGAGGCCATCCACGGCGGAGACGGCATCCTCGATCCGCTTGGCCACATCGGTCTCCAGATCCGACGGAGTCGCTCCCGGCCAGACGGTCGTGACGGTGATGTACGGGACATCCATTTTGGGCATGAGCTCCAGCGCCATCTTGCGGTAGGCATTGAACCCGAGCCCGGCGAGGGCGATGAGAAGACACGCCATGGCCACGGGGCGGCGGAGGGAAGCATCGGACAGAAACATTCTACCGGGCCTCCGACTGCGTTCGAAGAGGTGCGCCATCGTTCAAAAGGAACTGCCCCTTCACCACCACCATGTCGGACGATGTCAGGTCACCCCCGGTGATTTCCACACGACCCACCGTTTCGAGTCCCGTCTCGACGCGAACCATGCGGGCAAAACCATCGCGTGCGACGAAGACGACCTTGGCGCCCCCTCTCTCCAAAACGGCCGTCAGAGGGACACCCAGTCCTTCGTGCGAGGCAAGAACAATCCTCATGTCCGCAAGCACCCCGGGGACGATGCGGAGACCGTCCCCCTTCATATCGCACTTGATCTCGAACGTGCGGAGCGTCGTGTCGACCACGGGGCTCTTGTACGTCACCACCAGGTCCTCGGGACCCCAATCCGGAGTACCGATGTGCACTGTGGTCTCTCCGGGAATGACTCTGGCGTAGAACTGCCCCGGCAGAAACGCCGATGCCTCCAGGGCCGTTACGTCGTCGATGCGCAGAATGGGTTTTCCCTTGCTGGCCATCTCTCCCGGCTCGGCCATGCGTTGACTCACGATTCCGTCGAGGGGCGCCACGG
This sequence comes from Synergistaceae bacterium UBA5560, assembly GCA_002425685.1. GTDB lineage: Bacteria > Synergistota > Synergistia > Synergistales > Aminiphilaceae > Aminiphilus. The sequence goes on along the minus strand of DIMS01000044.1, from coordinate 14,471 downwards.
TGACGGCGTCGCGCAGCTCCTTCTCCGCAATGGCCAAGGCGCTCAGAGCCTTTCGTTCCGCCTCTTTGGCGAGATCGACGAGACTCCTGGCGCGCCGCTGAAGGGAAAGCAACTGCTCATAGAGGCTCTGCCGCTCTTCGAGCGCACTTTTGCTCACCGTCCCCTCATCGTAGAGGTTCTTGTAGCGCCGGTAGTCGATCTCGGCCTTCCGGAGCTCCACCTCGGTCTTCTGGAGGTTCGCCGCCTGCTCCTGCATACCCAAACGGGCGGACTGGAGGTCCCGCTGGGCAATCTGCACTTCTTTTTCGAGGCGCAGACTGTCCAGTCGGAACAGCTTCGTTTCGCCTCCCACGACACGATCTCCCTCCCGGACGAAAATTTCCTCGATGAGATTGTCCGTCCGGGAGGAAACCAGTGCGAAGTTCTTCGCCTTGAGGTTCCCCTGAACCTTGATGACGTCTTCGAAACGAGCGGACCCCGCTTTTTCCAGCACGACGATCACGGCGTCACGGCCGTTTCCCTCCGGCAGCGCCGTTCTACCTGAGAGGGTATCGCCGGAGCTTTCCGAATCGGCCCGCTCCACATTTTTCGAAAGCCCGCAGGTGGTGACCAGGAGCGACAACAGGACGACAAAACCGAGACGTTTCCGCTTTTTCCATCCGTTCCTCATCGTCATCCCCCGATTTCCCTTTCGCCCCGGATTCCGCCGAATCTTCCGGCATGCGGCGGAAAATGGTTTCCTCTTCGGGAACATTTCCCCCTCATCTGTACGGCAGCCCTCGGAGAAACAAGCCGCCTTTTCCGCAACCATTTCCGAAAAAACGAGTACCCGCCTTATTCCGAATCAGCCTCTCCGGCGAAGCGAAGCAGCGCCTCCACAATCCGCTTCACCTCCCCTTCGTCGAAAGGAAGGCCATCGAGGACATCCATGAGCATGATTCCGTCCACGGCAAGACAGACGATCGCCGCCCGCTCGAAAGAAACTCCGGAAGCCACGATCTGCTCAAAGATCCATCTGTACTTTTTCCTGAGCGGCTCCATGATCGAGGAATCATGGGCCACCGCAGCGAGGAGCGCCGCGTGGATCCTTTTCCTCCCCGTTTCGCGCCCTGAACCGAAGCATGCATCCCAGGCACGCACGTGCGCTTTCAGTTCCCGGCTCGGGGTATCCGGCAACCTTTTCCGCACCTCGAACCGCGTTTCTTCGTGTTCTTCGATGAAACGCTCGATCAATGCCTGAAGAAGCGCATGTTTCGTCGGAAAATGATAGAGCAGACCACCCTTGCTGAAACCTGCCCGCACGGCCACGGCATCGAGACTCAAATTCGCCGCCCCCGTCTCGACAGCTACAGTCTCCGCGGCATCGAGAATCATGTCTCGGGAGTTCGCCCTGGAACTCATTGCCGTTCCTCCTTCGCGTTGCGTCAAACGCAACTGAACCGACTGGACGGTATGTTACGGAGTCCCTCTCCCTTTGTCAAGAGAGAAACCACCCGACATCCCCTCTTGACGATGAGCAGGAAAACACCTATGCTTTTTAGTGACTACCTTAGTGGCTACTATTCTCGAGGAGGGAGCACCCATGAGCGAAAAAAGTTTCGTCACCACGTGCCATTCTCTGGAAATTCCCCTGCAGGAAAAACCGAACCGCTGTGTGCTCGTCATGGACAAAAGCCTGACGGGGGGACATCTCGCAAATGCCGTTGCCGTCATCGCTCTCACGGCAGGACAACGACATCCGGTCCTCGTCGGTGCGCCTCTGGTGGACGCGTCGGGAGTCGCCCATCCGGGCCTGATACCCACAGGAATCCCCATGTTATGTGCGTCTCGGGAGGAATTGAGAGAACTCCGGGAAAAAGCCATCGCTGAAGGATGCGATGTGGTGGATTTTCCGGTTCAGGGACAGCGGACGAAGAGCTACGTGGAATTCATGGAGGCCATGACGCGAATCGAGACCGAGGATATCGAGTACACCGGCATTGCGCTCATCGGACAGAAAAGCACCATAAACAGGCTGACGAAAAAACTCGGTCTCCTGTGAGAGAGCATTCCGACCGCAGCGTCGGACACCGCTCCATATCGCGGAGAGTCTCGCGACGGCCTTCGGAGAGGAAAACACGGGGAGGTGCTCCGGAAAAATTCTTCGGAGCGCCTCTCCGCTTGAGGGTTACTTCTGAAGGACGGAAGGAACGTAGTGTTTTTTGAGGGTGTCGTCCATCATGAACTTGTTTCGCAACGCCACAAGGTCGGCTCCGAATCTCTCCTCCAGGACCCCACGAAATTCCTTGAGGATTTCCATGATGTAGAGATCGTGAATGATCACCTCGGTAATGGGCATGACCAGTCCCGGATGCATCGTCCACGCGGCGCGGCTGCTTTCTCCCAGGGAAAGAATACCCGCCACCACCTCCCGGTCGTCCACGCTGAACACGATCCACCGGCCACCGTACTCCGAGGTGATCTGCTCGCTCATGTCATGGTGGTACACCTCAGCAAAGTCGATATCCAGAGCCCCGTAGGAAACGATGACGATACGCACTCCTCTTTCGCCTGCCTGCCGCAGCGCGGACAGAAGCTCCTCCGCGTCCTCTCGCCAGATTTCCAGCAGGATACGCTGCCCGGCCTTTGCGATTCCATCCCGAACGCGGTCCAGAATGGCCCCGCGCCCCGAGATGTTCCAGATGCCCTCGAGCGTACGTACCGAACGGGCATAGGTATTCAGACATTCCCGCGCAACGTCCAACCGGCGCTCCGCATCGTGCCTTCTCCGTGAAATCAGTTCCTCCGGGGACAAAGGCATGTAGACCGGAGTCTCTTCGTTGTTCACGAAGACATCTCCCCGGGTCACCAGATTTCCGAGAACCTCGTAGATTTTCGAGCGGGGAACCCCGGACTGCAGCGATACGGCATATCCGGAAAGCGGCGCGTTTTTCAGGAGAGCCATATAGGCTTTCGCTTCGTATTCCGTGAAATTCAATTCCTTCAGCACCGAAACAAGTTCCGAAGTCATTCGTTCTTTCCTCCGACCCACACGTCTCGTGCAAACCTCTTTCTCACGAATCTCCAAAGAAGAGTGGCGCCCCCGAACGGAACGAAAGTTCCGGGGCTGAATCCCGTACCCGCACTTCCCGGCGACACGAGCGGCCGATAACGCGCGCGCTCGTGTCGGGAGAGCACCCCGGCAACCACGTCCAATGATAGAGGAAGACGAGAAAAACCCAAAGAATTTCCGAAAATCACCCAGGTGTCTTCCACTATCGCCCGTCCCCTCGCCGCCGGACAAGAAAAGTCGGTCATCCGAGGCGACCATGATGCAACGTGCCTCTGGAAAGAGAGAACCAGATTCCGACGGAACAGAAGAATGCCGACGCGGTGAAACAGATCCGGACGCTCCGGAGAAAGGCGTCGTAGCGGGAAGGATCGATATCGCCATGCCCCAGAAGCATGGCGAATGTCATGGCCGTGACGGTCATGCTGAGCATCTGCCCCAGAAGACGCATGGTCGCCACGGAGCCGGAGGCGATCCCGTAGTGGCGGCTTTCCACGGAACCCATGATGGCGTTCATGTTCGGCGAGGAGAAAAGACCGAATCCGACACCGAGAAGTGCCAGGCTTGCGGACACATAGGTCAGGGACGTGTTCCGGCCGAGGAAAATCAGCAGGCCGAGCCCCAGGACGGTGAGCCCCATGCCCGAGGAAGCGAGAACGCGGGGTTCCACCCTGTCGGAAAGACGACCCGAAAGGGGCGAACAGATGGCCTGCAGCACGGGCTGCACCACCAGAATCAACCCCGCCTCGCCGGAGGACATGCCTTTGATGTACTGGAGATAGAGGCTCAACAGAAAGGCGACGGAGAATGTAGCCGCGTAGTTCACCAGTGCGGCGAGGTTGGAGAAGGCGAACACGCGGTTCGCTTCGAAGAGGCGCACGTCGAAGAGGGGATCCTCGGCGGCACGCATACGCCGGACGAAGAGTACGAGAAAAACGGCCCCTGTCAGGGCGAGAAGGGTTCCATTCCAGGAAGGAAGACGGGATGTTCCCAGCATGAGGCACACCAAAGCGCATCCGTAGATGAAGCCTCCTCTGACGTCGATCCTCCGGTTTTGCGTCTCCACCCACTCGGCCCGTATGAACCGGAAAATGAGAAGGAGGGCGAAAACGCCCACCGCCGCATTGGCCAAGAAGATTCCCCGCCATCCCAGCTGATGCACGAGCCACCCGCCGAGAAAGGGTCCTGCGGAGGCTCCCGTGTAGACCGCCGCAACGTTGATTCCCAGAGCCTTTCCTCGCTCCCCCGGAGGAAAGACCGAGGAGAGGATGGCCATGCCGGAGGTGAGCATGAACGCTCCCCCCACACCCTGAAGAGCCCGAAAGGAGAGAAAGAGCGCCATGGAAGGAGCTGCCCACGCCCCGACCGTGGCAAGGGTGAACAGGCCGAGCCCCAGGGCGAGGACACGTTTTCTCCCGTACATATCTCCGACTTTGCCCGCAGGAACGAGAAAAATCGCTGTGGCGAGAAGGTTCGCCGCTGCGACCCAGCTCAGAAGAATCGCACCGGCGGAGAATTCCTCCTGAATCGCCGGGAGAGCGATGTTCACCGCGGAAATCATGAAGGGCGAGAGGAACGCCGTGATCGCGGAGACAACAAGCACGGCCCGTTTCGAGACGGACCCTCCTTCAACGACGTTTCTCCCAGGGGTTTCTTCGTCACACAATGTCATTGAGCGACCTCCATTTCTCAGGATCGGAAAGACCTGCCGTCACAGAGTTCGCCTCTCCGCAAACGTCAGCACTCCCGACCCTGGTATTTTCCGGCTGAGACATCTCCGGAGAGGACAGGGAGAGCTTCCTCATCCTCCGGGGAACGTTTCCGCCCGGAGCCCGGAGGATGAGGCGTGCGATACATACCCAACCCCCCTATCGGAAATCCATGCCTCTATTCTGCCAGATCGACGGGGAGAAGCAAACAGCCAAAACTCACACAAACGAACGTTCCCCGGAGGAAAGATCTGGAGTATGCTGGTTTTTGCGAGCGAAACGATTTCGGAACGACATCTCCATCCTGCGCAACAACAGGAAACCACATACCGCCACGAAGGAGGTCTTCGCAGTGAAAAAGACGACGCGCACCACGAAATCCGAAACAATCTTTTCCGAGCGGCGCAAGGATTTCCCCTCGCTTTCCAGAACGCACAACAGCCTGCCGCTGGCCTATCTGGACGGGCCGGGAGGAACACAGATCCCCCGGTACGTCATCGAAGCCATGGTGCACTATTATTCGAACTGCAATGCCAATTCCCACGGATTCTTCGTCACGACACAGGAATCGGACTGCGTCATCGAAGAGGCCCGTAAGGCCATGGCGACGTTTCTCGGTGCGGAAGGGCCGCACACCATCTCTTTCGGAGCGAACATGACCACCTTGAATTTCTCCCTGAGCCATGCCCTGGAATCCACCCTCCAACCCGGAGACGAAGTGCTCATCACGCAGCTCGACCACGAGGCCAATCGGGGCCCCTGGCTCCGCCTCCGCTCAAAGGGCGTTCTGGTTCGGGAGATCTCCCTCCGGAAAGATGGAACGCTGGACTACGACGATTTCCGGAGTAAAACGAACGAACGAACGCGCCTGACGGCTCTGGGGTTCTCCTCGAACGCTCTCGGAACGGTGAACGACATCGCCCTCGCCAGGGAACTCACCTATCGGGTTGGTTCCCTCCTCCTGGTGGATGCCGTACACGGAGCACCGCACTTTCCTCTGGACGTGCGCGCGCTCGGGCTGGACTTCCTCCTCTGCTCCGCCTACAAGTTCTACGGCCCCCACGTGGGTATCCTCTATGCCAGGGAAGGCCTTCTGGAGCGTCTGAACCCCGACCGTCTCCGCACCCAGGATCAGCGAGCACCCTTCCGCATCGAGACGGGAACGCTGAATCACGCCGCCATCGCGGGTGTCAAGGCCGCCGTGGAGTACATCGCCTCCTTCGGAGACGGGACGGACCTCCGGGAAAAGATCACAAGTGCGATGAACCGCATCGGCGAGGCCGAACACGTCCTTGCAAAGGAACTCTACGAAGGACTCCGGAACATTCCCGGCGTGACCGTCCACGGTCCGTCCTTCACCACCCCCGGCAGGGCCCCCACCGTCTCTTTCACGCTCGAAGGGCACAGACCGCCTGAAATCTGCCGCTTCCTGAACGAAAGAGCCATTTGTGCCTGGGACGGCGACTTTTATGCCATCCGTCCCGTCGAAATCCTCGGTCTTCTCGAGCAGGGCGGACTCGTGCGGCTCGGTCTCTCCCTCTATAACACGAGAGACGAGGTACAACGCGCTCTCGACGCCGTCAGGGAGCTGGCGGAAACCGCGAAGAAGCGAAAGAAGTGAGCCGAAGGAATCAGAGAAATAAGGACTGCTGTGACGTGCGACAGGGACCTTCGATACTGTCGTAATCGAAGGCTTTTCATGCATAATGATTCAGCAGTTCGCTTTTCAGAAAAAGAGACGAGATCCATACAGCCGGGAAGGGCCACCGAAACGTAACGACTTCGGGGGTACGGCAGGACGACACGGAGGTCGAAAAATGCCCGTTTCTCGCGAAGAACGCACCATCGTCCGTATCGCGATCGGCTTCGGCCTCCTCCTGGGATGGCTCGACACGCTCATGCGGGGAAGAGACGCCCTGTCCGGTCTCGTTCGAAACGATCTCTTTCCCGAAGGCAACGCCCTTCCCGCCTTCGTCTTTCTTGCAGCGCACATTTTCTCCTTTCTCGCCGTTGCCATCGCGGCTCGGTCTCCGGGCTTTCTTCCGGGAAGACGATTTCTTCAGTTGTCCGGCGGCATTCTGGCCCTTGCGTTTCCGCTTGCCGCCTCGCTGGGCTCCCTCTTCGGCGAAGGAGCGGTTCTTCTCGCCTCCGGCCTCTCCGGAGCGGGAACGGCTTTCCTCGTGGGAGGATGGGCAGCCGCCTTCTGCACTCTTCCCAGGCAGGAGGCGGCGCTCGCCTACGCTCTCGCCGCTTTTTTCGCCGTCCTCTCCGTACTCTACGCCTCCGCGTGGAACGGTGCGGCCACTCTGCTGCCCTTCGCGGGGCCCGTCGTCTCCGCATTGCTCCTCTTCACCGCGCCACCGCCAGCAGAAGCGAGCAGCACGTTTTCGGAGAAGGTCGATACGGAAACGCTCCGCCCCTGGAGATTCGCCCTGTTTCTCACGATCGCCTATATCCTCTACGGTCTTGGAAGCGGCATGTTCTCCCTGCTCACCTCCACGCTCTCCCACCATGCGTACGACAACTATCTCGTGGCCCGGGGCGTGGCGCCGCTCGTCGCCCTCGGACTTCTTTCCGTGACATCCCGGAAACTTCCCAGCCCTTTCTATCGCTTCTCTCTCTTTCTCGTGGGAGCGAGCTTTCTTCTGCTCCCCCTGCCCAGACTCTCGGGAATCTCCGCTTACCTGCTGGAAGGCGGGCTTGCCATTTTCGATCTCTACGCCTGGCTTCTCCTTCTCCGATGGGGCCGCTCCGCGGGCCCCCACAAGGACTCGGTGCTCCATTTCGGTCTGTTCCTCATCTCCGGAGCCCTCGCGATGGGAACACTCAACCCTCTTGCCGTCGCAAAGACAACGTTCTCACTCTTCGCCGAGGGGCATGCCTATCTCGCCCCCTTCCTCACCGCCATCCTTCTGCTCCTTTGCGCACTCTACGTCCCTGAAGGCCCGGCGAGAAACCGAAACTCCGGCGGCGGCCTCCCTCCGGACAGGGACCAATCCCCTGACACCCCCCTTCCCTCTGTTTCGGGAAACCGCTCCGCGCCACCACTCTTCCTCCAGACACATCATGCCGCCGAAGCATTATCCTCCGGACAGACGGAACCTCTTTCCTCCACAGAAGAGCACCACGGCGAAAAAAACGTCTCCCACCCCGAAAAAGAGGACCGTGCGAACGGCGATGTCGATACGGAACTGCAGGAGTTCTCCCTCCGCCTTCGCCTCGAATCTTTAGGCCTGACCCGCCAGGAAAGCAGTATCGTCCTGCTCCTGCTCCAAGGGCTCAAGGATCAGGAGATGTGCACTCGCCTCGTCATCTCCCGGAATACACTCAAGTACCATCTGCGCAACATCTATCGCAAACTGGCGATTTCCAGCCGAAAGGAACTCCCAGGACTTTTCGGCGCAGACAGAACAGCCTCTTCCTGATTTCTCGGGAAGGTCTTTGTCTCACCCCATACCCCCTCCCCGAAACGTTCTCTCGGAATCTCCACGAGCATATCGCTCCGGGTCACTCCCCCTTTTTAAGTCGAACGAAAACGTTCCAGCGCAATGAATGCAAGTCCCTTCCCCTCCGATGGAGGGTGGGGGAAACCACCCTTGTTTCTTCACGAAATCGGCGGGAAATCCTACCCGCACTCTTCCCCGAGGGGTGATGGACAGGTGGAGAGACTTCCTCTACTTTTGAAAGCGGATTCATAGAGTACGGACAGAAGCGATTTCTTGATTTTTCTATGACGCGTCGTTTATTCACATAAGCATTTGCATTTGCTTTCGAAAATTCCTTATCGGGAGGGGACGTTCCGTGAGCGAGAAAACGCACCTTCCAGAGCACCAGGATGGCGAACTTCGGGAAAGGCGCGGTAGAAGCCCGACTCGAGCGGCGCTTTTACTGCGATTGCAACTCGATCCTTTTTCTCTCACAAAAAAGGAGGCGAGCATCGTCCTGCTCCTTCTCGAGGAGCGGCGCAACGAGGAAATAGTCAGATTCCGAGGCCATCACCCGGAACACGTTGAAAACCCATCTCCGTCACATCTACCGCAAACTGCATGTCATCGGAGGAGACCGGGCATCCCGGATCACGGAAATCGCCACCAGGCTGGGACTTCGGTAAGCACGCTCCCGAAAAGACACTCCGGACATGACGCCCCGGGAGCCGGAGAAGGCAAAGGGCAATATCCGTTCGGGCGTAAAGCATCAAATCAGGCACCCCGAAAACGTGCACGGAGGAGGTGCGGCAATGAGCATTTTCGGCAAAATGACGGACATTTTCAAAGCCAACGTGAATGACATGCTTGACCGCATGGAGGATCCGGAAAAGATGGTCAAGCAGATGATCGTGGAGATGGAAGAAGGGCTCACAAAAGCCACCTCTTCCCTGGCAAAGGCCATGGCAAACGAACAGAGCCTCCGCAAACAGCACGCGGCCGCGAGCGAACAGGCACGCCAGTGGGAAGAAAAAGCCGGCATGGCGATGAAGGCCGGTAACGCCGATCTGGCCCGCCAGGCGCTGGAGAAGAAACTGTCCTTCGACGGGCAGGCGAAACAGTATGAGACCATGACCGCTCAGGCTTCCGCCACCACCGCACAGCTCCGCACCCAGCTCGATGCGTTGAAAATGAAACTCGACGAGGCACGAATGAAACAATCCACTCTCGTGGCGAGATCTCAGGCAGCGAAGGCGCAGAAGGAATTCTCCACCGCCATGGGAACCGCCACGGGAAGCGGAGCCTTTGCCAAATTCGAGAAAATGGAACGCAAAATCGAGGGTATGGAGGCGGAAGCCCAGGCATTCTCCGAAATGGGAGGCACCCTTCCTCAGGATGACCCCTTCGCAAAACTGGAAAAAGACCAGCAGCTCGAAGCAGAGATGGCGAAGCTCATGGAAAAGATGGGACAAGGAGGGGTCTGATCATGCGCAAGTTCGCCCTGCTCAAGGACGGAAGCAACGAGGCACTTCTGGCGAAGACGAAGAACACCGTTACGGCGCTTCTCGGTGAACTCTTCGACCCGGAGGATCTGACCAGCGTGGAGGATCTCCACTCCTTTCCCTTCGGCAGCGCCACCATCCAGATCCAGGTTCTCTCCTGGCATGCCGAGGATGTACTCGTCCGTGTCTTCTCCTATCTCGTGGAAAACGTGGATCCGTCGAAGGAGGGCCTCTGCGAGAAACTTCTCCGGCTGAATGCCACGGTACCCCTTGGGGCATTCAGCCTCGTCTTCGACGGCACGATCATGTTCTCCTGCTCGCTGGCGGGGGCCAATCTCGACAAAAACGAACTGCTCGGCGCGCTCCAGACCGTCGCCGCCTACGCGGACCAGTACGACGACATTCTTAAGGCGCTCTTCTGACGGCCCGAGCCCGGATCGAGCGCAAAACAAGGAGGCCCGGAGATTCGCCGGAGGAACGGAGCGGTTCGGAAAAAATCCCGGACGAAGAAGTGGAAACGCGGCTCGCCGGAGAGTGTCGCCATTCGAGAAAAGGACCGGAGAGGAGAGATGTCCATGAGCCCGCTTTCTCTTGGAATAGGAGCGGTTCTCGCTCTGGGAGGCACCTATCTCGCCTTCATCCAGAAAAAAAAGAGCGAGGGCGTCGTCACGGAACTGAAATTTCTGAAGGCCACACCTCTCGCGGAACTCCACGCCGCGTGGAAGGCCATCACCGAGCAGGGGTTTTCGGGAAACTACCGGGAGTTCGTCGAAACCAACGGAAAAGCCGCAACGGAGGGAGAACTCCGCTCCCCCCACGGAAATATCCCCTGCGCCTATTTTGTCGCCACCGTGGAACGCCAGTTCGAGCGCGAGGAGACGACCAGGGACGAAAAAGGGAACGTCCAACAGCGCAGGATACGCTCCTCCGAGAACGTCTCCTCCCAGAAAAGCGCCTCTCCGCTCTATCTGGAATCCGCAGGGATCCGTATTCCCCTCGACCTCGACGGAGCCTCCCTGGACCTGAAGGATGGAAGCGACCGCTTCGAGCCCTACGAGAGCAACCGCACCTACTCCTTTTTCAACGCAGCCTCCATCCAGACGGGAACGAAAACCCTGGGCTTCCGTTATTCGGAGAAGATCATCCCTTTGGGGCACCCGCTCTACGTCGTGGGAGAAGCAAAGGATTCCTCGGGAGAATTGCGGATCGGAAGCCCTTCGGAAAAGGGGAAACCCTTCATCGTGTCGGTGAAATCCGAGGATGAGGTGATCAAGAGCAGAGAAAGCGGCGCCAGGACGCAATTCTACCTGGGGATAGCCCTTATCGTCGCCGGGATCGCCGTGGCGCTCCTCGTGAAATGACGCATCCCCGATGTTCTTTTCGGAAAGGAGGTATCCCCATGCATCGGCAACGAACTCTCGCTCTTCTCTGCGTGCTCCTCTGCCTGATCGCCGTTCCCGCCCTAGCCACTCCCAGGAATGCCCTCGCACCCTGGCCCGAGGACACGATCTTCGCCGTGGTGGTCCTGGAAAATGTGAAGGACATGGCAACCGAACTCGCTCCGTCGGTGGAAACCATGTTCCCGGAAGGGGCACTTGTCGCGGAATGGCTCCGGGGCGTTCCCGTCAAATCCGTCGCGGTCTCCTTCGGGTACAAAGACTGGGTCTTCCGTCTCCAGGGAGCGCTTTCCTTCGGCCCGGAAAAACGCACGATCCTCGACCGCATCGCCGGTGGCACGGCGGAACCGGGCGATCTCGACGCCCTTCTCGACAATCCCGCTGAAGGCGCTTTCGACTTCGTTCTCCACGAGAACGCCACGTATCTGATCATCTCCGACGGCATGGTCCTGGCAATGGTCACCGCCAAGGAAGACACGCTTCTTCTCGGCTTCGCTCCCGAGGATCTCACCGCCGGACTGGAGGCACTGGAGAACGCCGGAAAACGTCTGGTCATTCCAAGAAAATACACGACGCCCGATTTTCTCTACTTTGCCGACAACGGCATGTTCGTGCAATCCATCCAGGAGGAAATGGGGGAGTTTCTCCCCCTTAGGGACGTCCCCTTCCGCATGGAATTGGGCTTCACCCCCCAGGAGAAAGGGTGGCGTCTGTCGGCCTTTCTCAACCTCGCCAGGGTGTTCTTTTCCGACGAGGCCTTGTCTGCCTTCACGCCTCTGCCGCCACACCCACTGCCGCTCTTCGGCGAACAGGCACCCTTCTTCGCCGCCCGAGGCAGGCTGCCTATCACCGACGTCGCTCTGGCGGAAGTTCGGGCCGCCGCCGCGTCGGGCGACGAAGATGCACGGAATGTGACGGATCTGCTGGACATCCTCGGTCATTACGGTTTGAACGACAGCGACCTGAAAGACCTCCTCGGCTCGTTCTCTCTCGTCGCGGGAGGCGAGGCGAAAGCCCTCTCGACGCTCCTGGAGGCGAAGGTTCCCGGCGTGTATCTGACACTTGCGGGAACGCCCGAGGCCCACGCGAAAGCCCTTGCCGCGGCGGAACGCTTTGCCGCCGGAGAGAGCGCACCGCCTGTCCAGGTAGTCGATGTTCCGGGATGGACCAAGGTTTTTGTCGCGGAGGATCCGCTTCCCTTCGTGACGGCTTTCCGGAAGGACCTGCTCCTCCTCGGGTTTGTGGATCCGAAGGATCTGGAAAAAAGCCCCGTCCCACAACCCACTCTGGAAGCCCTTTCGGAAAAGGAACTCCTCAAGTTTTTGTATCTGCACATACCCGGACTGCGCACCACGGTGCTCTCTCTGGTCGACCCGGTGGGACAGCCCTGGCACGAGGCGTTCGGCCTGGGTGACGTCAAGGAGTTCGCACTCTCGGCACTGCAGGCTTTCCGGCAAACGGAAGGCGCCGAGGAACTCTTTCTCGCCGTCCCGAACGTGGAAGAAGTCTTTCTGGAGGGAGTGAACGGCACGCCCGATCCAGCAGTGAACAAACGCATGGAGACATTGACATCCTCATGGCAGGCGGTGTCCGCCGAGCCGTCCTCCCTATGGCATGAGAACCCGACGGAACTCTCCCCGCTCGAAGAAGAACCCGTGGAAGAGAGCACGCTTACACCTTGAAAACGGCTCCGGTACGGTTACGGCGTGCGACCCACTCCACCCGTCCTCGCTGCCGTCTCCAGCACGAGGCAATGTACCGAATCCGTGTCGCCCTCGGGAACGGGGTACCCGCCAAAGCGCAACGGAGTCGGACGATCGGGTACGCTCCACTGTCTGGAATCCGGAGGCCATCGCGGCTCTTCCGGCCCTCTCCGCCCTGGATCTCCAGAAAACCGAAGGAGTCACGGACATCTCCATCTTCAAGGATCTGCCCAAGCTGAAATACATCTATTCCAAGAAAGGGCAGTTCCCGGAGGAACAGCTCGCCCCCTTCGAAAAGAAGGCCGTCGTTCAGTAGTACCCCGTCTCCTTGGCCGGGAAGGAGGGAGATAAAATGCAACCGAACCCGTTTCGCGTCATCGGCACGCGGGAACGGCACGAAGCCGCCCCGAACATGTTGCAGCGCCCTCCTCCCACATGGCACGACACCGAGAAAGATCTTTTCCGACGGCTCTCGGGAAGGCATCGGAAGGAAAGATTGGAACTCCCGAAGGAGGTTCGAAGACGATGATCGGAAAAGGCAGGTTCGTTTTTCTGGCGTTTGTCGTCGCCCTTGTGGTTCTTGCCGCCGCCGCTGCCCTGGCGAGCGTGAAGGGCACCGTGAAGGAGTCCGCGGATTTCAGCCTTCTCGTTCCCGAGGGATGGGAATTCAGCGATTTCGGAAACGGCACGGTTCAAACCTACAACTCAAGCGGCTCCTACATGGTGGAACTCAAAAAGGCCGGATCCAACATGACCGAGAAGGACGCGGAGAGCGGCGTGGCGAACCTCGCATCCCAGAACAAGGGTACAGACCCGGACAAGGTGGAGATGCTCGGTCTGACGTTCTACAAGACCGTCTTCGACAAGTCCTCCATGCACATGTCCTACTACGCGGGCATCAAGGACGGGGTCAAGATATCCATCAATCTCGTCGGCAAGGACCACGAGACCGATCCTGCCATCCAGGCCGTGTTCACCTCCATCGCCCTGAAATAGGCCAAGGGAACGACATCGGAAAGGAACCGGAAAATCCGCCTCGAAATCACCCCTGCTCGCAGGGTTCGAGGCGGGTGCTCCTCTTCTTTTGAGATATCGCGTCAGCCGTTCTTTCCTCTTCGAAAAAACGGTCGTTGTTCTTTTCGTGCTCCTGATTCGCGGTTTTCTCTCTCCGAAACGTAATGTACGGGGCTCCTTTCGAAGTACTTCCGGGAAAACACGTTCCCGGAGGAAAGGAGGGAATCATCCATGGAAAGAAGATTCCGCTCGTTTCAGGTGCTATGGGTACTCTGCATTCTGTTTCTGTCGTTGTTCGAGGGGAGAGCTTTCTCGGAGGAGCGCATCGTCTCCTTTTCCGTCACGGGAGAGGTGACCGAAGAAGGCGGACTGAATCTGCGCGAGGAGATCACCTTGCACGCCGAAGGACAGGAAATCCGCCGGGGTATCATCCGGGTCTTTCCCACCGATTACACGGACGAATCGGGAAAAACCTGGCGAACGGAATTTTCCCTGCGAGAGGCCACACTGGACGGAGAACCCACACCCTGGGAAATCACCCGCGTTGGGGGAAACCTGGAGATCCGCCTGGGCGACCCGGACCGTCTTCTCTCCACCGGACAACACACTTTCGTCCTGGACTACGCGACGTCGGGCTGGCTGGGTTTTTTCGAGAAATACGACGAACTGTAC
>DIMS01000064.1 GCA_002425685.1 Synergistaceae bacterium UBA5560 | reverse complement strand
CAAGCTCGCTCTGCTGGCGGAATCGAAGGAGGGCTGATTTCTCCCGGAGCCAGAACGGGGGATCGGCATAAGGGTAATCGGACTGTGCGGAGTCCGTATATGAGCGGGGCGGCGTAAAAGCCGCCCCGCTTTGTGGAGAGTCGTTTCGGAAAGACCGTATCCCGTGGCGTTTGCGAAAACGGTATAATGCTTTTCGAAGGGATGTGCGCGCATCGGATGAAGGGACGACGGAGCGCGAAAAACGTCTCGTTCCGGGGAGGGACCGAAAAATGATGCTGCTCAAGGATGTTCTCGACCGAGGTGACATCGAAAAAGGCAACGTGATCATCTACCAGTGGAAGAAGGAAGAAGTCGTCCAGGACAAGCTCATGATCCAGACGAAGCTGCGGGATCTCTTTGCCGCCTTCATGGTGGAGCGTGTGGAGGAAGCGGTGATCTTCGACTATTACGGGGCTTTTCCCAACGAGAACATTGTGGCGGTCTTCAAGCCCTTCACGACCCAGGAGATCTCCCTCGCCATGTGGAAACGGTTCGAGGCGAGAATGTGCACGGACACGATTGATTTGTTGATCAACCGCTTGCTGGACATCTTTTCCGAGGGAATTCTCATCCGGGATCACAAATACTTCGAGGTGAAACGCAAGGAGTCCTTCTCCACCTTCCGTCTCATCGAAGTGGACGAAAACCTCGCGAGAAAACTGCAGAAGGAGCACGACAAAAACCGCAAGGATGCGCAGGAGGATCGGGGAGATGCCGCGGAGGAGCTTTCCCGGCTTCTCTCGGGAGAATATCGCGGCAAAAAGAGGTTCTGACCGGGGAGGAAATGCCGGATCCCCCCGTTCCTGTTTTTTGACGGCAAGCTGAAAAGCCCTCGCGGGAAGGCTTTGAAGCTTTGAAAAGGAAAGGATGATGCCTTGTGGCCAATGCCCTCAAAAGTGCGCGATATCGGGTGGTGAAGGGCTACTGCGACATCACCACCTCCGAGGAGAGCGCAAGTCTCGTCGCCTTCTACGCGATCATCGACAACGGAAGCATCTACAGCGTGCGATGCCGTCTTGTTGAAGAGGGGGTCTCTTTTCCTGGAATCCGCGGAGAGTGGACCAAATACATCCCCTTCGTGCTCGGCTCGGATGTCTGCCCCTCCCGGGAGGTTCTCCAGAACGTCATCAGCCAGGCTCTGGCGGCGGTACGCCCCTCGGAGCTGCTGGAGACGAACGGCAAGGCCGCACGGGACATGGAGGCCAAGCTGAACGACTACGGGACCTCGGCTCTCAAGGCGGAGGTGCACGCCTTTGTCCGGGTGGAGAACGCGGCGGACGACGAGATCCGTCCCTTTCTCCCCTCCCGTGGGGCGGCTCAATCGTCGGAGGAAGGCGATGCGTCGGCACCGGGAGAAGCGGAAACGGGTGAAGGTGCGACGGAGGAGAAGGAATCCGTCGTCTATGTGAACTGTACTGCCATCATCGACCCTTTGAAAGGAAAGGCGGCGAACCGCTTCAAGGAAGGCGAGATGGTGGTGGTGAAACTTCCCGAGGAATCGGTGCTCTATTCCCTCATCTCCAAGGCCAGAAAGGGACTTTTCGACGGCAAGGTGGAGGGACGGGTTCTTCGGATGGAGGCGCGTACCGAGGAGTCCACGCTCATGGAACTCGAAATGACCAAGGGGTTCCGGGGGCTTCTTTCCGTCCAGAACTCGCTCATGCTGCGACAGGGACACCTCGATGAAGGGTCTCCGGGGGAGAGAGGGGCAAAAAAACCGCTTCCTCCCGCAGTGTTCTTCGGTATCCTTGCGGGTGTCCTCGTCATGGTCCTTTTTTTCATCTATCGGTTCATCTTCTGATTTTTTCTTAAAAACTTTCTCTTCCGATCCGAAAACCTTCTTCCAGTTGTGGAACACGGCATGTCCGAAGAACCGGGTTTTGTAGAGGGGAGGTCGTGCCATGCAGGACGAGGAGGAGGAACGTCTTCGGGGTCAGAGAGCGCTCCGGGCGGAGCAGCGCCGGATGGAGCAGCTTTTCGCGAGCTCCCTTGAAGGAGTGGTGCTCCTTGATGCCGGTGGGCGGATCCTTCGGGTGAACCGCTCTTTCTGCGATCTTTTCGGATTCGCCTCCCTCGGGGAGGTGGTGGGAAAGGAACTGGACGTTCTCGTCTCCATGGGGGACAAGTATGCCGAGGCCTCGGACCTCACCGCCCGCATTCTCCGGGGGGAAAGGGTGGCCGTGGAGGTGCTCCGATATCGCACGGACGGAAGACCTCTGTACGTGGACCTCCAGGGGACGCTCATTCTTCCGGAAGAGCCCGAGGGCGATCTGGAGTACTATGTGATTTACCGGGACATTTCGGAGCGCAAACGGGCGGAGGCAGAGTTGCGCGAGAGCCTCGGTCGGCTTGAGAAGGCTTGGGAGCAGACCATCCAGATTCTCGCCTCCGTGGTGGAGCTGCGCGATCCCTACACGGCGGGGCACCAGCGGCGCGTGGCCGTTCTCGCCCAGGCCGTCGCCCGGGAGCTGGACCTGTCCGAGGCGGAAGTGCGCGGCGTGTACCTTGCCTCGCTGGTGCACGACGTGGGCAAGATCACCGTTCCCGCGGAGGTGCTGAGCAAGCCCGGCGTCCTGAGTCCCGTGGAGTTCGCGCTCATCCGGACCCACGCTGGAGCGGGATACGACATTCTCCGGAACATCGACTTTCCCTGGCCTGTGGCGGAAATCGTGCTGCAGCACCACGAGCGCCTCGACGGCTCGGGCTACCCCAACGGGCTTTCCGGAGAGACTCTGCGGACGGAAGCGCGCATTCTCGCCGTGGCGGACGTGGTGGAGGCCATGGCGTCGAACCGCCCCTACCGCCCTTCCCGCGGTCTCGAAAAAGCCCTCGAGGAAATCGACGAGGGCGCGGGCAAACGCTACGATGCCCGTGTCGTGGCATCCTGCCGGCATCTGTTCCGGGAGGGTTTCGCCTTTCCCGCTTTCCCCCTCTAGTTCTTCGGGCCGCCCTTTCGAGGTCGGGTCCTGTGTTCGGAAATCCCCGCCGTTTTTATCCCTCCATCGGAAGCGGAGGCTCGTAGTTGGGGCCCATGAGCTTCTTCCAGTCCACGTTGTCCGCCAGGAGATCCGGGCATGTGGCGTCGGGATAGAACCAGTGACGCCCCAGCCCCTGGAGAACCTGGTACCATTCGTGCACGTCCGGGGCAGCCACGTTGCCGTTCAGCGTGATGCGCCGCAGTTCCCGATAGACCAGAGCGGTCATCTGATTGCCGTCCAGGACGGAGATGCTCTTCTCGTAGAACTCGACGAGGAAGAAATAGGACAGGCCGCCGAGCTGGTAGATGATCTCCTGCCATTTTGCGGGAACTTTGTAGGTCTGCGCCAGAAGGACCTTGCTCCGGCGGCTCTTGCCGGGATTTTTTCGGTTCAGGACGAAGAGGAGCGAGTCCGGGTCGATGTGGCGCAGTTCGTCGTACTTGCGGATCAGCAATTCCGCCAGGGGCTTGTACCGGGCGTTGCAGATCTCGAAACCGAGAAGTTCTTCCATGTGACCGATCCCTGCTTTCCTTAAGAGATGTGGACAGATGCGAACGATGCGGCATTCCGGACCCGCGAGACGACGCCCTCCGAAACGACGGGGATCGAGAAAAGGAGAAGCGCCGGAAAGACGCCCGGCGGTCTTGCGGCGGGGNNGGGCGCGTCCGTACGGCGCTCCTGTTCCGAAGGAAGGATGGCCTCTTCGGGGGGAAGTGCCTCCGGCGACGTTCACGGTGAAAACCCGACGAGACCATCTTTGATTCTAACAGTCGAGGGGATCCCTTTCAACGCGGACCTATCGCGTTTTTCACCGGTGCTTTCGAGGCGGGTCGGCGATGCCGTAGGGGGAATCCTTTTGATTTCGTTTTGTTGGAAAAACGAGCGGCTCGTCCACCTCGCAGGAGGCCGAGGGTGTATGGTCCGGCTGGTCGAGGAAGGCCAGGGCGAGTTCAAGGGGACAACCGTAGAAGGTTGTGCCGTGCCCCCGGTGGGGAAACTCGAAGAAATAGGCCTTTTCCAGGCTCGACGCGACCCGGCGTCCCCATTCGGGAGGCGTGATGGGATCGTAGCTCCCGGCGAGAACCAGCGTGGGGATGGTCCCGGAGACCGGCGCGTTCACGTCGGGGGAGGCCGTTCCGTTGTTCCAGAGGGCGCAGGCGACGAACTCGTCGGGAAAGGGGTCGTAGCCCCGCAGGGCCGAGGGGAGACTTTTCAGGCGCTCCAGCACGATCTCGGGGACGTTCGCCGAAGCCTCGTCCCGGCATTTTACCGAATAGTACAGGCCGTCGCTGGACCAGCCGCTTCCCTCCTCGTAGTAGCGGCAAAGGGCTGCCGTGTCCCCGGCCCGGATCTGGGCCAGGAGGAGGGGGAAATAGGGGAGGAGCGTCTCGTCATAGAGGAAGTCGAAGAGGAGGTTCACCAGGTCCCATCCGGTGAAGAGCATGGGAAGCGGCTTCGGCTCGTCCTCGTACTGGAGGGAGAGCCGAAGCGGTTTTCGGTTCAGCCGCTCCACCGCCTCGTAGAAGTTCCGCTCCATGTCGGGAAAGGCGGCGGCGCAGCGGGAATCGGCTTTGCAGGCGTCGAAGAAGTACCGGAAAGCACGGAGCATGTTCTCCGGGGCCTCCTCGTATTCCTCGGCCTGGGGAGGAACGCAGGAATCGAGAATGGCGCTCCGCACTCCTTCGGGAGTGCGCCGCATCACCTCCAGGGCCAGCCTGGTTCCGTAGGAGATGCCGTAGAGGTTCCATTGCGAAATGCCCAGAGCGCGCCGCAGATCCTCCACGTCGGCGGCACTCGCCGCCGTGTCGTAGCATTCGAGGGTGACGCCGAGCCCCCGGAGACGGACAGCGCAGGCCCCCACCGCGGAAAGCAGCTCCTCTTCGTGCTCCCCCGCGGTGAGATGGCGGTCCCGGGTGCGGTCCCACATGTCGTAGAGTTCGGGACACTCCAGGGAGGGGGTGGAAAACCCCGTTCCCCGTTGGTCGAAGAGGATCAGGTGGCGCTTCTTGAGAAAGGGGGACTCCTCCCAATCCTCCAGAGAGGGCAGCGTGGGATCCCCCGGCCCCCCTTCGAGAAAGAGCACCGGGTCGGGTGCCGGAGAGGGGGAGGAACTGCGGAGGATTGCCACGGCGATGCGCACGAGTTCCGATTCGGAAGGTTTTGCCCTGTTCTCGGGAACGACGAGGACGCCGCAGGACACCCGTCCCCGCAGCGCTGCGGGGACGTCGACGGGGCACGGTCCCGGAACGAAGCGGGGAAGTCCCTCCCGAAACGCCGGAGGAAAGGGGAGCTGCAATGGCTCCCGTGACGCCGGCGCGGTCCCGACCTGGGCCGGAAGAAACGAACCGGGCAGGGTCGCGGGGATGTTCTGTGCCGAGCCCTCTCCCGGAAGCGTCAGCAGCAGCGCAGCGAACCCTCCGAGGAGGAGAATCGCGAAGCGGTTGAAAACCCCGTTTCGTGGAAAGCGCATCACGGCGTACCTGTTTCTAGTAGGACGCGGGTTTGCGCCCGAGGGAATACTTGCCGTTCCGTCCCGTCCCCCCCGGGGTGGCACCGCCGTGGACGGCCACGGCCATGCGGCGCTCCGTCCAGCGGGCTAGGCGCACGAAGGGAAAGCCCAGGAGAAGGTAGATGATCGCCACCAGGATGCCCGTGCCGAAGTAGTCGTAATAGGTGGTGGCGAGCTGTCCGTAGGCCTTGGTGAGATCCACCATGGTGATGACCGACACGAGGGACGAGTCCTTCAGCAGGGAGATGAAGTCGTTCGTCACCGGCGGCAGGGAGACACGGATAGCCTGAGGAAGCACCACGTGACGCAGCGCCTCCCATCGGGACATGCCCAGGGCGAGGGCCCCCTCCATCTGAAGGCGCGGCACCGAGAGGAGTCCCGCCCGGTAGTTCTCCGCCTCATAGGCGGCGTAGTTGAGGCCGAGCCCCAGCACGCCCGCAACGAAGGGACTGAGTTTGATGCCGATGTGGGGAAGCCCGTAGAAGATGAAGAAGAGCTGGATCAGCACGGGAGTCCCCCGGATGAACTCGATGTAGAGCACGGCGAGGCGCGAAACGGGCGATGGGCCGAAGATACGGGCCATGGCCAGTACGAGCCCGAGGACGATAGCCAGAGCCATGGCGGCGAGGGAGACCTCCATGGTGACCACCGCAGCTCGCCCCAGAATGGGCAGAAAGCCCGCGTAACGTTTGAGGCGGAGCGTCAGGGTGAACTCGGGTTTCTGGTGTTCCGCCCACTCCTGGAAGCGCGAGGGCGCCTCCTTCGCGGGGGAGAAGTCCTGGAACAGATCCGCCATGACGGGGCTCCAGAGATTCCACCGGTCGTAGACGCGCCGCAGCTCCCCCGAATCCCGGAGGTGCACCACCGCCTCGTTGATCTTCCGGAGCAGCTCCGTGTCCTCCTTGCGGAGGGCGATGCCGTACTCCATCTCACCGATGGGGCCGCCCACGAACTTGATCTCCGGGTTGAATCCCGCGTAGTAGATGGCGATGGGCGCGTCGAAGAGCGTGGCGTCGAGGCGCCCGTTCTGCAGATCCGTGTAGGCGTTGATCTCGTCCTCGTAGGTGCGGATATCCTTCACCCCCGCGTCGACGAGGGTGAAATAGGCGTAGGATTGCTTGAGAGTGCCCACCACCTTGTCCGTGCAGTCCTCCAGGGAGGTGATTCCCTTTTCGTCCCGCCGCACAGAGAGCTGGAGAAAGGTGCGGTAGTAGGGAATGGAGAAGTTCACTTCCTGCTTGTGCTCCGGGGTGATCTCCAGGCCGTTGATGGAGATGTCGTAGAGGTGGCGCTGCAGCCCGGGAATCAGGTTGTCCCAGCCGTTCTGCACGAACTCCGCCCGCATGCCGAGATAATCCGCGATTCGCTCGACGATCTCCACCTCGAAGCCGATGAGGATGTTCGGATCGGCGGGGTCGGCGAACATGAACGGAGCGCCGCCCTCGGTGTCGCCTCCCCATTTCAGGGCGGGTTTTTCCGCCGCGGCGGATTCCGGAATGCCCGGAACGAGACAGAGCGCCAGAATGAGGGCAAGGAGCGGGAAGAGGGCACGGCTGGTCCGTCCCGCCACCTTCCATCCCTCCGGCGACGCGGAGCGGTGTCGCTTGTGGGCCATCATGCCACCTCCTCAGTGAAGTGTCGCAGGAACTCACGGGTCCGTTCGTTTTTGGGTGTGGTGAAGAGCACGTCGCCGTCGTCTTTTTCGACGATCTCCCCGCCGTCCATGAAGACGATGTAGTCCGAGGCGTTTCGGGCGAAGCGCATGTGATGGGTGACGATGATCTGGGTCATTCCCTCCGCGTCGAGGTCCTTCATGACCTGGAGCACCTCGTTCACCAGCTCGGGGTCCAGGGCTGAGGTGGGCTCGTCGTAGAGCATCACCTTGGGATTCATCGCCAGAGCCCGGGCGATGGAGGCACGTTGCGCCTGGCCTCCCGAGAGCGTTGCGGGATAGCGGGCGGCGAAATCCTTGAGCCCCACCTTGGCGAGCAGGCGCAGCGCATTTTCCCTGGCCTGATCGGGGGACTCCTTCTTGACCACCAGGGGGGCGAGCATGACATTGTCGAGAACCGTCTTGTGGGGGAAGAGGTTGACGCTCTGAAACACCATTCCGACGTTCTTGCGCATCTGGGCGCAGGCTTCCAGGAAGGGGCGGTCCAGATGTTCTTCCGTGCCGGTACGGCTCACGGTGACGCCGGCGATGGTGATGTTTCCGGAGTCGAGGTATTCCATACAGTTGAGGCACCGTAAAAATGTGGATTTGCCGCACCCGGAAGGACCGATGACCGAAACGAGGTCCCCCTCCCGGATGTCGATGGAGACATTTTTGAGTACTTCTCCATCCTCGAAACTCTTGCAGAGGTTTTCCACGTGGATCAGGGGTGCACCCACTTTGGTCAACCCATACCACCTCCCTTGAATCTTGAATATGGAAGCCGAAGTAGGCATAGCATGACAGAAATCGCCGAAAAAGCAACGGCCTGGGGGATTATTTCCCGGAGTTTTCTCCGTTTGAAAGAGTTCTGTCATCTTTTCCGCGGGAAGGGTTGCCGGGACTCTCTTCCGTTTCTTGCCGATCCTGCGCGCCACGTTCTGCAAAAGGGTTGTGCCGGTGTTTGGTGATCGTGAGAGTCGTGTGCGTTCCGTCGTGCGAAAAGGTTTTCATGGTGTTTGGTAGCCGCCGGCAGCGAGTGGTCGCACTTTTCCAGGAGTGCCTTTTCGTGTTCGAACGACAGGTTCATGCGGAGGCAGCGGCTCGGCTCCGGTGCCTCCGATGGGGTTGTGGCGCAGGGTGCGGGAACGGTGGCTGCCTTGGGGAAGAGATTCAGGGAAGCTCTGATGAAAAGAGTTCCCCTCGCTCTTGATCGCATCGCGTTTTCGCGAGTTCGGTTTGGCGTTCTTCAGAGGTTCCTCAGTTTCGAAGGAACCGGAGATGCACCGTGAAGAGGAGGAGCGCTCCCAGGATGATCCATCCGTCCGCGAGGTTCAGCGACAGGGAGCCTTCGAAGAGATGGAAAGGAAGGGGGATGCGGAGGTAATCCGTGACGGCGCCGAGGAGGAGGCGGTCCGCGACGTTGCCCAGGGCGCCGCCCCAGAGCAGGGCGAGTCCCGGAAGAAAAGAAGACGTCCTGGCTTCGGAGGACGGCATCGTCGTGCTTTCCCGCGTCCGTGCCTCTTCATCGGAAGGGGCGTGCTCCGCGGAGCGCAGAAAGAGCGCCGTGCCCGCCGCGAGAACGGCGAGGCCAAACAGGCCGAGAAGGAGCCCCCGCTCCCGAAAGAGCCCGAAGGCGATCCCCCGGTTTTGGGAGAGGCAGAGCGAGAGCCCCGGGAGTTTTCCCCCGCAGGGGAGGAGGTGTCCCCGGGCCCAGAGTTTCAGCACCTGGTCCGACGCAATGGCGACGAGGACGATCCGGAGAAAGGGAAAGGGGCGGCGGAGCCGGGGCATTTTTCTCACCGTCTCCGTTCGGTGCGTCGCCGTCGTCGCGCAGGTTCGACGGGTGCGCCGGTCATGCGCTTTCCCCGGAGGCGTCCTCCGGCTCGTGCTGAGGAATGCCCTTCATGGTGAGGGAGATGCGCCGCCGCGGGATGTCCACTCCCTCCACGACCACGCGGACGCGCTGTCCCGGCGAGACGAGTTCCGACGGGTTGGCCACGAAGCGGTCCGCCATGCGGCTCACGTGGACGAGCCCGTCCTGATGCACCCCCACGTCCACGAAGGCGCCGAAGGCGGTGACGTTGGAGACCACGCCCTGGAGGACCATGCCGGGCACGAGATCCTCCAGAGTGGTGACGCCCGGAGCGAAGCATACCGCCTCGAAGCTCTTCCGCGGGTCCCGTCCGGGTTTGGCGAGTTCCGCGAGGATGTCCGCAAGGGTGGGAAGCCCCACTCCCTTCCGTACGTACCGGGCGGGGTCGATGCGGCGACGGAGCGTCTCCTCCGCGAGGAGGTCCGCCACGTCGCAGGTCAGGTCGCAGGCCATCTCCTCCACGATGTCGTAGGCATCGGGATGGACGGCGCTCGCGTCGAGGGGGTTCTCGCCGTCCCGGATGCGCAGGAATCCCGCGGCCTGTTCAAAGGCCTTGGGACCCAGCCGGGGCACCTTGCGCAGCTCCTTCCGGCTTCGGAAGGGGCCGTATTCGTTCCGGAAGGTGATGATGTTCGCCGCGAGCTGGGGGCCGAGGCCGGACACGTAGGAAAGCAGCTCGCGGCTGGCGGTGTTCAGGTCCACACCGACGCTGTTGACGCAGGAGGTCACCACGTCGTCCAGAGCCTGCCGGAGCAGCTTCTGGTCCACGTCGTGCTGGTACTGGCCGACGCCGATGGACTTGGGGTCGATCTTCACCAGTTCCGCGAGAGGATCCTGGAGACGCCGCCCGATGGAGACCGCCCCGCGGACCGTCACGTCCTGGTCGGGAAATTCCTCCCGCGCCACGTCGGAGGCGGAATAGATGGAGGCGCCGCTCTCGTTCACCATCACCACGAGAGGATTTTCCGGCAGCTCCGCGGCGCGGAGAAAGGCCTCGGTCTCCCGGCCTGCCGTGCCGTTGCCCACCGCCACGGCCTCCACACCGTGCCGTGCCGTAAGGTCCCGGACGAGGCGGAGCGCCTCTCTCGCGCTCTCCTTGCCCGTGTGGGGATACATGACCGCCGTCTCCAGGAGCTTCCCCTCCGGAGAGAGCGCCACCAGCTTGCACCCCGTGCGCAGGCCGGGATCGACGGCGAGCACCACCTTGCGCCCCAGCGGCGGGGCGAGGAGCACTTCCCGGACGTTGCGGGCGAAAACCGTCACGGCTTCGGCGTCGGCATTGCGCTTCAGGGCGTTCCGCAGTTCCGTCTCCATGGAGGGCGCCAACAGCCGGGTGTAGCCGTCGGCCACGGCTGCCCGGACCTCCGCCCCGTCCGGGCCTGTTGTTTTGACGAAGAGGCGTTCCAGCAGCGTCAGGGCCTCCTCCTCCGGAGGGAGCAGCGACAGGGAGAGGAACCCCTCCCGCTCTCCCCGGAAGAGAGCGAGCACGCGGTGGGAGGGGGCTTTCGCCGCAGGCTCGTTCCAGGCGAAGTAGTCCCGGAACTTCGCTCCCTCTTCCTCCTTGCCCTTCTTCACCCTGGAGGCGAGTGTGGCCTTGGCGGCGAAGAGCTGCCGCAGGGACGCCCTTGCGGTACCGTCCTCGCTCACCCACTCGGCCATGATGTCGCAGGCTCCGTCCAGCGCGTCGTCGACGTTCTCCACGCCCTTTTCCGGGGCCACGTACTCCTTCGCCGCCGCGGCGGGATCGGTGCCGCACTGTTGCCACAGGAGAGCCGCCAGCGGTTCCAGTCCCTTTTCCTTGGCGATGGTCGCCCGGGTGCGTCGTTTCGGTCGGAAGGGGAGGTAGAGATCCTCCAGACGAGCCAGGGTGGGGGCCTCCTCCAGGTTGCGCCGGAGTTCCTCCGTGAGCAGCTCCCGTTCCTCCAGGGACTTGAGGATCGCCTCCCGGCGCTTGTCCAGCTCCTCCAACTGGGCGAGGCGGTCCCGGATGGAAAGGAGAGCCACTTCGTCGAGGGATCCCGTCGCCTCCTTTCGGTAGCGGGCGACGAAGGGGATGGTGCATCCCTCGGCGAAGAGTTCCGCCGCCGCCGTCACCGATTCAGGACGCAGATGAAGTTCCTCCGCGACGAGCGCGGTGTGGCGGGGCGTCATCGCTCCGGCCCTTCGTTTCGTCCGTTTCCGTACCAGAGCGCCTCCGCGCCGAGCACCCGGTAGACCAGGTCCACCGCGAGCCCCCGGGAGAGCGGCATTTCGGGGCGGAAGGCGGTGCCGCCCTCCACGCCGGCGAGCGCTCCCAGCGCGTCCAGCCCTCGGAGCGCTCCGTCGAGGCGGCTTCCCGCAGGAACGTCGCCGTAGAGCGGCGTCGGCACCTCCGGGGTGTCGGCGGAGAGATCGAAGAGTTCCGCCAGGGTGCGGACGAACTCGCCCCGGGTGACGAAGCGCGCCGACGCGACGGGGCGGAACGGCTGGGGAGCACGCTCGCCGAGAGCCGCAACGCGGGCAAGCAGGCGGACCGCCTCGGAGGGGGCAAGCGGCTCGTCCACGCCGAAAATGCCCTGGAGGCGCCCTTTCTTCGCCGTTGCGAGAAGGGTGTTCAGATCGTCCAGGCGCGGTGCCGGTGCCGTGGGATACGCCCGGGGCTCCAGCAGTTCCCGGACGGTGGCGAGCTGCACCGCCGCCCAGTAGGGGTGACTTCTGGGCACGTCGCTGTAGCGGAGCAGGGCGAGGACGCTTCCCGCTTCGAGAAGGCTCCGCTGCACGAGAAGGGGGTTCACTTCCCGGGGAGGGATGCCGCCGCGCACCGCCGCCGCGGCGATGGCCCCCGCGGCCTGTCCCGTGAACATGCAGATGGGCTGCAGGCGCAGCGCCCCGGAGGTGAGGCGGGTCATGGAGAGGTTTTTCTCCGCCGCCACGAGGCCGTCCACTTTTTCGGGAATGAAGATCTCGAAGGGCACCTGAAAGGGGCCCCGGGGCTTGTTTTCCGCCGTGGACTCGGCGGTCTCCCCGAAGCGCGCCTCCAGCGCCTCGGTTTCGCTGGAGCCGTGCAGATCCAGGATGTATCTTCCCACCGCGAGGGACGTGGGCTGCTCGAAGCCCGGCCCGCCCGCCAGGTAGCTCTCGGAGTTCCGCCGCAGCTTCGCCGAGGTGAGGGTCTCCAGGCCCACGAGGCGCCGGCTCTCCCGCACGTAGGGCATGGGCGGGAAGCGGCGCACGAGGGGGGCGTATTCCTCGGGAACGATGCCCCGCACACTCTCCAGATTTGCGGGGCTGTCGAACTCGTCGTCCGCCACCGACCAGGGCATGCCCAGTTCGGTCTGCACGTAGTAGAGGAACTGGAGCGTCTTGAGCAGTGCCCGGGCGTTCGTCTCCCGGCGGAAGGCCCCGTCCTCGAAATAGCGCACGGGAAGGCCGCTCCGCCCCTCGTAACCGGGCTTGCCCGGATAGTCGTTGCACCAGTTGACCCCCGTCTTCGAGAGGAGAAGCCAACTGTAGGCGGTGGAGACGTCGGCGTTTCCAGGGGCTGAGGAGTCCGGCAGGCCCCGGTAGGCGTTGTGGCTGTGGAAGTTCACCGGCAGCTTCACCGGATATCCCCAGAAACGGTTGCCGTCCCTGGTGAGGTAGCTCCGGAAGAGTTCCACCCGCTCCTCGTAGCCGGGAGGAGGCGTGGACATCCGGAGGTGCTCGGGAATGCCCCTGGGATAGGCCTTCATTACCGCCACCCAGGTGATGTCCTGAATCCGGGCGTCGAGATCGAGGAAAGGTGTCTCCGCGTTGCCCGCCCGGTAGGCGGCCCCCGCCAGGGGCAGCACGTCCCCGTATTCCGTGGCGTCCACCAGGACCTTGCAGCGGAGGAGCGTCGGCGTGCCGTCCAGGTTGGCCAGCACTCCCGTGACGGTGGTGTCCCGCCTGTCCTTCAGAACCTGGATCACCGAAGAGCGCAGGAACAGGTCGAGTGTGCGGGGCGTGCGGTCCCGAAGGGTCGCGCCGCTGCGGGTCTCCTCGAAGAGCGACAGAAGCGCCGCCTCCCCCACCGAAGGCTCGAAGGCGATGGTGAAGGGAACCCAGTAGCAGGTGCCGGTGGATTTGCCCAGCACGTCGTAGTGGGCTTTCACCTTAGCGAGGAATTCCTCGTAGATGCCGGACCAGTTGGCGTACATGTCGTCCATGGTGGACACCGCCGCCGCAGTCATCTGGCCTCCGACGACGTTCGTCTCCTCCAGAAGCGCCACCCGGGCACCGCTCCGCGCCGCCTGGAGCGCCGCTGCCGTACCGCCCGCACCGGCTCCCACCACGATCACGTCGTAGTCGCGCTCCGCCGTTGCGGCGGAAACCGTCGTGACAGTGCCGAGCAGTGCAGCCATCAGCAAGACCGCAAGGGCAAGGCATCGCCTCGTCGCAGCGGAAAAGCACAGTTCTCTCTTGTGCATGGGTTCTCGACTCCTTTCGTTTCTGCTCCTTCTCTATGCATTCCGTTCCATGTTGCCCGATTCCCAGCATGATACCCCGAAGGAAGACAAGAAGGAACCGCATTGTCCGCGATTTCTCCGGAAGGGTGTCCGTTCGTTCCGCCGAAAGGCTTCCTTAGATTGCCTTTCCGACGGGGATACAGTAGGATGATGTGCATCGTCGGACATGTTCTTCTTCGCTGTGATCATCGTTTTCGTTCATTCCGCAGAACATCCCGTAGTTGCCTCCTCCCCGCCTTCGACACCCGGTTTTTTCTGTCGGCTCTTCACAGGGACGCCCCTCGGGGAGAGGGGGGAACAGACTGAAAGAAAAGAGGAAAACGCTCATGGAGTACATCGCTTCCAACAAGGTCGCGTGGGAAGAGGCTTTTAACAACAGAGACAGTGCATGGGGAGAGGATATCGTCGAGAGAGTGCATCGCGAAGCGTATCCTTTCTTTCAGAAAGACATGGCGGACGTTCTGAGGAAATACGACATGAAGGGCAGGCGTCTTGCACATTTCTGTTCGAACAACGGACGAGAGCTGCTTTCTCTGGTGAAATGCTCCGGGGCCGGAGAGGGAATCGGCTTTGACATCGCAGAAAATCAGGTCGAATTTGCGAATAAAAAGTCAGAGGAATTGAAAATAAACTGCAGGTTTGTGGCGACCAATATTCTGGACATCGGTGAAGACTATTCGGGGTATTTCGACGTCGCGTTTATAACTATCGGAACGCTGTGCTGGTTCAAAAATCTCGGCCCGTTTTTTGACAAAATTTCGCAATGCCTGTCCCGGAACGGTTTTCTGCTGATCAACGAACAGCATCCTGTGACGGACATGCTTTGTGCTCCCGGAGAAGAGCTTTATGACGAAGCAACTCCGACGGCGTTGAGAAACTCGTATTTTGGAAAGGAATGGATTGACAACGGAGGCGCGCAGTATATTACAAAAAAGAACGACTGTTCCAAAAAATTCACGAGTTATTCCCACTCTTTTTCGGAAATTATAAACTCTCTCTGTTGTTCCGGAATGCATATCGTCCACCTGCAGGAGTTTGATTACGATATTGCAGGCATGTTTGAGCACCTGGATCACAAAGGAGTTCCCCTGTCGTATGTTCTCGAGGTGAAAAAATAGCGGAGTTCCACGTGGTGTATGAGCGAATTGCAATGGCTCCGTCGCCCTGACGCGTTTTCGAGGGGTTCGTGCCCTGACGGGAAGCCACTTCTCGGTCCGGAAAATTCCTGTTGTGTGCAATCTTGTTCTCCCGGTGAGAATACTGTATAATTTCTGGCATTCCTCTCTGTCGAGAGGCCGGTGCAAGAGAATCCGACCAGTCGACGCTGTGCCTGGAGAAAAAGTTCCGGGCTCAAGGATGATGTTGACGGGAGAGAAGGAGCTGGAAACCGAATGAAAGGTACAACCCGGACGCTGCTCGCCGATGTGGGGCTCGCCTCGGTGGCACTTTTCTGGGGCATCGGTTTTGTTGTAATGAAGGATGCCCTCGTGTTCTTTCCTCCCTTTTCCCTTCTCGCGGTGCGGTTTTTTCTGGCGGGAGGACTGCTGGTCCTGATTTTTTCGAAGTTCCTGCGGGGCACGACCCTGAAGGATCTCAAAATCGCCGCGGGGGTGGGGCTGTTTCTTTTTCTCGGCTTCGCCACCCAAACCGTGGGGCTCCAGTACACCACGGCGGGAAAGCAGGCCTTTCTCACCGCCAGTTATGTGGTGCTCGTTCCCTTTGCCGCCTGGGCACTGCGACGAAGAATTCCGGAATGGAATGCCTTTGCCGCCTCCTTTCTCTGTCTCGTGGGAACGGCCCTGCTCACTCTGCAGGAGAGCTTCTCCATCTCCCTCGGCGACGGGCTCACTCTTGCCTGTGCCGTGTTCTATTCCCTGCACATCGTTTCCCTGGAAGCCTTCGCGCCCCGCATGGACGCGTATCGCCTGGCCACGCTGCAGCTTCTCTTCGTCTTCTGTTACGCCGCACTCTGCGCTCCCTTCTTCGAAACGATTCCGGACCTCACGCAACTCGGGGGAAGGGCGTGGTGGAGCATGGCCTATCTCGTGCTCTTCTGCACCACCGGAGCCTTTCTCATCCAGACGGTCGCACAGAAATTCACGCCCTCCACGCACGCATCCATTTTCCTGAGTCTCGAATCGGTGTTCGGCGCCGCCGCGGGGATCCTGCTCATGGGAGATCTCTTCACCTCCCCCATGGTGACGGGATGCGTTCTCATCCTGGCGGCGGTTTTCCTTACGGAGATGCAGCCGGAACTCCTTCTCGCCCGCTTTCGCAAGGCTTTTTCCGAAGGGCGCCCCTGAGAGAGGAATGTTTCTTTCTCCGAGGCCGAAAGACGAGAGGGGAAGGTTTCGCCTTTCTCCCGTTTCTTTGAAAGCGATCCGGAAAAATCACGGTCGCTCTCCCCGAGAAATCGATGCAGGAAAACCGGTACACGGAAAAAAACACAGCAAGGTCCCGGAGTTTCGAACACCTGTTGCAATGTGGTCATTTCAAGGGAGAGTGTTTCGTCGGGAGATGTCATGGGTGCGTTGCTGTGTCATGTCGAAAGCGAGGTGGAATGGAGAGTGACCGAGGATATGAGAGAGAATTCCGAAGTGTTGCGAAAAAGCGTGGACGATATGGCCCGGGCTCTGGCACACTTTCACGCCCTTTTCGTGCGGGAAAGTGTGGCCGTTTTGGGCGAGAGCGAGGGGAGGAAACTGGTGGAGCGTGTCGTCGCCCGTTTCGGCGAAGAACGGGGAAGGCGCATTCGTGAGGAGGTGCTGCGGCACGGCAAGGAACTCACGTGCGAGACCCTGGCCGAACACTACGACCTTCCGCTGCATTTCGCCTGGAAGGCGATGAAGCGGGAGAACGGAAGCGACATCACCTACTGCCCGATGTGCGAGGAATGGAAGGAAAAAGGCATGGTGGAGGAGGGCGAACTCTATTGTGCCATCGATTTCGCCATCGCCAGGGCTTCTCCGAAAACCTGACCTTCTCCCGTTCCGCGACGCTGATGAAGGGCGATTCCTGCTGCTGCCACCGGTACGGAGAAGCTCCGTCGTCTGCGGGGTGTGGCTCATGAACATGGATCGGTTCGGCAAGCTCGTCTCCCTTCTGCTGTTGCCGCTCATTCTGGAGATCGTCTACAGCGCCCTGAAGGGGTACTTCCTCAACGAGACCCCCATCTGGAGCTTCGAGATCTCCCTCTTCCTCTACGGGACCTTCTTCATGCTGGGCGCTGCCTACTGCCACAAGGAGAAAAAGCACGTCGCCGTGGACGTGATCAACCATTACCTTCCTCCACGATGGCGCCGCATTCAGGGAATCTTCGCCGAGGGTGTGGTGCTCTTCGTGGTGCTCGTTCTCCTCTGGGTGAGCATTCCCGCCGCCTACCGCTCCACCCTCATGCGGGAGCGCTCCACCCACCAGACCCCCTTCAACCCCGAGGTGTGGTGGTACCGCTGGATCATTCCCCTGTCCTGCGCCCTCCTTTCCTGGCAGTCCTTCAAGGACATGCTCGCCCTCATTTTCCCGAAGCTCGGGAAAGTCGCGGGCGCAAAGCCCGAGTGAGGAGGGGACGACCATGGACCGTGAATTCTATCCGCTTCTGATGTTCGCAGCGCTCTTCCTTCTCCTCGCCTTCGGCGTGCCCATCGCCTTTTCCCTCGCGGCGGTGGCCATCGTCTTCGCCTATTTCCTCTGGGGGGCGGGAGCCCTCAATCTGGTGGTCTCCGCGGCGTGGGGTTCCATGAACAACTTCGTCATCATCGCTGTGCCGCTCTTCATCTACATGGCCTATATCCTCCAGAAGACCAACGTGGTGGAGGATCTGTACAAAGCCTTCTACAAGTGGTCCGGCGGTCTTCGGGGAGGGCTCGCCGTCGCCACCGTGGTGGTGGGGGCCATCCTCGGCGCCGTTTCCGGTGTCGTCGCCGCGGGGGTCATCGGCCTCGGGTTGATCGGCCTTCCCCAGATGCTCAAGCACGGCTACAACCGCAACATGTCCCTGGGGTGCGTCATGAGCGCGGGAACCCTGGGACAGCTCATCCCTCCCAGCACGAACATGGTGCTCTACGGATGCGTCACCGGTGTCTCCATCGGGGGACTCTTCGCGGGGGGACTTTCCGCGGGCGTGCTGCTCGCCGTTCTCTACATCGGGTATGTGCTCATCCGGGGGCTCCTCGATCCCTCCTTCGCCCCCGCGCTGCCGCCGGACGAGCGGGCCACGACGAGGGAGAAGCTGGCCGCCCTGCGGAATGTGTTTCTGCCGGGACTGCTCATCGTCATCGTCCTCGGCTCCATCCTGATGGGAATGGCCACGCCCACCGAGGCCGCCGCCTTCGGCGCCTTCGGGGCCATGATCATCGCCTTCTTCAAGAAGCGGCTCACCTGGGAGATCGTCTACTCCTCCTGTTTCGAGACCATCTCCGTGTCCGCCATGGTGGGATGGATGATGATCGGCGCCTCCGCCTTCGGCTCGGTCTTCTCCGGGCTCGGGGGAAACACCCTCGTGGCGAACCTCGCCATGTCCATGCCGGGAGGGCCGAACATGGTCTTCGTCGTGGCGGCGCTCTTCATCTTCTTCCTCGGCATGTTCCTGGAGCCGGGGGCCATCATTTTCCTTGCGGTGCCCATCCTGGCACCCATCCTCTCCCGGCTCGGCTTCGATCCCCTCTGGGTGGGGCTCTCCTTCAACGTGCTGCTTCAGTGCGCCTACATGTCGCCCCCCTTCGGCTTCAGCCTCTTCTATCTCCAGGGAGTCGCCCCCGAGGGCGTTTCCATCGTGGACATCTACCGGTCGAGCGTGCCCTTTCTGGCGCTTCAGATCCTCTGCATCATCCTGATCTTTCTCTTTCCGTCCATCGTCCTCTGGCTCCCCAGGCTCGTCTTTGGGCTTTGAGCTTTGTGCCTTGCGGAAGGGAACGCGGTACGACGCATCTTCGGACAGAAAGGGGTGAACGCCGAGAGAGGGAGAGTCCGTTTCGTCACCATCCACGTTCGACGCGCTTTGGAGGAATTGGGGCCTTTTGTGTATGCGGAGGCGTTTCGCGAGAGAGGAGGCTTTTGGACAACATGAGAAAAATGTTTGCCCTTGCCCTGGTGTTTCTGTTCGTCCTCGTCGGAGCCCAGGCGGCTCTGGCGGCGAAGGTGACCTGGAGACTCGTCACCCATGCCATGCCCGGAACGGAACAGCAGAAACTCGCCGAGGACTTCTGCGAGACCGTGAAGACCCTTTCCGGCGGTGAGTTCGTCATCGAGCCCTATGCGGCGGGAGTGCTCTTCCCCGTGTTCGAGTCCTTCGACGCCGTCGCCAACGGCATCGTCGACGCCGCCATGGTCTACAGCGCCTACTGGACTGGAAAGGACCCCGCGTTCATCCTCACCACCCGACCGGGCTGCCCCATCAGCACCTTCGCCGAAGGGGTCTATCTGGACGAGAAACTCTTCCCCTTCTTCGAGAAGATCTACGGGAAGTACGGCATCAAGTACCTGGGGCACATCATGGAGAGCGTCATGCCCGAGCAGCTCATGTCCGTGGTTCCCCTCAAGTCCATCGAGGACATCAAGGGAAAGAAGATCCGCTCCTCCGGCTTCGGCGCGAAGTTCTACAAAGAACTCGGCGCCTCCACGGTGTCCCTCTCCGCTCCGGAAATCTACACGGCCTTCCAGACCAAGAACATCCACGCCGCGGAGTGGACCTACTGGGATGAGAACATGCGCATGGGCTTCCAGGAAGTCGCCACCTTCGTTCTCGATCCCGCCTACCACACCGGCGTGAACGAGAACTTCCCCCTCGTGGTGAACCCCGCCCGGTGGGACGCCCTTTCCCAGAACTTCAAGGACATTCTCCTCGTCGCCCGCGACAAGGCCCGCTTCCAGGCCAGCCTGATCTACGTGGCGGAGATCAAGGCCCGGGAGAAGTGGAAATCCAATCCGAACATCGAAGTCGCAAGCTGGAGTGCTGAAGACGCGAAGAAGGCCCGCGAAGTGGGCACGAAGCTCCTTCTCGCCGAGTGCGAGGCCATCCCCGAGGGCAAGGAATACCTTGAGGTCTACCGGAACGTCCTCTGGGAACTCGGCTACAAGGACGAGGCGAAGAACCTCGGCTACGCCGAGTAGCGAACAGTGAAACCCCCTCTCTTTCGCGGTGTCGCGAGAAGAGGAGGATGACTCACGGAACAGCCGGAGGGAGGAGAACGGAACTTTAGGCTTCCGTTCTTCTCCCTCCGGCTGTTTGTCCTGAGGCCGAAAAGACATCGGTTCTCTGGCATCAGGGCACCGTAGAGTGTATACTTGGAGGCGCTCCGAGACCGCACTCTCGGGGAGAACGACGCTCGTCACCGATTCCGCAAGGCAGGAAACGCATGTTCTCTCGTTCCGCCACATTCATTTCTTCCGGAGGAGGCTTTTCCCCATGATCGAGAAGTTTGAAGGAGTAACGGTCCTGACCAAGGCAAACGTCTATTTCGACGGCAAGGTGCAGAGCCGCACCGTTCTCTTCGCCGACGGAAGCAAGAAGACCCTGGGCGTCATCCTGCCCGGAGAGTACGAGTTCGGCACGGCAGACCGGGAACTGATGGAGATGACCGCCGGAGTCGCCTCGGTGGTGCTGCCCGGCCGGGAGGACTGGCAATCCTACGGTCCGGGGCAGTCCTTCGGCATTCCCGCGAACAGCAAGTTCAAGTACCGCTGCGACGAACCCACGGAATACGTCTGCACCTACTTCAAGGACTGATCCCGCTCCACCTTGTCCACACGGAAAACACTGCGCGGCGCCGGAAGGAATCCTCTTCCGGCGCCGCGTCGTTGTTTGCCTGGATCCGCCTTCGCCATGCGGTCGGGAGATTGTGTTCGGTGTGTTGCGGGCGAACACGGCGCTCGGTATCACAAGACTTGACGCAAAAAGTGACGAGGCGTATAAATAACCTGGAGGTTATATTTATGTGGGAGATCGAATACACCGACGAATTTGAAGAATGGTGGAACACGTTGTCCGAAACAGCGCAAGACAGTGTCGCCGTTCTTGTAATGCTCCTGGAGGAAAAAGGAGTGTCTCTTGGCTATCCTTACTCTTCCGAAGTCAAAGGCGCGAAAAAAGTACCTCACCTTCGAGAATTGCGGGACGATGTCGATTCCCGGATATTGCGGATCCTATACGCCTTTGACCCGCGAAGAAAGGCTATTCTTCTCATCGGGGGAGACAAACGCGGCGATAAAAACTGGTATGACAGAATCATTCCGATAGCTGAAGACATCTATCTGAACCATCTGGAAGAGATCAGACGAGAGCCGGAAGGAGGCGAGTGCGATGGCTAGGAAATTTAAGGATCTTCTGACTGCAATGCCCCAGGAGAGACAGGAGCGGATTCGTGAAGACGCGGAACGCAGGTTGCTCATGCTCTCTCTGAGTGAGGTCAGGAAAAAACGAAACATCTCGCAGAAAACACTTGCTGCGAATCTGAATATCACACAACCCGCTGTTTCGAAGATGGAGACGGAACAAAACGTTGGAATCGAAACGCTGAAAAAATATGCGGGAGGCATGGGCGGGGAACTTATCCTGACAGTCTCCTTTCCCGGCGGGGAATCGTACAGGATCGGATAGAACCCGCTGTTCTTGCCCGCCAATTGTGGACACACGGACCGATTCCGGTACGGGATCATGCGTTGTGTAGGAAGTGGTGTCAAGGGACACCTGGAAAGCCAGAGGAAAGAGTCGTACGAGCGTCGAGACCTTGTTCACACGGAAAACACTGCACGGCGCCGGAAGGAATCCTCTTCCGGCGCCGTGCAGTGTTTTCTGCTCCCTTGCCGCTCTTCGTCGCCTTCGTCTTTCTTTATGGTCATCACCCGTATGGGTCCGCAGGGGGGTGTGGCAGGATTCCCGAATCCGTGTCGGTCGACCCACGTATGTTGTCGGTGTCGTTTGCTACAGTGCCTCCATGCGGCATACGTCCGTTTCTTTTCGGAGACGGGAGGTGACGAGGAAGCGATGGTGAAAGGGCGTACGCCACAAGACACGAGGGAGGTGCCCGTATACATGAAGACGAAATGGTTCGGAAATAAGTTTTTCCTGTTGTGTGCCGTTCTTGTTCTCTCCTCGCTGCTGGCCGGAGGATGTGGCGGAGGCGGTGGTGGGGGAGGGAGCACGGAGCCGCCGGTCACTCTTGAAGACGTGACCGTTGATGGTGGTGATCTCGATCAGGGCTCCACGGGAGAGGCGCTCGGCAGTGATGTCCTTGCGGAGGTGGAAGCTGCGGCAAAGGACATTTTCGGTACTGCGGCGGCGCTTTCCGGTTTGAACGGCACAGTGGGCATCACGACCTCGCACGCTTCGGCGACGACTCTCCCCGAAACCGGAATGGGCTGCGACGGGATCGCCTGCGAGGTGAGGGACACCGATGGCATGACCATTCATGTTCCGGTTGCCACCGTTGCGGGAAGAACCTATGCGCTGTTCGCACGATTCACGGGCCAGATGGGATGGCAACTGATGTGCTACGAACGTGCCGGTGCGGCGACGGCCGAGCTGCTTTTGAACAATGTCAAGGACGGCGGCAGTCTGGACTTTTCCGAAGAGGCGGGAAAGGTTCTTCTGTACGTCTGCGTCGTGGAAGTCCCGGAGAATGCGGCCATGCCGGGCATTCTGGACTTCGCCGTCGGAGGAATGTGGCGGATCGATCCGGCGAGTTTCAAAGGCTCGGGAACGCGCGAAGGCGTTCCGGTGGATATCGTCATTCGCGAGGAGCAGTGCGACCTCAGTTTTTACGAGTACGACGTGGAAAGCCTGGAATTCGAGTTCATCACGGAGGGAAGCACGGGCAGGGAGGTTTTTCGTCGCATAGACAGAGGCTTCTGTGCCGATTGGATCGACAGATCGGGAACCATCCTCTCCGGCGGATCGTTCCTCTGCGGGTGCACGGCAGGAAACGGCCTGCTGCTCCGCAGGAATTTTCAATGGAGAAGCTCAAATCTTGCCACGGTATCCTTCGTCGACGCCACGACCGCCACAGTGCAAGAGGAAGGGACCACCACCAGCGGAACGGGGAATTTCTCCATCACCTACACGATTCGTCGTGTGCAATGACCGCTTCCCTCACTTCGACTCGCAGCGCATTGTGACGTGCTGAAATTCTGGACCGGGAGCGGGTCTGTACCGACGCCTTCTCCCGGTTGTTTTCAAGACGACCAATGAAAACGTGGTTGGCTGTGTCGCCTGCTCTTTTCAAAAGGATATTTTCTGCCGCTTGATTCCTCCCTCTTTGCATAGTACATTGAGACAGTATATCCGCGGAGGGTCTCCAGGGCGACGATGCCGCTGCACACATCATCCCGAATGAATCGAGGAGAGCCCGGTGCCGAAAGACCTGAGTTCCGTCCGTATCGCCCGCCTCAACAAACTGGTCCAGGAGCTGCGTCTCCATCCGAGAATCTCCAAGGAAGAGCTGTTCGCCCGTCTCGAATACGGCTGCGAGCGCACCTTCGAGCGAGATCTCACCTATCTTCGGGAGGAGCATGCTCTGGACGTGGTCTATGACAGATCTGCGAAACACTATCGTCTTTATGATTCGGGACGGTACCTTCTCCGTTTCGACCTTTCCGCCCGGGAAGTCACGGCCCTTGTGGCCGGGCTCGGTATGGCGGCGCATTTCCTTCCGCATCTCGGTGGAGATTCGGAGCGCCTCTGGAAAAAAATCGATGCTCTTCTTCCCCGAAATCTTTCCGAACAGGGTGAAGCCCTCGGCCGATGTGCCGTCGTCGCTCTGCCCGTTTCCGCCATGGATCCCCATGTGTTCGAGGAACTCCTTCGGGCCGTCCGGGAACGGAAGAATGTGCGTATCGTCTATCTCTCCCCCTGGGGCGACGGTGCCGAACGGGAACATGAACTCGCGCCGTGGGGCGTCTTCTTTCGGGCGCACGCGTGGTATCTCTGGGGGGGAAGTCCCCGTTTCTCCACGTTCTCCACCTATCGCATCTCCCGCATCCGGGCGGTGGAGCTTCTTCAGGAACCCTGGTCCGTAGAACCACCCGAAGGGGCCTGTCTTGCCCAATATGCCGCTTCGGCCTGGTACGGCCTTCCGGGAGAATCGAAACACACGGTCCGCCTCCGCATTGATCCACCCCTTGCCTCCGTCGTCGCCGAAACCGTATGGCATCCCACGCAGAAACTCTCCGAGGGTGAAAACGGCTCTCTGTTCCTTTCGGCTTGCGTCCCCGATCTGGATGAAGTGGCGCGCTGGGTACTCGCCAGCGCGCCCCACGTGCATGTTCTCGAGCCGGAGGAGTTGGCGCGGATACTCAAAGAGAAGACGGAATCCTTCCAGTGAGAGAGCTTTTGGACACAAACAGGAGTTTCGTCATGAAAAAAATGGTGGCACTCTTGCTGTTTCTGATACTCTTGCTTTCAGAAAACGCTTCTTTCTCCATGAGTTTCGGGATTTCCGATGCACAGTGGAACAGAGGGATACAGCAACGCAATACAATCTCGGCTGGATGTATAAGAGCGATCGAGGCGTGCCGCAGAGCGACGCCCAGGCGGTGGAGTGGTACCGGAAGGCCGCGGAACAGGGGGGATATGTGGGGGCAATATCATTTGGGCATGATGTACAAGGACGGCAAGGGTGTGGGGAAAGACAAGGATACAGCCAGGTTCTGGCTTCAGAAGGCGGCCGACCAGGGACATGCCGTCGCAAAAAAGGAGCTTGCGAAGAAGTGGTGGTGGCCCTTCTGAGCTTCTACTGCGCCGGGTGGCGTCCTTCGAGGAGGCGGCGGAGTTCGCTTGAGTAGGTGGAGGAGCGTTCCTCCAGCAGGTCGAGGATGCGCGAGGCGGAGGAGATGTCACCGATCTGGATGTAGGCCTTGGCGAGGTTGAAGTGCTCCAGCTCGGCGGCCTCGTCGCCGGAGGCGTTGGAGAGGATGCGGTTGTAGACTTCGATGGCGCCGTCGTACTGCCCCCAGCTGAAGTAGGCCTGGCCGAGTCTGCGCCAGGCCGTTTCGTTGTTCGGGTCCAGGATGAGGGCGCGGCGAAGGGCATCCACGGCGAGGCGGTACTGCTCGCGCCGGAGGGAGGCTTCCGCAAGGCCGAGCCAGGCGGGAACGGAGGTCGCGTCGCGGTCCGTGGCGGCGAAGAAGGCTCCCGCGGCCTCGTTGGTGCGTCCCAGGGCGAGAAGGGCCTTGCCCTGGCCGACGAGGGCTTTCGCCGCGAGACTTTCGTCCTTCCGGGCCGCGTCGAGATAGGCGGCGAGGGCGTCCCGCGGGGTGTCCGCCCCGAGGCGGACATCGCCGAGGGCGAGGAGAATTTCTCCGTCGTCGGGAGCGGCGGCTGCGGCGCGGAGGAGCGTCTCCTCCGCCTCGGCGGGATGTCCCGTCCGGGCGAGGGCGATGCCGAGATGTTTGCGCAGGGGCACGTCATCGGGGCGGAGCGAGGCGGCCCGCTCCAGAGCGGAGAGGGCCTGGTCGGGTCTGTTCGCATCGAGAAGGAGGAGTCCCAGAGCTTTCCACGCGTCGGCGGATGCGCCGTCGGCGGCCACGGCGTTCCGCAGGTGCGTTTCCGCCGCGGCGATGTCGCCGAGGCGCCGGGACGCTTCCGCGGCGGAAACGAGCAGGGTCGGGTCGTGCGGTGTCTTTGCGAGGCCCGCGTTGAGAATCCCTGCGGCCTCCCGGGGGCGGTCCAGTTCCAGCAGGGCCGTGCCGAGGAACAGGGCTTCGGCGGGGTCGTTTCCGGCCCGTGCCGCTGCTTCGGCGAAGGCGTCGGCGGCACCGGAAGGATTGTTCAGACTGCGGCGCGCCTCTCCGAGGGCCTTCCAGAGGTCGCGTCGCTCCGGCGCGAGGGCCGTGGCGCGGCCAAAGGCGCGCTCCGCCTCGGCGGGGCGGTTGCGGGAGGCCGCGAGGTTTCCCAGGGCGATCCAGCCCTCGACCAGGTCGGGGTCAACGGCGACGGCGCGCTCGTAGGCTCCTGCGGCTTCGTCGTCCTGGTGCAGGCGCCGGGCGAGATCGCCAACCCGAAGCCAGGAGGGGCCGTCCTGGGGAGGAAGCGAGGCGGCGCGGGCATAGGCGCTGCGCGCCTCGGCAAGGCGGTCCATGGTGACGCGGGCGTCGCCGAGGAGCTGCCAGGCCTGGCGGGCGAGGGGGTCCCGGAGCACTGCCCGGGACAGGGCTTCCTCCGCCTCGGCGGGGCGCTGCAGTTCGAGGAGGCAGTGTCCCATGAGGAGATGGAGCGTTCCCCAGGGAGCGCCGCCCTCCCGGTCCTGGGCTTTTTGGAGAAGCGCCAGTGCCTGGGCGTACTTTCCGGAGGCGGTGAGACGCTCGCCCCGGCGAAAGAGCTGTTCCGGCTGGTTCGCCCAGTGGTACCAGCCGCCGAAACCCAGGAGGAGCAGAAAGAGCGCCGCTCCCGCGCCGACGGCGAGACGGCGTTTGCGCAGCCGGAGCGCCTGCTGTTTCGTGGGTGCGCCCCGGGCGGCGGTGAGGGCCTTCTGGAATGCCTCGATGTTCTGGAAACGGTCCTCCGCTCTCACGGCCAGAGCCTTTACGAGGGCCAGTTCCGCCTTTTCGGGGAGTTCCGCCCCGAGCGCCGAGGGGGCGCGCAGGTCATCCCCGGAGAGGCGTTCCAGCGCCTCCTGGGGAACTTTTCCCGTGAGAGCGCGGTAGAAGGTCGCCGCCGCGCCGTATACGTCCGTCCAGGGTCCCTGACGTCCCCGGGTGCGGTACTGTTCCTCCGGCGCGTAGCCGGGCTTCACCACCACGGAGAGGCTGTGCCCCTCTCCGGCGAGGGAGCGGGCGGCGCCGAAATCGAGAAGTTTCACCTGCCCCGAGGCGGTGATGTAGATGTTCTCGGGGCTCACGTCCCGATGGAGCAGTCCGGCCCGGTGCACTTCCCGGAGGGAGTCCAGCACGGGCATGAGGATCTTGAGGGTCGCGTCGAAGGCGATGGAGCCGCCCTGCTGCTCCAGATACTGCTTGAAGGTGATCCCCTCGAAGAAGCTCGTCACCATGTAGGCCGTTCCGTTGGCCTCGAAGAAATCCCGCACGGAGACGATACCCGGGTGGTTCTCGAAGCGCGCGAGGATCTGTGCCTCGTCGAGAAAGCGGCGCAGTCCCTCGTCGTAGATCTCCCTCGGGTCGCCTCCG
Source organism: Synergistaceae bacterium UBA5560 (assembly GCA_002425685.1). GTDB lineage: Bacteria > Synergistota > Synergistia > Synergistales > Aminiphilaceae > Aminiphilus. Next base: position 16,805 of record DIMS01000064.1, on the reverse strand, counting down.
GAGCCGCGTTCCTCCCGGAAGACCTCCACCGAGAGGGTCTGTCCGGCGTTGCGGGTCACGAGGTTGGCGGGGAAGTACTCCTTGAGACAGCAGCGCACGTCCAGGGAAAGGTCGAGGGCGAGGTAGGTGATGCTGAAACCGCCGTGTCCGAGCACCCTTCCCACAAGATATTTGTCGAGGAGGATCGTTCCCGGGGGCAGGTGCAGCGGGCTGGTGCGGCGGATTTCGCCGCCCTCGCCGCAGGCGGGGCAGGGACCGGAGGCGGGAGTGCGCTCCTGGAGGCAGAAAGGGCACAGCTCCGCGGCGCGTTCCCGAGCGGGGCGCACGCTGATCTGGCGGGAGACCGGTTCGTCCCGGTGCGATCGGGCGGCGGAGGTGCGGGTCACCGCCGGTGCGCCGTCTCGATGTTTGCCTCCGTTCACGGAATCGCCTCCTCAGGCAGTGCTCCGCGCACGTGCGAGCCTCGCGGAGGTGGAACCCGGCGAAAGGAACAAAGGGTCAGCTCTTCCGGTCTTCTCCGGACGCGGATGCGGGAAGGTGCACCCGAAGCTCCGTGCTGCCCAGAAGCAGCCTGTCCTGGTCCGAGAGCGGACAGGGACCCACGATGGCCACGCCGTTCACGTAGGTGCCGTTGGTGGAACCCAGGTCACGGACGAAAAGGCGCCCTTTTTCCAGAAAGAACTCGCAGTGCGTTCCCGAGATGCCCATGTCTCCTTTGAGGACCATGCCGTTTCCCCTGGAGGAGCGCCCCAGGGAAAGGCGGTCCGTCACCACCGCGTCGTAGTGGCGTGACACGTCGGCTCCCTTGAGGACCGTGAGGCGCAGGGAGAGCCCCTCTCCGGCGACGATGCGCGGTGCGGCGCCCGTCTCTTCCGCCGCGGGGGACGTTGCCTTCTCCGGCGGGGTGCGTTTGCCGTTCCGGAAGAGCGCCATCAGCACCAGCAGGGCCACGCCGGCCCCAAGGGCGAGAAGGGGAAGGTTCCGGCCCGGCGAGGGGGCGGGCGTTTCCGCGGCCTGGGGTGAAGGGGAGGTTGTCTTCGGTGCTCCCGTTACAGCGGTGGTGCCGCCCGGTGCGGCGGACTGCTGTGCGGTGGTGCTTTCCGGCGCGGTGACCGCGGCGGTCTCCAGGTCCGGGGATGCTCCGGCGGCGAGGACGCCCGGAAGAGGAAGGACCCGCAGGTCCGTGCCATCCGTGAAGGTGCGGCTCCCCACCCGGAGCGTCACCTGCAGGCGGTGCGTCTTGCCGTCGGGGACGACCGCCCCCGCGTCGGCGGCGAGGAGATAGACGCCGTTGATCCGTTCCCGGAGCGTTTCGAAGGCGCTCTTGAACGCATCGGCCTTCTCCACGGTGGTGAGGGCTCCGCCGGAGGTGCGGGCGAACTCGCCCAGAACGGCGAGCCCGTCCCTCTTCGCGTTCGTGAGAGGGGGCAGGGCGAAGCCCACGGCGTAGACGGGGATGGGATGTTCCCGCAGAGAGGCGAGTACCTCGTCCCGGGACGTGCCGCCCGGCGCGTCCTCGATGCCGTCGGAGACGACCACGACCACGCGCCGCGGCGGAAGCGCCTCATCGCCGCGGGCGGCGAGGCGAAGCCCCTCGGCGATGCCCGCGTGAAGTTCCGTGCGGTTGTCTGTGAGGGCCAGTTCCTTGATGGCGGCGGCAAGGGCCGCTTTGTCGGCGGTGAAGTCCTGAACCAGGCGAACCCGTTCGCCGAAGAGCATCACCGCCCCCCGGTCGGCCTCGCCGAGGGAGTTCACCCAGGCGGCGAGCGCGTCCCGAATGCGGGAGAACTCGTTCTGCTTGAGGGACTTGGAGACATCCACGAGAAAGACCACCGCCGTCCCCTCCTCGGCGGCGAGCGGGGCGAAGCGGGGATTGTCGAGCACCGTCGCGCCGAGGGTGCAGGCCGCGCTGTCCGGGGAGACGCCCGTGACGGGGCGCTCGTTCTCGTCGAGGAGTTCCACGTAGGCGAGCACCTGCGGGGCCTCCTGCGGTGTCGCGGGCGGGGCGATGCGGGTTCCCACGAGACGGAACCGGGTCGGCTCCGCCGGTGTGTTCTGTGCGGACGCACCGGCGCCCCAGGTTAAAAGGGCAAGCAGCACGCCCGGCACGAAGAGCAGAAGGAGGAGCAGGAGCGGAAGGGTTCTTCCGGCGACGGGCTTCTGACGGCCTCTCGGTGTCATTCCCATGAGAAGCGCTCCCCGCAGAGCGGCACGAAGAGAAGCCGCGTCCGCCCCACCTCGATCACGTCGTAGGGCTCGAGTTTTTCCGAGAGGATGACTTCCTCGCCGTTCCGGTAGGTCAGTCCCCGCCCCTCTCCGGCCTGGACGCGGAAGATGTTTTTCCGGGGATCGAAGACGATGAAGGCGTGGTTTGCCCGGGAGATGGTCTCGTCCCCGCGGATAGAGATGTCCATCTGGTCGCTCCGCCCGATGGTGTTCCGTTCGCTCCGGATGCGGTAGTCCCGCCCCTTCTCCGGTCCCTCCACGCAGACGAGCCACCCCGTGACGGGGTCCATTCCGGTCCGGGAGCGCAGGTAGGCCACGGTCTCGCCCTCTCTGCCGCCGCCCAGGGCGAACCCCTCGGGGCCTCCGGAAGGCCTGGAGAGGCGCACGGTTTTTCCCTCGTCGTCCTCGGGTGCGTCACCGTTGGTTTCGAGGGGGGTGAAACGGGAGATTTCCTCCTCCAGTTCCTTGACGCCGCAATAGGGGCAGGTGCTGTGCTTCTGTTCGTCGTAGTAGTGTCCCTTTTCGCAACGGATCAATCCCACGGGTCGTCCCTCCTGTCGTCCGTGTCGTTCGCGGCGGTGTCGGCACCGACCAGCACCGCCACGGCGGAATAGTCGTCGAGCAGTTTTCCCTTCTGTCCGTTCAGCTCCGTTTCCCGGAGCAGATGTCCGTAAAGGCGCAGTTCCATCCGGAAAATCCATGCGGCGGGGTCCTCCGTGGCGAGGAGGTCCGCCAGCATCTCCGCCTCGGCAAGCCACTCCCAGAAGCCGTCCGTACAGAGCAGAAGCGCGTCTCCGCGCTTCACCTCTCCGCAGAAGATCTCCGGGGAGAGGTTGTTCGCATTCGGGTCTCCCAGCGCGGCGGTGAGCACGTTTCGCTCGGGATGCCGCCGTGCGTCCCGGAGAGGCACGCGCCCGCTCTCCACAAGGGCCTGCACCAGCGAGTGGTCGCGGGTTCGGGCTTCGAGAGCTCCCCCGCGGAAAAGGTGCACCCGGGTGTCGCCCAGGGAGCACCATCCCATGACGCCGTTTGCGCCGATCCAGAGAAGGGCCAGGGTGGTCAGAAGCGGCGGAAGTCCCTCCTCCCGGGCGCGGTGCAGCAGCGCTTCGTGGGCTTCCTGAAGGCACCGCTCCAGCGTATGCCCTATCCACAGAGAGCCGTGGCCGGGCGAACCGGGGCATTCCGCATCCTCCCGGTCTGTCGCGTCCGGAGCCGCCTCGCAGCGCCGCCATGCGGCGAGAGCGGTCTCCACGGCGAGGCGGGAGGCGATCTCTCCCCCCGCATGGCCTCCCAGGCCGTCCGCGAGTGCCGTGAGAAGGCCGCGGGAGGAACGCTCCTCCCCCGAAGCATCCTCATTATGCCCCGGACGCCTGCCTCTGGAGAGGGTAAAACGGCGCAGCCGATCCTCTTCGGGGAAAGGGGAAAACGTCACGATTTTCCTCCCGGTTCGAGGGCGAGGACACCCCGTGCCCGTTCCGTCAGGGAGGCGAATCCGCGCTCCAGCTCGGCCCACAGAGAGGCGAGACCTCCGTGTCCGGACGTCCTGGGCGCTTCGACGCGTTGTTCCACGCCGAGAACCACCACGGTGATGTTGTCCTGGCCGGGAGCGTCCTTGCGCAGCGTCGCCTCCACGAGGCGCTCCGCCTGCACCTGGGGATGGCGCTGCTCTCCGTCGCAGAGGATCGCCGCTGTCTCTTCCTGCGGAAGGAATTTATAGAGCCCGTCGCTGCAGAGGAGGAGCCGGTCTCCCGCTTCGAGGCGAAGGGGGTTCCGGTTGCGGTCCACCTCCGGAAGGGCTTCCAGGCCGAGAAAGCTCGTCAGGGCCTCGCGCTCGGGGTGAAAGAGCGCCTCCTCGGGGGAGATACGGCCGAGGAGGACCGAGCGGTCCAGTTCCGTCGCGTAGACGTGATCCTCGGTGAGCCGGAGCAGTTCTCCCTTGCGGGCCAGGTAGAGCCGGCTGTCGCCTGCGGAGATCCACCAGAGGCGGTTGCCGAGGACTGCCGCGGCGACGAGGGTCGTTCCGGAGTCGCCCGCCACGCCGTTCCGGCAGGCCATCTCCAGGACGGCGCGGTTTGCCCTGTGCAGGGAACGGAGGAGGGCCTCCTCCACGGGCTCCTCCGGGCGTTTCACCGCATAGGCTTCGAGCATGGTGTCCGCGGCGAGGAGACTCGCGTCGCCGCCGCACTTCATGCCCCCCATTCCGTCGGCGACCACCGCGAGAAGGCCCGCGTGGGCCAGAAAGACCGCGTGTTCCGGGTCCGAGATGGTGAAGGCGTCCTGCTGTTCCCGGCGTTTGCCCTGGTCCTGGGCGTTGCCCGGAAGAATCACCGGGGCCGTTCCCTCTTCCGGGGCGGGGTTGCACATGTCCGGGCCGCGCATGTCGGGGCGGATCGTCATGAGCGCACGCGCTCCGGGGCGTTGCGGCGCTCTTCGGAGACGTCTCCGGGAAAGAGCGTCACCGTCGTGTTGCCCAGCAGAAGGCGCGCGCCGTCGGTGACGGGGATGGCGCGGTCACCCGGAACGGGTGTGCCGTCGAGAAGTGTTCCGTTGGTGGATCCGAGGTCCCGCACGGTGAGAGTCCCTCCCGCAAGGTGGAGTTCGCAGTGGCGGTGCGACACCGTTTCGTCTCCGGAAAGGCGCACGTCGCACTCGGCACCCCGGCCCAGCACGATCCGCTCGGTGATGTCCGCCGCGTAGGCGCCGAGAACTTTGCCGGACCGGGAGATCTCCATGCGGAGTCGCATGCCCCGGCGTTCCTTGCGCGAGGTGCCTGTTCCGGCTTCCGTTCCCTTCCTCCTCTGTTCCCGGGGGAGCAGGAGGAGCGTCGTGATCGCGATGAGCGCGATGCCGCCGAGGAGAATGGAGAGCAGGGGAGTCAGTCTCGGCGAGGCGGGTTTTGCCCCGGGCGTTTCCGCGGAGGTTTCGGATCCGGTGGCGGCCGTACCGGGTGTCGGTTCCGGCTCGGCACCGCCCGTCTTTGCGGAGGAGGGACTTGGCGTTCCGGCCTTTGCCGTCGCGGGTGCCGTCGCCTCCTTCGTCACTCCGGGAGCCCGGACCGTCGGAGCCGCGCCGGTTTCCGAAGAGGCTTCCTGAGAACGCTGCGCTTCCGGAGCGACGACGCCGGCGGTGCCTGCAGTGTCCGAAGGGGTTCCGCCCCGGAGGGCGCTCTCGGGAGTCGCGGCAGTTTCCGGGGCCTTCTCCGCCGGAGCGGTTCCTGCCGGGGGTGTCTCGGGCGTGTGTGTCGGTTTTGGCGTATCGGCGGGCGGAGTGACACCGGAGGCGTCGTCCGCAGGGGGTGCCTGTTCCGCCGGGACGGAGGCGGGGCGTACTTCCGAAGGAAGAAGGCGCAGCGGGGCCGTGTCGGTGAGGGTGGCATCCGCAGTCTTCAGAGAGAGCAAGAGACGCTTCAGCGATCCGTCGGGGGAGGCGTCTTTCGCGTCGAGGTCCACCACGAGGGTGTCGTCGATGGCCCGTCGCATGGCGGTGAAGATGGCCTCGACGGGTGTTCCGTCGGGCTGGAAATAGGCCCCTCCGGAGGATGTCGCCAGCTCTCCCAGAAGGCGCAGGTACTCCCGTTTCTCCTCGTTCAGGGGAGGGGCGAAATAACCGAGGGCGAAGATGGGAGGGGCGCCCTCTTCCATGCGGCGCAGGACCTCTGTCCGGGTGATGCCCCCGAGCATCTCGTTCTTGCCGTCGGAGAGCACCACGATGACCTTTCGGGACGGGAGTCCCGGGTCGAGGCGTTTGCCCATGTCCAGGGCCCGGGCGAGGCCGCCGTGGAGTTCGGTGAGCATGTCCGTGGGACGGAGCGTCTTCACCGCCGCCCGAAGGTCCTCGGAGTTGCCCTCGAAGTCCCGGAGGAGGTGGACTCGTTCGCCGAAGGTGACCACCATGGCCCGGTCCTTCGGGCCCATGGTATCCACCCAGGTGGAGAGGGCGGTGCGCATGTCCGCCAGTTGGGCTTCCCGAAGGGATTTGGAGACGTCCGCGAGAAAGATGTAGGCGACGCCGTCGTCCGCTCTGGAGAAGGGGCGCACCGAGCGGACCGGAAGAGGCGTGTCGCCCAGACGTGCCTGGAGCGTTTCCCGGGAAATCTCTCCGGACGTTGCGCTTTCCCGGGGGAGCGTGAGGAAAATCCGAATCCGGGGATATTCCGAGACGACCTGGCTCGCTCGAAAGGAGCGAGGATCGTCCGCGGCGGCGGGTCGAGCGTCGGTACGAAGCGATGCGGTAAGGGAAACGCACAGAAAAAGCGCCCACAGGGCGAGGTGGAGCGGCCCTTTCCTTCTGAGCCATTCGAACCAGGGGAGTCCCTGTCTCATGGAGTGCCTTCCTCCTTCGTGGCGTGCACGGCTTTCCGGAGCGGCGTTTCCCGCAGCGAGGAGACGGGTCCGAAACACGCTGTTCCGATTATACCCAAAAACGTCTTGTCTGGTCATTTCTCTGCCCCTCGCGTAGAATGGAACGCGGCGGGAAATGTCGGCCCGGAGGCATGTCCGGTGACACGACGCGAAGGAACACAGAGGAGGACGTTTCGATGGACTCGCGGGAAGAACGGCGTGAAGCGTCTCCGTCAAGGGTTCTCGTCGTGGAGGATGAGGTGCTCACTGCCCTGGATCTCCAGGCCTGTCTCGAGCGGGCGGGATACCGCGTCGTGGACCTCGCCTTCTCCGGAGAGGACGCGGTGCGCCGCGCCGCGGAACTGAAACCCGACCTGGTGCTCATGGACATCACCCTCAAGGGAGATCTGGGAGGTATCGAGGCGGCCCGGCTCATCCAGGGCAATGGGGGCGTGTCCGTCATTTTTCTCACGGCCCACACGGACCAGGAAACGCTCGCCCGTGCCCGGGAGTTGGCGCCTCGGGCCTTCATCACCAAGCCCTTCATGGAAAGAGAACTTCTCGACAAGCTTGCCGCTGTCCGGGAGTGATTTCTCCGGGGCGTTTTCGTCCGCGCCGTTTCTGTTTGCGCCTCTCTGCCGGGCTTTTCCGAATCTTTCGGAGAAACCCGGTATTTTTATTCCCTTCCGCTCAGGAAGAGGCATTCACCCGGGAGGCGTCGGCGGAGGCGTAGGTTTCCCGTTCGGAGTCGTCGGGCAGGGCGAGGAACAGTTCCACCATGCGGGGGTCGAACTGGGTTCCCGCGCACCGTCGGAGTTCTGCCCGGGCTTCCTCGGGGTTGCGGGCCGGGCGCCATGGCCGGGGGGACGTCATGGCGTCGTAGGCGTGGACAAGGGCGAGCATGCGGCTCTCCAGGGGGATCTCCTCACCCTTGAGTCCAAGTGGATATCCCCCCCCGTCCCACCGCTCGTGGTGGGCCAGGATCCACGGCGCGAGGGCCGCCAGGTCCTGGAAGGACGCGACGATGCGTGCCCCCGTCTCGGGGTGGCGGCGAATTTCTTTCCACTCTTCCGGCGCGAGGGGTCCCGGGCGGAGCACGATGGACTCGTCCACGGTGACCATGCCGATGTCGTGCCAGTGCGCGAGCGCGTGCAGAAGCTGCCGGGCCTCCCTGGGGATGCCGAGAGGCTCCGCCAGGGAGAGGAGGTGACGGTCGAGACGCCGCAGATGTTCCCCGTCGCTGAATTCCCGGAGATCGAGCGCTCTCCGCAGGCGTTCCAGGAGAAAATGGCGGGATGCCTCCCGACGGTCGTTCTTGGCCCGGTACATATTGTCGTCCGCAGCGGCGAAGAGTGTCTCGATGCGGACCTCCCCGGCATTTCCCGAAGCGTGTCCCACGGAAATGGACAGAGGAAGGGCCGGATGGGACTCGTTGTGGCGTTTCGCCTCCCGGAAGATGGTCTCCACGATGCGGGCCAGCGCGTCGCCGTCGCAGCGGGGGAGCAGGGCGGCGAATTCGTCTCCGCCGATGCGGGCCAGCACGTCGTTCTTGCGGAAAGCTCTTCGGAGGATGTGCGCGGTCTCGGCGAGAATGCGGTCTCCAACGGAATGTCCCATGGTGTCGTTGAGGAATTTCAGTCCGTCCAGGTCGCAGATCACGATTCCCACGGGGTCGTCCCGCCCGGCGCTGAGACGGAGCAGTTCCTCGTCGAAGAAGGTACGGCTGTAGAGCCCCGTGAGGGGATCGTGGAGGCTGTAGAAGCGGAGCCGTTCCTCCAGTTCCTTCTGGCGCGTCATGTCCACGATGAGCCCCCGGAATCCCTGGGGGCATCCCTCCGCGGAGATGGGGCGGAGATAGACCGCCAGGGGAAAGCGCGAGCCGTCCCGACGGAGTCCCGTGTATTCTCCGGGGGCGGGGTCGTCGTCGCCACGGAGCCGTTCGAGCATGCGGTTCCGGGCGCGTTCTCTGTCCTCGGGGGCGATGATGGAAAGGGCGTTGAATTCGCTCCGGAGCTCCTCCGGCGAATAGCCGAGGGTGACTCCGGCGTTCTTGTTGACGAAGAGGACGGTCCCATCCAGGTCCATCTCGAAGACCACCTGGGGAAGGGATTCGGCGAATTCGCGGAAGCGGCGCTCGCTCGCCTCGAGGGCGCTCTGGACGGTCCGGATCTCCGTGATGTCCAGGAAGGATGTCACCTGTTGCCGCGAACCGGGAATGAGGTCGGTGCAGACGATCACGTCCAGAAGCCTTTCCGTGCGATCCGTTAGGCGCGTCTCGTAGCGCCGGGGAGCGGTTTCCGGTGCGTTCTGCCGCCGGGAGGTCATCTCCAGGACCCGAGGCAGCTCTTCGGGGGGGATGAAGGCCGTCCAGAAGAGGCGATGCTCCACCTCGTCCCTGGAGTAGCCCGTGAGACGGCAGAACTCCTCGTTGGCCATGACGATCTGCCCGTCCTCGTCGGTGAGGATCATGGCGCTTCCCGCGTTCTCGAAGATGGCCCGGTGCCGGGCCTCGGACTCGCCGAGGATCTCCAGGGCGCGCCGTCGCTCCGTCTCCTCCAGAAGCACCCCGTCCAGCCAGGTCTTTCCCGTCAGCTTGTCCTGTACGACCCGCCCCCGGTCGGAGATCCAGCGCACGCTGCCGTCGGGGCGGACGATGCGGTATTCCAGCGTGAAGGGAAGTCCCTTTCGGCTGCTCTCGGCCACGCCGGTGCGCACCTTCTCCAGGTCGTCGGGGTGGACGATCTCCGCGAAGCCCCGCCCGTTGGCGCCGAGGAATTCCTCGGGATCGTAGCCGGTGATGTCCTGAAAGTGTCCGCTCAGATAGAGTTTTGTCCATGTGGCGTCATTGCGGCTGCGGTACACCGCGCCAGGGATGTTGTTGGTCAGTGCCTGCAGGCGTGTTGCATGTTCCCGCTCCCGGATCATGGATGTTTCCAGGGCGTCCATAAGATCGTTCACGGAGTTCGCCAACATGGCGAGCTGGTCCTTTCCCTTCACGGTGACGCGCCGTCCCTGTTCCCCCGTTTCGCCGATGCACCGCAGCTCCTCCGTGAGGCGGAGGAGACGGGCGAGGACGAGGCGGTGCACGAGAAGATAGGCGAGGAGGGCGGTCACGAGTCCGGCGGCGAGGAAGGCCGGGAAGAAAGAGCGGACCGGGGGCGTCTCCGGAGGAGGCGCTTGGGTGGAGAGCGGCGATGGGATGGATGGGGAAAGGGGGATTTTCGGAAGGATGCCTCTCTCGGGAGAACGCAGCACCTTCCCGATTCCCTCGAAAAGATCGGGAAGGACGGGTCGTCGGGTGGCGGTTTCGCGGAGTGCTTCCGGAACGGCACGGGGATGCTCCGGAGAGAGGCCGCCGAAGAAGAGGCCGAGTCCGGCGAAGATCAGGATGCACATGCTGCCGAGAGCGAGAGCGAGGCGTCGTCGAAGTCCCATGTTCCTCCAGCCTCCAGTGGGCACATCCGCCCTGGAGGGGCGGGATTTTTCCCGAAACACCAGGGCTTGGAAGACCAAAAGCCGTTTCATCATATCATGCTTCTTCCGGAAAATGGCATATTTCTGAAAATATATCGCCCCTGGATTTTCGAGCCGCCACTGTCAAGCGCCATCAGAAACCGACCCGTCGGCGAGATGAAGGATCGACCGACCTCAGCCGCAAACGCAGATGAACCGAACGAGACGTCGACATTCTTCGTCAAACCCGCTTGTCTTCCTGTGCGTCCCATCTTTGTCCCTGTGTCATCCGACGCTTTTCCCGCAACCGAAAGAGTTCTCCCCGGATGGTTCCGTGTCGTGGAGGAGGGGACATTTCCTTCCGTGACCAGGGTGAGGGCGGAACATGTCCCCATTCGCGCCGGGACAGCATATTGCGGGATATACCCTCCCGTGACCCGAGTGGAGAAGTGGAACGGTTCGGGAAATTTTGCGGTTCCCGGAGCGCTGTGCCATAATCGAAAAGTGGAAGAATTCCGGGAGTTCCTCCGGGCCGTGCGGAGGCGACGCCCCGGAGGAGACGACGCTCCGGGAGGGACGAGAATGAGACCTAGCGCAGAACGGCGGGCTTTCCGGAAAAAACGCTCTCTCCGCCGTGCCGCTCCGCAGGGGCGAACCGGACATTCCGGAGCGGAAGCGCCATGATCTCCTTCTATCCCTGGCAGCTCGACGCATGGTCCCGGATCGAGGGACAGAGCGCGGTGCTGGCGGCGCCCACGGGATCGGGCAAGACGCTGGTGGCCTATCTCTGGGCGGGGCTTCTGGATCGCGAAGGACAGACGCACCGTCCGGAAGAGCGGGTGATCTTCACCGCCCCCATCAAGGCGCTTTCCAACGAACGCTATCTCGACCTCCGGGGGCTCGGCTTCGAGGTGGGGCTGGAGACGGGGGATTTCAAGAAGAACGCCGGTGCCCGGGTGCTCTGCTGCACCCAGGAGATCTACACCCTCAAGTACGCGGGCAAGCCAGGCATCCGCCTGGTGGTGGACGAGTTCCACTACATCTTCACCGACAGCCGCCGGGCGCGCACCTATGTGGACGGCATCCGGGCCACCTCGCCGGAGGTTCCCATTCTCGTCATGTCCGCCACCTTCGGCAATCCCGAACATGTCCGGAGCTATCTGGCCCGCGTCACCGGCCGTCCCTTCGCCCTCGTGGAGAACGAAGAGCGGGCCACGGAGCTGGTTTTCCGGGAGAAGCCTCTCGTCCGTCCCGGCGAGGTGCGGGATGCGCTGGTCTTCGTCTTCTCCCGGGAGGGAGTGAAGGAGCTGGCGGAGCAGATCGCCGGGGTGCGGCGTCCTCTGCCCCGGGAGATGCTCGACCGGCTCGAGGAGATGGCCCGCATCTTCGGCGTGGCGGAGCTGCCGCCGCCGCTCTACAAGGGGGTCGGCCTCTACCACGGCAGCCTGCTCCCCAAGGAGAAACTTCTCGTGGAGACTGCCTTCCGGGAGCGTATTCTCGACGTGGTGGTGGGGACGAACGCTCTTGCGCTGGGAGTGAACCTTCCGGCGGAGACGGTGCTCTTCGCCCAGCTCGCCTGGTACCACGACGACCGCCCCCTGTCCCGGAACGAGTTCCTGCAGATGGCGGGGCGGGCGGGCCGGAAGGGACACTTCGACACGGGCTACGTCACCTGGATCGCGGACAGCCCCTGGGAGAACCGGAACTTTCTCATCGACGACCTCTACCGGGACCTGCTCTTCCGCACTCCCGAGCCGGCCCGGATTGACCTTGCGCCCGCCTTCGGACGTCTGCTCCGGGAGGAGACCACTCCTTCCAGCGAGGCGGAGACGGTGGCCTTCGGTTCCCTCCCCGAGCGGGACTACCGGGACGTGTACACCGAGATCCGCGCAGCCCTCCGCTCCGTGGACCGCTGGGTGAAGCGCCTCGTGCCGCACCACCTCCGGCGCCGCTTCCGGGCTGTGCTGGGGGACATCTGGTTCGAGGAGATGGAGGTGGGCGAGAACCTCCAGATGGCCTGGCTCTTCTGCGAGGAGGAGCGTCCCTCCTCCCTCGCCGCCGCGACGATCGTGGAGCGGTACGAGCGAAATCGCCTCCAGGCACTGCTGAAGATCAAGCGTTTCGCCAATGCCCTCCCCGAGGGATACTCCTTCGCCCGCATGGGAGAGCTGGAGGCGGAGGTGGAGCGTATCGACGAGACGGTGTTCACCTTCGAGGAATGTCTCCAGGAGATCTCCGAAAGCCGCTCCGAAACGCCCTTGCCTCGCCCGGAACTCCTCCGGGAGAAAACCCGGAGCGCGTCGGGAAAACGGAAAGGGAGGGGCGCTCCCGGCCGCCCCGATGGCGCGGGATCCGACGCGACGCCGGAGGCTTCTGTCGGCGGTGGGACGTCGCCTTCTCCGGAAGAACCGCGGGGAGACGCGAAGAAGAGAAAAGACTCCCCCAAGGGCAAGAAAAAGAAAGGAAAGAGCGGCGAGGTGCCCCAGGGGGCGTTTTATTCCCCCAGCCGTTCGCCGAAGAGGCGCCCCCGTTCCCGAAGACGGAGCGGCGGGCGTTAGGACAGAAGGGAGGAGTGCGTCATGCCTTACGCCTATTCCCAGTACGTGCTGGCTCTGCGGAATGCCTGCCTCGACCTGAAACAGCGGGGGGACGATCTCGACGCCGCGAATGCCCAGGTCAGGAAGGATGCCGCCAAGTTCCTCACCGCCATGGCCCGGGTGGTGGCGATGGGAGAGCGGGACGTCGCCTTCGCCTACGAGGGCGTTTCCTTCTCCATCGTCGGAGACGACCAGGACCGCTACACCTGCACGCCGAGCTTTCGGGGGGACGATGCGGCACTGAAGGAGCTGGCGGAGCGTTTTTCCGGCGATGTGGATCTCGCTCTGGCGGTGTTCCTTCTCGCCCATTCGGGAGAAATCATGCTCCAGTGCATCGAGGCCGTTCAGGACAAGCGACGCCTTCTGGAACACGAGAAGGACGCCCTGGAGGAGGCGCTCTCCGAAGAGCGGTAGCGGGCGAGCGCCGGATCGCGCCGAAGGGTCTGTCCGGTTCGATCCAGGGGACATGTGCGAAAAAAGAGTATCGGCCCGGGGACATTGCATTCCCCGGGCCGATACTCTTTCCGTTCAGACCTCCTGTGGTGGCGGAGGGGCTTTTTCCGCGGAAGGCGGTGTTTCGCCATCCCGGCCCGGCCGGGGGGCTTGTTCCGGGTTCTCGAAGCGGAGTTCCAGGGGGCGGGGCGTGTGCAGGTGCAGATCTCTCTGGGGGAAGGCGATGGAGATGCCCTCCGCCCTGCAGCGCTCCAGAATGCGGAAGCGCAGGTCGCTGGCGACGCGCATCCCCACGCCGATGTTCATGTCCACCCAGAAGTAGAGGTCGAAAAGAAGCGCGCTGTCGCCGAAATCCTGAAAGACCACGAAGGGCGCGGGTTTTTTCTGGATCTTCAGATGGCTCCTCACGATGTCGAGGAGCAGGGCCTCCACTTTCTCCGCGGGCGAATCGTATCCCACGCCGACGGTGAGCTTGTTTCGGGTGATCTTGTCCGAGAGGGTCCAGTTGGTGATCTGGTTCGTGAAGAACACGTTGTTGGGCATCATGACTTCCTTGTTGTCGAAGGTACGGAGAATGGTGTAGCGAGCCCCGATCTCCTGCACCGTGGCGGTGATACCGTTCACCTCGATGACGTCCTGAGTGCGGAAGGGTTTGTGCAGCAGCAGGAAGAACCCCGTCACCATGTTGGCGAAGAGGTCCTTCAGCCCGAGACCGAGGCCTACCGAGAAGGCGCTGAAGATGATCGTGAAGGCCGTGAGAGGGATGTTCACCATCTTGAGGGTGGAGAGAAAGACGATGATCACCAGCACGTAATAGATGATGCGCTGGATCGCCGCGGCGGCGTCCCGTTCGATCTCGAAGCGGCGACGGAGCTTTTTGTTCAGCCAGCGCGTTCCCGCCTTGGCGCCCCAGAGGCCGAGGAAGAAGATGGCGAAGGCGAGGATCACTTTCCGCACCGTCACGGCACGGTTGTCGATGACCCAGAGCTCCATGTTCCAGATGCTCATCACCCGGTCCTGCCAGAGGATGTTCACCCGTTCCTTGATGTTCAGCCCTCTGTAGCGCTTCTCCAGATTCTCAAGAAGGCGCTGATAGCGCTGGCTCGCCAGGAGAAGCAGGGACAGGTGCTCTCCGTTGTCCGCTGCCAGATCCCGCAGTGCCCGGAGTTCGCCTCGGAGCTGGGGGGACACGAGGCGGTAAAAGGGAAGCGCTTCGTTGTCCTCCTCGCGCTGAAGAGCGGTGATGCGACTCTGGAGCGTCACCTGGTATCCCTGGAAGAACCGGATGGAGTGCTCCAGTGTTGCAATCTCGCTCCGGAGAGCCTCGACGTTCTTTCTGATGTTCTCCGTGTCCGTTTCCTTGCCCTTTTCCCGGTCTGCGATGTACTGGTAGCGGATGCGCCAGATCGCCTCGAAGTCCGAGAGAATGCCCAATCGGCCCTCCGAGTACTCCAGTGCGCGCTGATAGTACTCCCGGAAGGCGTCGAGGGTCTTCGCCAGTGCGGTTGTGACGATCTTGTCCTGATCCGTCACGGCTTCCGCAGCTAGCGTCTGCGCCCGCATGGCGGCCCGTTCCACCCGGTTGCGCTGTTCCATCAGTGAGGCGATGCGCTTGCGGAGGTTTTCCATGCGGGTCTGCAGAGCCTGAACCTGTTTGTCCAGATCCTCCTGGTCGAAGTGCACGTTCTCGCTGATCCAGCTTGCGGTCCGGGTGAGAATTTCCCGGGTGACCGCGACGATCTCCTGCTCCAGTTTCTGGTTCTCCACGGCCCTGGTGAGCTGTTCGAGATTGGCGTTTCCCAGTTCCTGCAGGAGCTGGAGTCGTTCCGATCGCCATTCCATGCGCTTTCGTTCCGTCGGGTCCGACGTTCCCTTCTCCTTTTGTTCGGCCAGAGCCCGTTGTTGCCGGGCGATGTCGTCGAGCCGGGCTTTCAGCGTTTCGAGGGATGTGGTGGACATGGAGAGGGACATGGTGATGGAATCCCGCCGTTGGGCGAGCGTGTCCAGCTGGTCCAGGTAGCCGTCGTAGAAGGAGAGCGTGAAGGGCGGTTGTTGGGGGACGTCGAGCGTTCCTGCGGCGAGTTTTTCCCTGAGGGAGCCCAGTTCCTTCTGGAGGACCGTCCGGTCCTCCAGAGCGAGTTTGATCCGGCGAAGATAGGCGGCATTTTCTCTGAGGATGGCAACGCGCTGCCGCAGTTCGTCCAGAGAGACGCCCAAAGCGTCCGCGGTAGCGGAGGAAACGGCGTTTTCCGCGGCGACGATGCGTCGTTCCACGTCCTCGATGCGTTTCTGAAGGATGTCTGCGGAGGTCGGAGATGACGGGGCGGCTGCTTGTGTCGGTGCCGCGGGGGATTGCGCCGCAGGGGAAGGCTCTTCCGCGGCGGCGCCTGCGTGCAAGAGTCCTGCAAGAAGAAGCACGAGCGCAAGGAAAGAAAGAGAGAGGTTGCGAGGCGCAGGGGCGCAGGAACCGGTCCGGTTCTGCGTGGGGAAGGAGCGGACCATGGCAAAACCTCCTTCGCGAAGAACGGATAATCCTACCATACCCCAGGAGGGGCGCGAACGCAACAACGTTTGTTTCCGGCCGCATCGATCCGTATAATCATCGGGGGTCCATTTTCGGGCACTTCCGGGGAGCGTCGTGAACGAAACACCAGGGCGTTCCGGAGATGCCGGGAAGCCCTGGAGAAGCGTGCGCAGGAGAACGGTTTCATCGGCGACGGAGTCGAAGAAGGCGAACGGGGTTTCAGAGGAATCCGGGAAATCCGGAACGCACGAAAGGAAGGATTACGGTGGTACAGAGACGGTTGTTTCTGGGCGGTACGGTGGAGACGGGGCGGGGCGTGTCCGTGCAAAACGCGGCGGTGCTCGTGGAGGATGGAAAGGTGCGGGAGATTCTGCCCGCCGAAGAGGCGGCGGCGCGTTTTCCGGACGTTCCGGCGGAGGGCGGTCCGGAAATCTGGATCACTCCGGGGCTGATCGACGCACACACGCACCTTGGGGTCTATTGCGAGGGCTTTCCAGAGGACATGGAGGACGCCAACGACATGACGGACCCCGTGCTGCCTCACCTGCGCATTCTGGACGCCATCTACCCCGGCGACACGGGGTTCGACGACGCCCTCGCGGGGGGAGTCACCTGCGTGCAGGTCCTTCCCGGCAGCGGCAACGTGCTCGGCGGACAGGGGGCGGTGATCAAGACGCGGCGGGATGTGACGGACCGCATGGTGGTCCGGGCTCCCTCGTCCATGAAAGCCGCCCTGGGAGAGAATCCCATCCGGGTTTACAAGAGCAAGGGCAAGCTTCCCAACACGCGCATGGGCAATGCGGCGCTCCTGCGGAACAGTTTCGTCGAGGCGCTGAACTATCGGCTCAAACGGGAGAAGGCCGCCGCCAAGGGCGAATCGGAAGAGCGGCATCTCGCCCGGGAGGCGCTCCTGCCCGTGCTCGACGGGGAGTTGCCCCTCTGCGTGCACGCCCATCGGGCGGACGACATCGTCACGGCCCTGCGCATCGCCAGGGAGTTCGATCTCCGGATCACCCTGGAGCACTGCACGGAAGGCCACCTCATCGCGCCCTTCCTGGCGGAGCAGAGGGCCAGGGCGGCGGTGGGTCCCACCCTCACGGGGAAACCCAAGATCGAGCTGCGGTTCAAGACCTGGGACACGCCGCTCGCGCTCCATCGTGCGGGGGTGCACTTCTGCATCATCACGGACCATCCCGTGGTGCCCATCGAGCA